>CAYFLU010000290.1:0-3384 GCA_964343975.1 uncultured Solibacteraceae bacterium
GCGACATCGTGACCACGACGGTGAACTTGAGGAATGGCGCGAGCGAAGCGAACCCGTTACTGGGCAGCTCCGCGTCGTCACCCACGAAGTTGTCGGTGATCAAAGCGCTGGCCACGACGGCGACGTTGTGGGCCGCCGAGTCGATGTGGCGATCCGGCGAGAAAAAGGGCGCGATTGCGACCATCGTGGTGGCGACCGCGATTGCCGCGGGCGTCTTCGTGAAGAACCTGCACACGTACCAGCAACTGCAGGTCAAATAGCGGCGAGCGTCCTGGCTTTGCGGAACACGTCGCGCAGCATGGCCGGGGTGAGCCGGCCCGTGTGCGTGTTCTGCCGGCTGGGGTGATACGCGCAGACGAGCACCGGCGCGCCGGGAATGCGGATCACGGCGCCGTGCTCGAACAGCGGTTTCTTCGGCGCGCGCCAGCCGCGCGCGGCGAAGTAGCGCAGGGCCGCATCGAACGCGATGCGGCCGAGGACCACGAACACGCGGAGCTCGGGCAGGGCGCCGAGTTCCGCCGTCATGTGAGGCGCGCACCGCGCGATCTCGGCGGGCGTCGGCGTGTTGTCGGGCGGGGCGCAGCGCACCGCGGCCATGATCCAGGCGTTGGTGAGCACGAGGCCGTCGTCGGCTGACTGCGACGTCGGGATGGACGCAAAGCCGTACGCGTGCATCGCGGCCATGAGGAAGTCGCCCGAGCCGCCGCGGCCGTCGCCGGTGAAGTTGCGGCCGGTGCGGTTCGCGCCGTGTGCTGCCGGCGCGAGTCCCAGCACGAGCACCCGCGCCCGCGGGTCGCCGAAGCCCGGCACGGGCTTCGCCCAGTACGTCTCCGTGCGATACGCCGCACGCTTCTCACGCCCGATGCGCTCGCAATAGCGGCGCAGCCGCGGGCACGCCTCGCAGTGAATGATCGCGTCACGAACCTCGGACAGTGTCTGCGCCATGCGGTGTCCGGCAGAATGTTACGCTACCGCATGGTCACCGATCGCCTCATCAACGCCGATCTCTATCGCGGGCTCAGTCCGCGCATCGCCGCCGCCCTCGACTACGTCCGCGCCACCGATTTTGCCGCCATGGCCGATGGCAAGTATCCGGTCGATGAGGACCGGATGTTCGCGCTCGTGCAGCGCTACACGTCGAAGCCGCGGAGTGAGGGGCGCTGGGAAGCGCATCGCAAATACATCGATCTGCAGGTGGTCTTCGCCGGGATCGAGGAGATCGGCTACGTCTCGAACAATCAGCTGACGGCCGAGCCCTACGACGAGGCGAAGGATCTGATCTGGTTGGCGGGCACGGCGGGGCAGTGGGTCACGCTGCCGACCGGACACTTCACGTTGCTCTGGCCGGGCGACGCGCACATGCCCGGTATTCAGGTCGGTGGACCGAGTGAGGTCCTGAAAGTGGTCGTGAAGATCGCGATCTAGCGCTGACCGGCGAAGCTGTCGGCCTGTTCGTGCGCGTGATACGACGAGCGCACGAGCGGGCCGCTTTCCACGTGGCCGAAGCCGAGCTCGAGCGCGACGCGCTTGATCTCCCGGAACTCCTCGGGCGTGTAGTACCGATCCATCGGCAGGTTGGCCATCGACGGGCGCAGATACTGACCGACGGTGAGGATCTTCACGTCGACCTTGCGGAGGTCGCGCAGCACCTCGATCACTTCGTCCATCGTCTCGCCCAATCCCACCATAATGCCGGTCTTCGTGGGAATGTCGGGCGCCATCGTGCGTGAACGGTCGAGCAGTTCGAGCGCGCGCGTATAGCGGCCGCCCGGGCGCGCCGCCTTGTAGAGCCGCGGCACCGTTTCCGTGTTGTGGTTGAGCACGTCGGGCCGGGCGTCGAGCACGATCTTCAGCGCGTCGGCGTTGCCCTGGAAGTCGGGGATGAGTACTTCCACTCGGCACTCCGGTCGCCAGTTCTTCACTTCCCGGATCACGCTCGCGAAATGCCCGGCGCCGAAGTCGGGCAGGTCATCGCGGTCGACGCTCGTCACGACGACGTAGTTGAGCTGCATGTCGGCGACGGCGCGGGCGAGCTTGGCGGGCTCCTGTGCGTCGAGGGCATTTGGCGCGCCGTGCGTGACGTTGCAGTAGCCGCACATGCGCGTGCACACATCACCCATGATCATGAACGTCGCCGTGCCGTGGTGCCAGCATTCGCCGATGTTGGGGCAGTGGGCTTCTTCGCAGACCGTGTTGAGCTTCAGGTCGCGCATCAGGCCGCGAATCTTGAGGTAGTTCTCCGACCCCGGCGCCTTGACCTTCAGCCACTCAGGTTTCGGGGCGCGGGCGGTGGTCACCGGCGCCGCGTCTTTCACACGGCGGCCGCGGATGAACTGCAAGGGGGCCACGTCGCTCATTTCCTCTATTATTGCCCGTATGGCAGCGCAGCGTCTCTCTTACACGTGGCTCGGACATTCGTCGTTCATCATTGGCCTGCCGAACGGCAAGCGGATCGTCACTGACCCGTGGCTCGGCAACCCGAAGTGCCCGGAGGCGTTCCAGAAGCCGGAAGCGCTGGCGCCCGTGGATCTGATCCTGGCGTCGCACGGCCACTTCGACCACATCAACGACGTCGTGCCGATCGCGCGGGCGACCGGCGCGCCGGTGATGGGCATCTACGAACTCTGCAGCTACTTCAAGGAGAAGGGCGTGGCCGACGTGCGCGGCGGCAACATCGGCGGCACGCAGGAAGCGGCGGGCATCAAGATCACGCTCACCGAAGCCATCCACTCGAGCTCGATCGACGACAACGGGACCACGCGGTATCTGGGGCTGGCGACGGGGTTCGTGCTGCGCGCGCCGGACATGCCGACGATCTACTTCGCCGGCGACACGTCACTCTTTGCGGGGATGAAGACGATCGGGGAGCTCTACAAGCCGCAGATCGCGTTCCTGCCGATCGGCGATCACTACACGATGGGACCGGATGCGGCCGCGGTCGCGGCCGAGTGGCTCGGCGTGCGTCAGGTGGTGCCGATGCACTGGGGGACGTTCCCGCTGCTGACCGGCCGTCCGTCGGCGCTCAAGACGCTGCTCGAGCCGCACAACATCGAAGTGGTGGAGATGGAGCCGGGAGAAACGGCTCGATAGGGCAGAAACAGACACTTGCTACTTGCAAGTCGGAAGTGAGAAGCAGCAAGCGACAAGTAAAAGTGGGAAGTCGAAAGTAGCAAGTCACTTCTTCCTTTGTGACTTTCCACTTCAACTTCCCACGTGTTGCTTCTTGCTTTCCTACTTGCAAGTCACAAGTAGGCGTCCTGTCTGTGTCTGGGCCTACTTCTCGTTCAGCCAGATGTCTTCAAGGACCTTGAACGTCTGGCTGCCGATCTCCTTGCCGCCCACGTTCACCGTGACCTTGTACACGCCGGGCTGGGCCGCGCGGCC
>CAYFLU010000291.1:0-3373 GCA_964343975.1 uncultured Solibacteraceae bacterium
ATCGTCGACCATCATGATGCAGCCGAATTCATCGGCGAGGTCGCAGAGCGCCGGCAGCGGGCCGAGGTCGCCGTCCATGCTGAAGACGCCGTCGGTGATCAGCAGCTTGCGCTGGCTGGCCGGCAGATCCTTGAGGATCTTGCGCGCGGCATCGATGTCTTTGTGCGGGAACGGCTTGATGAGTGCCTTGCTGAGGCGGCAGCCGTCAATGATGCTGGCGTGATTCAACTCGTCCGAGATGATCACGTCGTCTTTCGTGAGAATCGACGAGACGGTGCCGGCGTTGGCCGTGAAACCGCTCTGGAACACGACCACGGCTTCGGTGTGCTTGAACGCCGCGAGCCGGCGTTCCAGTTCCATGTGGATCGACATCGTGCCCGCGATCGTGCGCACCGCGCCCGAGCCGACGCCGAATTCGAGCGTGGCTTTCACCATCGCCTCGACGAGCTTCGGATGCGTGGCGAGACCGAGGTAGTTGTTCGACGACAGGTTGACGACCTGCTTGCCGTCGAAGCGGCTCGTCGCTTCCTGGCGGCCCTCGAGGATTCTCAACGTGCGGTAGAGACCCTGATGCCGGAGGTTGTCGAGTTCAGTGGCTAGGAATCCGAGGGGATCCGGACGCATGCCGAAATCTTACCGCTGTTTGCGCTCTATCGTCGGTTGACCGCGAAGAGGCGGTCGGTGCCGTTTGCGGCGAGTTCGGTGGAGCCGGTCGACCGCAGCCACGCCGTGATCACGTCGCCCTTGCCGTCGAAGTACGCGGCTTCGTGGACGACGACGTGCGTCGCGCCGCTCTCGAGCAACGTGCGCCAGGCGGCGTCACGGTTTTCCGTTGGATCCCAGCCGAGTGCGTCGATGCGCTTCTTGTACGACTCCGGGAAGAAGCCCGAGTAGCCGTTGATGAGCGGCTTGCGGTGATAGCCGGCAAAGAACGTGGCTTTGATGTCGAAGGGCGGCGAACCGTACGGAATCTCGGCCAGCACGGTGCCGTGCGGCAGCGCCTTCACCGTGTCGTACACGGGCCCGAGCGTGGATGCTGAGGCGAGGTCGCGCGACTCGAGCTCGAAGTGCTCCACCCAGAGGCGCTTGCTCGTGATGAACGGCTGCACGCCGCTTTCCACGAGGAAGCCGACGAGCGCCACCGCGCCGATCACGGCGGCCAGGCGCGGCCGGCGCCGCGCGATGCCGGCCATGCCGATGCCGACGAGCGCGGCGAGGCAGACGGTGGCCACCATGAAAAACCGCGCCGGCACGCGCATGCCGTTGAAGCCGGGCACGTACTGATACAGCCACAGGTACGGACCGCTGCCAATCGCTTGTCCCTTCACCGTGATGATCGGGCCGAACGCGAGCAGGATGGCGGCGATCCACGCGCCGATGAGGAACCCGCCGGGCGACCGCGGTACGCCGCGCAGAAACGCGCGCACGCCGGGGAACGTGAGGATCACCAGCACGAAGGCGAGTGTGCTCAGCACGAGCGGCTGCAGGCCGCTGCGCAAACTGATTCTGAGCGGGCCGAGGTCGATCACCCGATCGGCTGTCGTCAAGACAATCGCCCAGATCACGACGAGGCCCACACCGGCTACGACGGCCAGCGCTCCGGCCGCGCGTCGCCATCCGGGTGCCGGCGCGGAGATCCGTCGACGCGCTTCGCCGGCGGCGGCGATGGCGATGGCGAGCGCGCCCAGCAGTCCGAGCGCGAGCGTGGTGAGACCGGGGAACCCGTTGCCTTCCGCCTTCACGAAGGTCTGCAGGCGCGGACCCCAGAACGTCAGGTTCTCCGAGGCGGTGGCCAGGGCATAGGTATCGGCGGAAAAGCTCGCCACTTCCTTGATGCCTCGCACGCCCATGCCGTTGATGTCGCGCACCTTCGTGTACGGCACGAGGAACGGCGCCACGAGCAGCAGGCCGACGACGGCGGCCACACCGACCTCGACCCAGACGCGGCGGCGTCGCCACGCGCCATGCGCGATCAGTTCATACAGCGCGTAGGCCGCGGCGAACGGCGCAAAGAAGAAGAGGTAGTAGAAGCACGACAGCGTTTGCAGCACCACAGCGGCCGTGCCGCCGACGAGCGCGCGGACCCGTCCGGTGGCCGCGTAGCGCCGGAAGGCGAAGAACGCGAGCGGCATCCAGTAGCTCGTCATCACCTGCAGATGCGCGTACTGGTCGACGCGGTACGGTGCGAAGGCAAAGGCGGCGCCGGCAACGAACGCCGCCACGGGCTGGCCGGTGATCTCGCGGATGAAGAGATACATGCCGAGGCCCGACAGCACGAGCGCGGCGAGAAACAGCAGGTTGTAGCAGAGCACGATGTTGCCGGTGGCCGCGTAGATCGGGAGGATCTGCAGCATCTGCGGCGTGAGGTGCTCGGAGTAGGCGATCGTGAGCCGCTCCGGATAGAAGATGTTGCCGTTCCAGTAGTCGGCGAGCGCGGACCAGTCGCCGCGCATCGCGCGCAGCACCTGGCCGCCGGTCCACATCAACACCCAGCAGTTGAACACGGGGTCGCCCAGATCCCAGGCGACTTCGGTGGTGAAGCGCGTGGCGAGCGGCCACGTGGCGGCCACCGACAACACGGTGAACAGCGCCGTGACGAACCAGGCGTTGTTCAGTGAAAAGACACGGCGCGTCATCGGGTCATCGGCTCATCGGCGCGGCAAGGTCTCCGCGGGCGTCCACCACGCGTACCGCAGGATGATCAGCACGGCCTGCACGGCGTCCTTGAAGCCGATCTTCTTGCCTTCTTCGTACGTGCGGCCGTTGTAGGAAATCGGCACTTCGTACACCCGCGCGCGCAACCGCGCGACCTTGCACGTGATCTCGGGCTCGATGCCGAATCGCTGCGACCGCAGGTCGAGCCGGCGCACGACGTCTTTCGTCATCGCCTTGTAGCAGGTTTCCATGTCGGTCAGATTCAGGTCGCTGAACATGTTCGACAGGAGCGTGAGCATCTTGTTGCCGACCGAATGCCAGAAGTACAGCACGCGGTGCCCGCGCGGCGAGCCGAGAAAGCGCGACCCGTACACGACGTCCGCCACGTTGCGCAGAATCGGATCGAGCAGCTGTGGATATTCTGCCGGGTCGTACTCGAGGTCGGCGTCTTGAATGATCATGACGTCGCCCGTGGCTTCCTGCAGACCGCGCCACACCGCCGCGCCCTTGCCGCAGTTCTTCGGCTGCAGGAACACGCGGATGTTGTCGCGGCCGTTCATCTCGGCGAGCAGATCGCGCGTGCCGTCCTGCGATCCGTCGTCGACGATGACGAGTTCGCTCTCCATTCCTGGCAGCGTCACGGACTGCACACGCGCCACGATCTCGTGGATCGTGCGGCGCTCGTTGTACACGGGCATGATGACCGACAGCTTCATGA
>CAYFLU010000292.1:0-3348 GCA_964343975.1 uncultured Solibacteraceae bacterium
TCCTACATGACGCAGTTCTACTGGATGTTCACGACCGGCGCCGGCGTGGCGGTGCTGATCGCCGCGGTCCTCGGCCTCGTGGTCGGCGTCGTCGTCGTCGCGCAGACGATCTACGCGACCACGATGGATCACATCCGCGAGTACGGCACGTTGAAGGCCATGGGCGCGACCAACGGCTATCTCTACAACGTGATCGTGCAGCAGTCGCTCATTGCGGCGCTGGCCGGTTATCCGCTCGCGATGCTCGTGAGCGCCTTCGTCGTGAGCGGCAGCGCGAAGGGCGGCGCGGCCATTCTTCTGCCGTGGCAGCTGGCCGCCGCGCTCTTTGTCCTCACCGTCGTGATGTGCGTGTCGGCGGCGCTGGTCTCGATCAACAAGGTCACGCGGCTCGACCCCGCGATGGTCTTCAAAGGCTAACCATGTCACCAGTCATTCAGGTCCGCGGGCTGTCGAAGACATACGCGTCCGGCGAAGCGGCAAGCCGCGCGCTCGACGATGTGACGCTCGACATTCATGGCGGGGAACTCACGCTGCTCGTCGGGCCGTCCGGCAGCGGCAAGACCACGCTGCTGTCGATCATGGGCTGCATCCTGCGCGCATCGGCCGGACAGCTCTGGCTGCAGGGGCAGGAGGTCACGTCGCTCGACGAAGCCGCACTGCCCACGATTCGCCGCGAGCGCATTGGGTTCATCTTTCAGGCGTTCAACTTGTTTCCGACGCTGACGGCGCGGCAGAACGTGGCGCTCGCCTTCGACCTGCTCGGTGTGCCGAAAGCCGAGGCGCGCGCGAAGGCGGCGCAGCTGCTCGAGCAGGTGGGCCTCGGCGCGAAGCTGCGCGCCTATCCCGCGGATCTGAGCGGCGGCCAGAAGCAGCGCGTCGCGATCGCACGCGCGCTCGCGGGGGAGCCGCCCGTGATTCTGGCCGATGAACCGACGGCCGCGCTCGATTCGCAAAGCGGCCGCGCCGTGATCGACGTGTTGAAGCATCTGGCGCACGAGCGCGGGCGCGCCGTCGTGATCGTGACGCACGACAGTCGCATGTTGGGGTACGCGGACCGCACGATCCGCATGGAAGACGGGCGCATCGTCTCGGACGAGCGCCATGGCAATGACGGAGCCAAGGGAGCAGTGGCATGAAGAAGGCGTATCTGACTGGGGTGGCGATCGTCGGTGTGATCGCGGTGACATGTCTCGTGATGCGTAGTCACAGCGCGTCGGCCGAGCCGGCCACCGTGGCGCCGGCGGGGGTGAGCGACATCGTGGCGGCCGGCCCGGGCCGCGTCGAGGGCATCTCGGAAGAGATCCGCGTGTCGTCGCAGATCGGCGGCCGGCTGGCAGAGGTCCTCGTCGAAGAGGGCGATGCCGTCAAGGCCGGTCAGATCATCGCCGTTGTCGAGAACACCGACTTCAAGGCGCGGTTGGCGTCGGCGGAGGCCGCGCTCGCGCTGAAGGAAGCGGCGCTGGCGCGCGTGCGCAATGGCGCGCGCGTGGAGGAGAAGCGTGATGCGGCCGCAGCGGTGCGCGAGGCCGAGGCGGTGCTCGAGCACGCGCAGAAGGACGTGGAGCGCCGGCGTCAGCTGTTCCGTGACGCCGTGATCGCGCAGGCCGAGCTCGATGCGTCTGTGCAGAACGCGAAGGTGGCGCAGGCGCGGCTCGACGCGCTCACCGAGAAACAGCGCGTGGTGGAGACGGGGGCGCGTGCGGAGGATCGCGCGGCCGCCGAGGCGGAGGTGGCGCTCGCGCGCGCCGCCGTGGCCGAGGCGCGGGCCACCCTCGAGCGCACGATCACGCGGGCGCCGATCGACGGCATCGTGTTCCGTAAGTTCCGCCGGCCGGGCGAGTCGGTGTCGACCCAGTTCGACTCGCCGATTGTGACCGTCGCGGACCGGTCGACGCTGCGCGTGCGGATGGAAGTGGATGAAGCAGACGTCGCACGGCTCCGTGTGGGGCAGCGCGCGTATGTGACCGCTGACGCGTTCGGGGACCGCAAGTTCGAGGGACGCGTCGTACGAGTGGGCCAACTGCTCGGGCGGAAGAACATCCGCACGGACGAGCCGGCCGAACGGGCCGATCAGAAGGTGCTCGAGACGCTCATCGAGCTCACCGACGGGCGCGAGTTGCCGCTCGGACTGCGGGTGCAGGCGTACCTCCTGAAGTAGGCGGCCGGCGTGTTAAGTTGAATCGAGAATGAAGTCGCACTACTACAGCGCGCACGCCGCCGGATTGCGGGCCGACCTCGGCCGCGCGATCTCGCGTGAACAGATGCGGGCGCTGCACAAGAAGGACGCTTGGCGGCACTTCCTGATTGCCGGCCGCCAGTTCGTCCTGCTCGGCCTCGCGACCTGGGGCCTGCTGCGGTTCGACTCGCCGTGGATCTGGCTGCCGCTGGCGCTCGTGCAGGGCTTCACGGTGTTCAACTTCACGGTGCTCCTACATGAAGTCTTGCACCACTGTGTGTTCGAGCGCCGCCACGCGCGTGCCGAGCGTGCGCTGGCGTTGCTCTACGCCATTCCGAGCGGCATCTCCGCATCGCAGTTCACCCGGTGGCATCTCGACCATCACGCCGAGCTCGGGTCGAATGACGATCCCAAGCGTCACCACCTGTCACCCAAGCGGGTGGCGCGCTGGTACAAGTTGCTCTATGCGACACCGGCGCTCTTTCCGATCTACTTCCGCGCCGCCGCAAAGGAAACCGCGACGTATCCCGACGACCTGAAGCGCACGATCGGATGGGAGCGGAAGGTGTCGATCGGCTTCCACCTCTCCGTGGCGGCGTTCTTCTGGTATCAGTTCGGATGGGCCGCGGCCTTCCGCGCACATCTCTTCCCGGTGTTCTTCGTGTTTCCGATCGCGTTCACGCTGAACCGGCTGGGCCAGCACTACGACATCGATCCGTCAGATCCGGCGAAGTGGGGCACGCTGATGCGTGGCCACTGGTTCTGGAATGTGGCGTACGTCTACTCGAACTTCCATCTCGAGCATCACTACTTTCCGGGCGTGCCGTGTTATCGATTGCCGGATGTGCAGCGGGCGCTGGCGCCGTTTTACGCGGCGCGGGGCATGCGGTGGCAGACCTATCGCGGCTTGCTGTGGGGATGGCTCGTGGAGAATCGCACGCCCCACACCGACTGGTCGTTGGTGTAGGGCGCGTCTCGCCTTACGAATACTTCAGCGACTTCAGGAACGCGTCGAAACTCGCGCGCCACTTCTCGACGCTCTTCGCCGGACCGAGCAGCTTGACGAAATACGGGCCGCCGGCCGTTTCCACATACACCGCGATCTGACGGAAGCCGGGCTTGTTGAAGTGCTCGCTCGAGCCGGGCGCCACTTCCGCGACGAACGTGCCCGT
>CAYFLU010000293.1:0-1133 GCA_964343975.1 uncultured Solibacteraceae bacterium
CGACGTGGCCGAGGATCTGACGCCGCAGCTGCCCGCCTTCGACGACGAGCCGATCGTCGAGCACGTCGCCGTGCCGAAGCGCTCGTACGGCGGCCGCTTCGCGCTGGCCTACGGCATCCTCGGCATCGTGGCCGGCTTCGCGCTCGCCGCGCTCGTGATCACGTCGCAGCTGCACGAGCCCGCGCCGCCGCCGCAGTGGTCGGCCTGGCAGCCGGCGGGTGGCTCGTCCGCCGCGGTCGCCACGCAGATCGCCGAGCACGTCGCGCCGACGTACCGCCTGCCGAACGGCGACCAGCTCGTCGCCATCACCGCGTCCGTGCCGAAGTACCAGGGCGTCGACCTCGCCGCGATCGCGGTGCAGCCGCTGAAGAGCGCCGTCGACCAGAACATCCGCGTCGTCGACGCGGCCGGGTCGATCCAGTACGTGATGTGCGGCCTCGGCAAGCAGTGCGCGATCAAGTCGGGCAAGCCGAGCGTGGAGCGCGAGTGGCTGCTGCGGCGCGAGGCGCTCGAGCTGGCGCTCTACACCTTCACGTACGACAGCGGGATCAACACGGTGCTCGCGTTCCTGCCGCCGCCGCCGGGCAAGGCCCCCGACGTGACGATGCTGTTCGAGCGGGCCAACTACGCGGCCGAGCTGAGCCGCCCGCTCGACCAGACGATCCCGCCGCGCGTGCCGCCGCTCTCGGGCATCCCGGAGGCCGAGGGCGTGTCGATCGACAAGCTGACGGCGCCGCAGCGCTACGGGTTCCAGATCCAGCAGCTGCAGGACGGCTCGCCCGTGATCGTGCTGAACGCCGTCTCGCCGGCGTGAGCCGGGCCGCCGAGCGCCTGCGCGCGGCCGCTGCGCACCTCAACGCGACGGGCCTGTACGACACGCCGATCGACCCGTCGCGGGTGCGCATCGTGCACGCGCCGTGGTTCTTCCGGCTGCCGCGGATGCGGGCGTTCGACGGCTACGCGCTGCCCGAGTGCATCCTGCTGCGCCAGCCGCTCGACGAGGTGTCGGACGAGCTGCTGCGCCACGAGCTGTGCCACGTCTGGCAGATGCGCCGCCGCGGCCCGCTGATGCCGCTCTCGTACCTCGTGACGGGCTACTGGGACAACCCGTACGAGCGCGAGGCGCGGTGGGC
>CAYFLU010000293.1:1233-3344 GCA_964343975.1 uncultured Solibacteraceae bacterium
CATAGTGCGCCGGTGAGCTGGTTCGAGGCGATCCTGCTCGGCATCGTGCAGGGACTCACGGAGTTCCTGCCGATCTCGAGCACCGGGCACGTGCGCATCGTCCCCGCGCTGCTCGGCCAGCCCGACCCGGGTGCCGCGTTCAGCGCCGTCATCCAGCTCGGGACGATGGCCGCGGTGCTGATCTACTTCCGGCACGACGTCGCGCGCATCACCGTCGCGTGGGTGCGGGGCCTGCTCAACCGCGACCTGCGGCGCACGCCCGACAGCCTGATGGGCTGGTACGTGGCCGTCGGCACCGTGCCCGTCGTCATCGTCGGCTTCGCCTTCCGGCACCAGATCTCGAGCGGCGCGCGGTCGCTGTGGATCGTCGCGTTCTCGCTCGTGATCGGCGGCATCGTGATGCTCGCCGTCGACCGCATCGCGACGCTGCGGCGCCCGCTCGACAGCGTGTCGTGGCGCGACGGCATCATCGTCGGCCTCTGCCAGGCGCTCGCGCTGATCCCCGGCGTGTCGCGCTCCGGCGCCACGATCGTCGGCGGCCTCGTGCTCGGCTTCAACCGCGAGACGGCCGCGCGCTTCTCGTTCCTGCTCAGCATCCCCGCCGTCGTGCTGAGCGGCCTGTTCGAGCTGAAGGACGTGGGGGACGGCTCGAACAACGCGCCGATCCTCGCCACGATCATCGCGACGATCTTCGCGTTCGTCTTCGGGTACGCGTCGATCGCGTTCCTGCTGCGCTACCTCGCGCGGCACACGCTGACGATCTTCGGCGTGTACCGGATCGTGTTCGGCCTCCTGATCGTCGCCCTCGTGGCGACCGGGACGATCAGCTAGGCGCGTAGCCCGCGTCGGTCAGCGCGCGGCGCAGATCGACGACCAGCTGGCGATCGATCTCGTGGTGGCCCGGGTCGTGGAAGACCATCGTCGTCTCGCCGACGTGGATCTTGACCTTGCCGTTGTGCTCCTCCTCGACCGAGCCGACGGCCTCGAGCAGCGAGCGCACCTCGCGCCAGTGGATGTTGCCCTTCTGCTGGTGGTCGAACAGGTGCTCGAGGGTCTGGCGGTGGTGGTTGTTGAGGTGCTCGGCCATCACGGTCTCCGTCAGTGGGGTGCGATCGGCATCATAGGGCCGCACACGCGAATCCGATCCGAGGAGGATCCATGCGCAGGACCATCACCACCCTCGCCGTCGCCATGCTCGTGCTGGCGCTCGGCGCGACCGCCGCGTTCGCGGACGGCTCGCAGACCCAGGCCCCGACTGCGAAGCAGAAGACGGGCATCCTCAAGGCCTGGAGCGATGGCGACGGCGTGCCGAAGGCGAAGCAGAAGTGCTACACGGTCGCCCTCTCGAAGAGCAACCCGGTCTGGGCCGGTGTCGCGTTCAACACGAAGGCCACGGGCTGCGGCGCGATGGCGTTCGACGGCACCGCGATCCTGTGGGGCTCCGGGAGCATGTGGAGCAAGTTCATGGAGGGCTCGTCCGTCGACGCGGCGACCTGCACCGCGATGGCGGCCGCGCTCGGCGCGAACGCGTGGGTCGACCTCGCCGGGTACGCCGGCGGGATGGGCTGCCAGAACATCGACTGATCGACGCGCCGGGAGCGGGCACGCCGTCCGCTCCCGGCGTATGATCGGCGCATGCAGCGTCTCGCCGCCGTCCTGATCGCCCTGCTCGTCCTCGCGCCGGCCGCGCTCGCCGACGCGCCGCAGACGCAGGCGCCGACCGCGAAGCAGAAGGCGGCGATCCTCAAGACGTGGGCCCAGGGCGGCCAGCTCGGCCCGTCCAAGTGCTACCGCGTCACGCTCGCCAAGCCGGAGAAGTACCAGCCGCTCTGGGCGGGCGTGATGTTCAACGACAAGGCGTCGGGCTGCCTGAAGCAGGCGTTCGACGGCGCGGCCGTCCTCTACGGCACCGGCAATCACTTCTACCTGCTGACCGAGGCGTCCTCGATGGACGCGAACGAGTGCAAGGCGACCGCGCTCGTGATGGGGCCGCAGGCGTGGGCGAACCTCGTCGATTCCGGTATCGCGGCGCTCGGCTGCGAGAACATCGACTGATCGCGCCCGCGCTACCCTAGGCGCAGCGGCTCGTAGCTCAGTGGATAGAGCACCAG
>CAYFLU010000294.1:0-3341 GCA_964343975.1 uncultured Solibacteraceae bacterium
GGCTGGAACACGCACAACGGCGAGTTCACGTGGAAGCCGGACGTGTTCCCCGACCCCAAGAAGATGATCGACGATCTGCACGCGATGCACTTCAAAGTCGTGCTGCACATCGTCCTCGAAGGCAAGACCCTGACCGGCTCGGTGAAGGATCCGTGCACCGCGCCGCCACTGCCGACCGGACGCGTGCCGGAGACGATCAACGGCTCGGCAGGTACGTGGCCGCCGGATCGGCAAGTGAGTTGCTACTGGCCGGCGCACAAGCCGCTCTTCGATCTCGGCATCGACGGCTGGTGGCCGGATCAGGGCGACGGCCTCGACGCGCCGTCGCGCCTGGCGCGCAACGTCATGTACTACGACGGCTCGCTGATGTACCGGCCGAACGAGCGCCCGTACGCGCTGCATCGCAACGGCTACGTCGGCATGGCCCGCCGCGCCGCCTTCCTCTGGTCGGGCGATGTGTATTCGCTGTGGGAAACGCTGAAGACTCACGTGCCGAACGCAGTCAACACGGGATTGTCCGGCATTCCGTATTGGGGCACCGACATCGGCGGCTTCGTGCCGACGGCAGACTTCACCGGCGAGTTGTACGTGCGCTGGTTCCAGTTCGGCGCGTTCAACACGCTCTTCCGCTCGCACGGCCGCACGTGGCGCCTGCGATTGCCGTGGGGCTGGAACACGGGCGAGCTCGGCTTCAGCGAAGTGTCGGGCTACACGAACGGCGCGCAGGATCCGCCGGAGAGCGAGCTCCACAACGCGGCCGTCGAGCCCATCTGCAAGCAGTATCTCGAGCTGCGCTACACGCTCATGCCGTATCTCTACACGGCCGTGCGCGCCTGCCATGACACCGGCATGCCCGTGCTGCGCGCGATGTGGCTGCACTACCCGAAGGATGCGCAGGCGGTGGCGCGCGGCGATCAGTATCTCTGGGGCCGCGACATCCTCGTGGCGCCTGTGGTCGAGAAAGGCGCCACGTCTCGCGCCGTGTATCTGCCGGCCGGACCGTGGATCGATTTCTGGACCGAGCAACCCGTGGCCGGTGGCCGCGAGATCGCGCGCGCCGTGGATCTCGCCACGATGCCGCTCTACGTCCGCGGCGGCGCCGTGCTCCCGATGGGGCCCGTGAAGCAATACACCGCCGAGCCCACCACCGAACCGATCACCCTCGTCGTCTATCCCGGCGCCGACGGCACGTCGTCGCTGTACGAAGACGACGGGAAGACGCTGGCGTATCAGAAGAATCAGGGCGTGCAGCGCTTCACGATGCAGTGGGCGCAGGCGGCACGTCGTCTCACCGTCACGAACACGGCCGGAGCGGCGGCGCGGACGTTCCGCGTACGCCTGGCCGGCGCCACGGCCACGCGCACGATCTCTGTGCCGGCCGGACGCAGCGCGTCGATCACGCTGTAGAATCGCGCCGTGCAGAATCGCTCCCCAGCGAATGCGCTGTCGGATGTCTGTGGTCTGATCGCGTGCGGCATCGGCGCCGGTGTCTTGGTCAACTGGCCGGGCCGCTACGAGGCCGTGCGCCAATTCTTCGTGTCGGGCCCGTCGATCCGCCCGGCCACCGCCGCGTCCATTCTCGTGCTTGGCGTGCTGCTCATGACCGTGCGCCGCATCAACACGGGCACGTTCACGGGCGTCACACGCGCCGCCCTCGCCACGGCGTTCCTCGGCTCGGGCCTCCTCGCACTCATCCGCATTCGCATGCTCGTGGACCGCGTCAACGAGTCGCCGCGGGCGGTGTCGCCGCACACGGTCGGGTCCTTGCTGCTGCTCGGCACGGCCATGCTCATCGCGATCCGCGCCGACACGAGGCGGCGGCGCGTGGCGATCATCACCGCGCTCATCGGCGCCATCGTGCCGTGGCTCGGGCTCCTCGGCTACACGAACGGCGCGTCGATGTTCTAGACGGTGCCGAGTGATCCCGCCACCGGCATGGCGGCGACGGCCGCGTTGGCCCTGCTGATTCTCAGCGTCGGCGTCGTCGGGCTCTTCCCCGACCACGGCTTCATCGCGCTGGCCAACGCCGACACCGAAGGCGGCACGCTGATGCGCGTGCTCCTGCCGACCGCCGTGATGTTCCCGCTGATCCTCGGCGGGCTGTTGCACCACGCGCAGTTGGCCGGGATCTTCGCGCCCGACGTGGCCGTGTCGGTGAACCTCGGCGTCACGGGCGCCGTGATCATCGGGCTCGTGCTGTGGATCGGCATCATCTTCAAACGGCGCGAAGCCGAGCAGCGCGCCGCCGAGGAGGAACGCGAGATCCTCGTGCAGAGCCTGAAGACGTCACTCGACCAGCTCAGCAAACTCCAGAACAACCTCGTCACGGTCTGCGCCTGGACGCAGCGCGTGCTCGACGAAGGCAAGTGGGTGCGCTTCGAGGAGTTCCTCGACAAGCGCCTCAACATCTCGGTCAGTCACGGCATCTCGGAAGACGCCGCGAAGGAAGAGCTTCAGAACCTCGAAGACTGGATGTCCCAATCCTCCGACGCCACCCAGGGCAGCGCTTCGTCATCGAGTGCGCTCCAGGCGTCGCCAAAGACCGGCGTCGTCGACCCCGACTGAGCCGACGCGCTCACCACGTTCCAGTTCGGCGGCTCCACACCGCGCAAGTAGCGCACGAAGAAGTCGTTGCGCTTGCGCACGGTGATCGGGCTCCCCGCGCCGTGATCGGCGCCGGGAATCACCACGAGTTCGAATTCCTTCGACGCCTGCACGAGCGCGTTCACGACCTGCATCGTGCTCGACGGATCGACGTTCGTGTCGAGCTCCGGCACGACGAGCATGAGGCGGCCCTGCAGCTTCGCCGCGTTGTCGACGTTGGACGAGGCCGCGTATTCGGGCCCGAGCGGCCAGCTCATCCACTGCTCGTTCCACCAGATCTTGTCCATGCGGTTGTCGTGGCAGCCGGAGTTCGACACGGCCACCTTGTAGAACTCCGGATGGAACAGCATGCCGCCCGCGGAGTTCTGCCCGCCGGCCGACGTGCCGTAGATGCCGACGCGCGTGACGTCGTACCACGGATACTTCGCCGCGATGGCCTTGTGCCAGAGGATGCGATCCGGGAAGCCGGCGTCGCCGAGGTTCTTGAACGACATGTCATGAAACGCCTTGGAGCGATTCGCCGTGCCCATGCCGTCGACCTGAACGACGATGAAGCCGAGTTCGGCGAGCGACTGCATGCCGAGCTGATTGCTGAACGTCTTCGGCACGAATGAGCCCTGCGGACCGGCGTAGATGTTCTCGATCACCGGGTACTTCTTCTTCGGGTCGAAGTTCGTGGGCTTGATGATGATGCCCCAGATGTCGGTCACGCCATCCCGCGCCTTCGACGTGAACAC
>CAYFLU010000295.1:0-3329 GCA_964343975.1 uncultured Solibacteraceae bacterium
CCGACCAGCGAAATCCACGGCAGCGACAACAGATCCGCCGGCCGCGCGTCGAGCGCGACAAGCGCCAGATCGGCCGCCGCGAGCGCCGACGACAAGAGCAGCGCATCAAGTGCGAGCGCCTGCACGAGATCGTGATGCTTGTGGTGCGACAGCTCGTGCGCCACCACGACCGCGATTTCGTCGTGCGACCACTCGCGCAGCACGTCCGGCGCGATGAGCACGCGACGGCCGGTGCCAAACCCCGTCACCGAAGCCGTGTGCGCCTCATGCCCGTGGTCGCGCCATTCGAAGATGCCGGCTACGGGCACGCCGGCCTGCGTGGCCACCTCAGCCAGGCGCGTGCTCAGCCCCGCATCATTCAGCGGCCCCGCCGCCGCGCTCCGCGAGATCAGCGTCGAAATCCCGCGCACGGCGGCCGCCAGAAGCGCCGACAGCACGGCCCCAGCCAGCAGCCACCACCATGCGCCGGCGATCCGCGCCGACACATGAATGACGACCGCCGCGACCACCGTGAGGACGACGCCAGCGGTGGCGGTGTGAATCTGTGCGGAGACGAGGCTGCCCACCGACCGCTCGCCGCGCTTGAACCGGCGATCGAGGGACAAGCCGAGCGAGACGACGATCGGCAGCGCGATGGCTTCGAGGGCGGCCGCGAGCAGGCCGACAAACGCGACCACTTCCGCCAGCGCACGGAGAGGCCCGGGCGCGAGCGTGATGGACCGGCTCACCCATCCGGCGAGCCAGTGTCCGGCCGGAGTGAGCACGGCGGCCGCGAGCACGGCCACGCCGGCGCCGGCGCTCACGACGTCAGCGCGACGTCGCAGACGTTGATACCGGGCGGCCTTGGCCTCGTTCACGACGCCGCCGTCAGTTCATCTGGATGGAAATGAGCTTCGACACGCCCGGCTCCTCCATCGTCACGCCGTACAGCCGGTTGGCGATTTCCATCGTCTTGCGGCTGTGCGTGATGATGATGAACTGGGTGTGGTCCTGCATCGTCTTCAGCATGTCGACGAAGCGGCCGATGTTCGCGTCGTCGAGCGGCGCGTCGATTTCGTCGAGCAAGCAGAACGGGCTCGGGCGGTACTTGAAGATCGCGAACATCAGCGACATCGCCGTGAGCGCCTTCTCACCACCCGAGAGCAGCTGCACGTTCTGCAAGCGCTTGCCGGGCGGCTGGGCCTGGATGTCGATGCCGCTTTCCGTGTCGTTTTCCTGATCGATCAGCATCAGCGTGGCGCGCCCGCCGCCGAAGACGGTCGAGAACATCACCTGGAACTTCTCGTTGATCGAGTGGAACGCCTCTTCGAAGCGCTCCTTCGTGGTCTTGTCGATGCGCTTGATCGCTTCGCCGGTCTGCTCGATGGCGTCGAGCAGGTCCTTGCGCTGCGTGGTCAGGAACGTGTGACGCGTTTCGAGCTCGTCGAACTGCCCGATCGCCATCATGTTCACCGGGCCGAGGCGGTCGATCTTCCCGCGGAGGTCCGTGATGACCATGTCGGGCGTGATCTCGGCATCCGGGGACGTGAGCGATTCGGCCACCGCCGGCTCGCTGCTCTCGCCGTCCTCGTCGTCGCCTTCCGGCGCGGAGGCCGCGGCGAGCCGTTTCGACGGCGCGCTCAGTTCCCCCGCCGCCTCCATGCGGTCCACTTCGGCAACAACCGCATCGAGTGGTGACGCCACGGCGTCGAGGCACTGCTGGTTGAGGTGCTCGAGGTCCGACTGGGCTTTGGCCTTCGCCACTTCGCCCTGCATGACCTCTGCGCGCACGGTTTCGAGCACCTGACGGGCGCCGCGAATCTCGTGCTCCTTGCCGTCGAACTGGCTGCGCAGCACGACGAGCGTCTCGTCGATCTCGCGCAGTTCCACGCGCAAGCCTTCGAGCGTGTGCACGTCGGCGTCGAGGAGACGCTCGGTGTCGCCGATGCCCTCGTGCAGCTCATTGCGCCGCGCGTGCGTGCGCTCGATGTCGCCCTTGCGGCCGACGATGCGCTCGGCGAGTTCGCGGGCGGAGGCTTCGAGCCGCAGCACGTCGGCGTTCAGCGCCGACACGCGCTCGATCATCGTCGCCTGATGCGTGCGGGCTTCGGTCACCAGACGCAGCTTGCTCTCGGCGAAGTCGCGCGCGCCCTGCAGGCGCGACAGCACGTCGCCGAGGCGCTCTTCCGCCTGGCGGTACGACGCTTCGTGTTCGGAAATCGCGGTGGCCGCTTCGTCGCGGCGACCGGCGGCCGCGCGCTCTTCTTCTTCCGCGCGGTGCTGTTCAGTGAGGACGACCTCGAGGCGGCGCGACACGCGCTGGTGCTCGTCGGTCGAGCGGTTCACCTGCGCTTCGTGCCCGACGATCGCCTTTTCGAGCGAGTGCTGCGACGTGACCGCGTCCTGCAGCCGCTGCTCGGTGGAGGTGATGCGATGCTCGGCGCCGGCCTGTTCGGCCGCGAGCGCCTCCATCGTGGCGCGCACGCGCGTGAGGTCCTCACGGAGCGTGGCCGTTTCGCTGCGCAGTTCGAGAATGCCGCGCGCACCCTGCCGCGCACCGCCTTCGACTAGCCACGAGCCGTGGAACACTTCCCCGCCCGGCGCCGCCACGGGCACCGCCACGGTGCGCGCGACCTCGCGGGCATGTTCGAAGCTGTCGGCGATGAGGGCATCGCCCACGACGTGCGTGATCGCGTCGGCGTACTGGCCCGTGGCGCGGATCACCGAACGCAGCGTGCGCGTGCCGGCCGGCGCGTCCACACCGGCGGTGAAGACGCCCGCGCCGTCGAGCACGAGGAAGCCGCAGCGGCCCGCGTTCTTCTGCTGGAGCAGTTCGAGCGCCGCCGTGACCTGCGCCGACGAATCGACGATCACGTGCTGGAGGAGGTCGCCGAGCAGCGCGTCGACCGCGCGCTCGTAGGTGCGCTCCACTTCGAGGTGGTCGGCGATGGCGCCGTGCTGGCCCACCGCATGCGGCGCTTCCGCGAGGAGCAACCGCGCGGCATCGCCGAACGTGGCGCGGCTCGCCTCGAGGCCTTCGAGCGACTGCAGGCGGGCCGCGAGGGTCGCGTGCTCGCGCTGCTGCGAAGCCAGATCGTTCACCACGCGCGTGCGGTTGGCACGCGCATCGGCCAGTTCACTCTCGGCGAGACGACGCGATTCAATGGCTTCGGCGAGCGCTTCGCGCGTCGCCGCCAGTTCCGCCGCGGCCTGCTCGCGCACGTGCTGCACGCGCTCGGCTTCCGCCGCCAGTTCGCGGCCTTCGATCGCGAGGCGGCCGAGTTCCGACGCCACACGGTCTTTCACCGCGCCGGCGTTGTCGCGCGCCTGACGCAGCGCCGACAACGTCG
>CAYFLU010000296.1:0-3297 GCA_964343975.1 uncultured Solibacteraceae bacterium
CGGCCGAAGAAGAAGCCCGTGCCGTGGAACTCGTTGGTGCCGCTCTTGGTGACGGCGTTGATGCCGCCGCCCGAGAAGCCGCCCTGACGCACGTCGTACGGCGAGACGACGAGCTGGATTTCCTGGATCGCGTCGAACGCGATCGGCTGGGTTTCCATGCCGCCGCCGGGCACGCCGCCCGAACCGGACAGACCGAACAAGTCGTTGTTCAGCGCGCCGTCGATCTGAATGCTGTTCGTGCGGTAGCTGCTGCCAGCCACCGACATGACCGTCGAGCCGTCGCCACCCGCGCCGCCGACCGCGTTGAACAGCGGGTTCGAGCGCGCGATGTCGAAGATGCTGCGGTTGATGGTCGGGAGGATCTCCTTGACCATGTTCGAGATGTTCGCGCCCGTGCCCGCCTGCTGCGTGTTGATCTGCTGGGCTTCGGCCGTGACCTGCACCGTTTCGGTCATCGACGCGAGCGCCAACTTCACCGCCACGTTCCGCTCTTCACCGAGCGCCACGGTGATGTTCTTCGTGACCTCGTCCTTGAACCCCTGCATCTTCACGGTCACCGTGTAGGGACCGCCGACCCGGACGTTCAGCAGCGTGAACCGGCCATCGCCCTGCGTCACTCCCTCGTAGGTCGTGCCCGTCGGCGTATGCACGGCCAAAACGGTCGCCCCCGGCAGGACCCCACCCTGCGGATCGACCACCGACCCCGAGATGGTGCCGGTCGTGATCGTCTGCGCCGATGCCGGACGCGCGACGAACACAGCGGCGCCCAGCACGAGGCCGAAGCACAGCGTAGCTTTCGCAAGCAGCTTCATTCTTCTCTCCAACAAGTTGATTGATGGCCGGCCCCTCGACGAGAGAGCTCCTCCCGGCCGCGACGATCGAGTATAGCAGTACGGCCCGGTCCCGCCGGGGCGGACACGGGCCGTCAAAAGGCCGCTTGAGACTGGCGAAAATCCGGCAACGCCCCCGTGCCGCGACTGCTACTTGATCGCCTTGGGCGGCGGCTTGAGCGTGTATTCCTTGGTGTACGTAAGTTCCGTGTTCGGCCGGTTGACGCGGATTTCCACCGCGCGCTTCCGCTTCAACGGATCGGGGTTGTTCGAGTAATACCCGAGCACGTAGTAGTCGCTGGCCTCGTTGTCGATCATCTTCAAGGCCTTGTCGAAGTCGTTCATATTGACGATGGCCTTGCCGCCGGTTTCCTCCGCGATCACGCGCAGCGTGTCCTGCGTGTCGCGCACGTAGTCCTGATACTCGGACGTCAGCACGTCGGTCTCGTCGAGGTCCGGCCCCGCCGTCAAGCCGCGGGGATCGAGCGTGTAGATGATGACGTTGGAACGCCGGGCCTGACGCGTGAGCTCCGCCAATTCGCGCACCAGGTCCGCCTGATGGAACTCGTTGTTCTGATCCTCGAACGGATTGCTCAGGAGCGACGGATCCGGAGCGTTCGGGTCGGTCACCCCAAGGTCGGTGGAGCCATTCCTCGAGTTGCTCTGCGCGTCGAAGCGCTTGCGCGCATCCGGGAACGGGTTGAAGTTGTACCCGCTCGACATGTAGAGGAAGATCTTCCGGCGGTTCTGGATCTTCGAGAAGTTGTTCAAGACGTCGTAGGCCGTTGAGAACGCGGTGTTCGCGCGGTACTTCACTTCGGCCGGCCCTTCCGCCGTGCTCTGCGCACGCACGAGGTCGCCCGGCTTGAGTCCCGCGCCCTGCGTCTTCGAAATCACTTCCTGCAGGCGCTTCCGGTCGTACGTCATGTCCTGTGCGATCGACGAGTAGCCGGTCGACACCGCGCCCCACAGATCGCCGTCATGAATCAGCAGGTCCGATACACGCTTCAGCAGCTGGCGCATCCGCGGCGTGAGCTTGAACTCGATGTGCAGGTCGTCAATGAAGAGCAGGATGATCCGGCCCGACGTGTCGGCCGGCGGCCGCACGGTCGGCAGGATGATCCCGGCGGGCGGCGCAATGGCCGCCGGCGTGACGTCGCTGAGCGTGCGCCCGCCGTGGACGAGGGCGAAGCTCTCGACCTTCTGTTCCACGCCGTCTTCGAAGACCTGGAAATCCTCGCGCTTCAGATCCGACAGGAACTGCTTGGTCTTGGAATCGCGGGGTGTGACGTCTTTCTGGACGAGCTCAATCGACGTCGTGAATCGGGTCCCCGTCTGCGGCGCCGGCGTCGGCGTCCCCTGAGCCCAGATCACGGTCGACGCTGCCATCATCAGGGCGAGTCTCGCCCACCACGTCGCTGTCCTCATTTGCACCATGTCCAATTATCGCCGAACCACCGGCGTCCCGGTCCTTCGAACGCCCGCCGCGGCGTCCCCGCCGGCGACGGGGCAATTCCTGGCGAATGGCCTCGAATTCCGTATCAAACACCGCCACGGCGGCCGTAATCGCGTCCGTATCCGGCCATTCGTCGGGGTTCAGACGCCCGGCACGGTCGGTTAGCCGGTCGCGTTCCTCCGGCGTCCGGGCCCGGCGGGCAATCCGCTGGATCAGCTCGGCATAGGCCGTTCGCATACGGGCGGCCGCTGCCGCCCCCGCCACCCGACCGAGCAGGCTGTCGTCCTCGACGATGGCCAAGGGAGCTTCCGGGGCCGGCTGACGGGGCCCCGACTCCGGCGATGGCCGGGAGCCACGATCACGCGACCGCTCCCGGTCGCCGCGTCGCGGCCGGTCGCGCTCCTTCTCCGGCTCGGCGGTGGCCTGCGGCGCGCGCAGCATCCCCTGCCAGTCGAAGGTGAGATCCGGATGGGTATGCTCGAGCGCCTCCATCACTTCCGGCTCGAGCAGGTTTCGCCCAACCTTGCGATTGGACGGCGTACGAAACATATAGAGCAGCCGCGTCTTGCCGGCGGCCTGCCCGGACGACGGGCGGTAGGTGTGCATCACAAACGTGGTCTCGTACCCACGCTTGTCACGGGAATGACGCAGGAACGGCACGGCCTACTTCCGACGAGGCTTCTGCGCTTTGGCCGGCTTTCCCTTTGCGGGCTTGGCCTTGCTCGCCCCCGGCTTGGCCTTCGCGGCCTTCGCCGGCTTGGCGGGCGGGGCCTTCTTCGCCGCCTTGACGGGCTTGGTCGGCTTCGCGGGTTTGGCTGGAGCCGGCTTGGCCTTGGCCGCAACCGTCGGCGCCTGGGCCTTAGCCGTGGGCTTCGCGGGCGTCGCCGGCACCGCAGCGGGCTTGCCGACGGGCAGCTTCACCAGCGCGGCACTCTTCACGACAACCGTGCCCTTCGTGCCGGTCGGGACCTTACCGGCCGGCCCCCCCTTCTTCGTCGCTTGCAGCGTGGC
>CAYFLU010000297.1:0-3283 GCA_964343975.1 uncultured Solibacteraceae bacterium
GCTCGCCGACGATGATGGCGCGGTCGTGATCCTGCATGGCGCCGGTCACGATCTCACTCGCGCTGGCGCTGCCGCGGTTCACCATCACGATCATCGGCACGCTCGGAAACTGGCCCGCGGACACGACCGGATAGTCTTTCGCGGCGCTTTGCAGCCGGCCGCGCGTGTACACGACCATCTGGCCGCGCTTCAGGAACTTGCTCGCGATGCCGATGGCCGCGTCGAGCAGACCGCCGGGGTTGTCGCGCAGGTCGAGCACGAGCCGTTCCATGCCCTGCCCCTGCAGCTTCTTCAAGCCGGCGAGAATCTCTTCGTCGCTCGTCTCCGAGAAATCCGCGAGACGCATGTAGCCGGTGCCCGGCTGCATCATGAACGCGGCCTGCACCGTCGTGATGTTGATCTCGTCGCGCGCGACCGTGAGCTCGATGAGCGTCTCGGCGCCCGGGCGGCGGATCGACACCTTCACCGTCGTGCCCTTCGGGCCGCGGATCTTGTCGGACACCTGCCGCGTGGTCCAGCCCTTCGCGCTCTCCTCGCCGATCTTCGCGATCACATCGCCGCGGCGGATGCCCGCCTTGTAGGCCGGCGAGCCTTCGAACAGCTGCGACACCGTGACGTCTTCGCCGTTCGACACGATCGTCACGCCGATGCCGGGATACTTGCCTTCCTGGCGCTCGCGCATCTGCGCGTACGTGTTCGGATCAAAAAAGGAGGAGTGCGGATCGAGCGTGCGGAGCATGCCGTCGATCGAGCCGTAGACGGCGCCGGCCATGTCGACTGGCTCCACATACTGCTGCTCCACCGCGGCCAGCGCCGCCGTGTAGACCTTGTAGCGGGCATCGAGCCGGTCTTGCGCGCTCCCGCTGCCCTGGGCGCCCTGCTTGGCCAGCAGCCCGCCGGCCGCAGCCGACACCGCCACGATCGCTGCTGCCGCGGGTAAGGTCTTGAGCATAGTCAGTAGCCTACCCTGCGGCCGCGCCGCGGGCTAGTCCTCGTCGTCGTCCGTCTTCTTTTTCTTCTTCTCGAACATCCAGGCCACGAGGATGCTGAGGCCGTAGAGCAGGATCATCGGCAGCGCGAACACGACCTGGTTGACCGGATCGGGGGTCGGCGTGGCCACCGCCGCGATGACGAAGATGATCAGGATCGCGTAGCGCCAGGCGCCCGCCAGCATCTTGGCCGTCACGATGCCGAAGCGCGCCAGGAAGAACACCAGAATCGGCATCTGGAAGACGGCGCCGAAGGCGAGCACCATCTTCACGTAGAAGTCGAACGCGTCCGAGATGTTGGGGCGCATGTCGACGAACTCGTTCGAGAAGCTCGCGAAGAACCGGAGCATCGACGGAATCGCGACGAAATGCGCGAACCCGACGCCGGCCGCGAAGAGCGTGGTGGCGGAGGCCACGAACGGGAAGACGACTTTCTTCTCGCGCTCGTAGAGCCCCGGCGCAACGAACAGCCAGAGCTGATAGAGGATGACCGGCGTGGCCAGGAGCAAGCCGGCCAATGCGCCGACCTTGAAATAGAACATGAAGCCGCCGGTGAGCTCGGTGTAGATGAGCTTGCCGCCGAACTTCGTGAGATAGCGCTCGAGGTAGTGCGTGAGGTCGACGGCGAACCAGAACGACAGCACGCAGCCGCCGATCACGCCATAGAGCGAGTAGATGATCCGCTTACGGAGTTCCTCGAGGTGCTCGAGGAAGCTCATACGGCCCGAGCCTTCGGACACCTCGTCCGTCGACTCGTCGAATTCGTCGTTACTCACGCGCTACGCCCATCCTGTGTGGTTCGTGATCGTACTCTGGATTGGGCCGACGAGAACAGAGGCTACGCGCCGTGCTGGCCGCGCGCGACGGTCTCGGCTGCCGGGGCCGGGGTGGCCGCAGCGGGCGTCTCCACCGTCGCCGCCGGCGTGGCCGACGCCACTTCGTGGGACGGCGGCGACACCGCATCAATCGCGGCCTGCGCGTCCGAGTGGATGCTCTCGGGGCTCGACGGCAGTGCCGGCGGCGTGGCACGCTGCTGCTTCACTTCATCCGCGCGCACTTCTTCTTCGAGCGTGTTGCGCAACTCGTTCGACGCCTTCTTGAATTCGGCGATGCCCTTGCCGAGCGACTTGCCCAATTCAGGCAGCTTCTTCGGGCCGAAGAAGATCAGCGCGATGACGAAAATAACGATCAGTTCCGGAACTCCCAGGCCCATGGCATTCGCTCCTTCGAAGGTACGCGAGAAGTATACCTTCAACCCTAGTGTTTACATTGACTTGCGAGGTACACGAGTACTACCATGATCAGCAGCACGCCAAATGAAAGGAATTTAAGATGACACGGACAACATCCCGGCTCGGATTGATGGTGTTCGGTGTGACGTTGCTGGCCGTGGGTACGGCAGCTGCGCAAACCGCACCAAAGCCCGCGCCGGCTCCGGAGCCGGCCGAAGCTACGCGCTCGGCAAAGACGACGGCGAACGGCGATACGGGGTTGTTCTTCGTCCCGACCGCCGAAGTGCTCCCGGCCAAGAAGTTCTCCTTCAGCCTCTACCGCACCAACTTCGACGATGGCCAGGGCTTCTCGGACATGTCGAACTTCCCCGTCACGCTCGGCGTGGGGCTCGGCAACAAGGTCGAACTCTTCGGCGCCTACAACGTGCTCACGCGCATCGATCGTCGCGCGCGTCCGCTCTTCTTCACGAGCACGAGCGCGGAGTCGTCAACGGGCACGGGCGGCGGCATCCTGCCGAACTACCCGCTCATGCGAAGCACGTGGGTCAGCACCTACGGCGACCTCAACCTCGGCCTGAAGTGGAACCTCGCGAGTGAAGCCGACAAGGCGCCGGTGGCCTTCGCCCTGCGCGGCGGCATCAAGGTGCCGACCGGCAACAAGAGCGACGGCACGACCTCGGGCGAGATCGACTACTCGGTCGACGCGATCCTGAGCAAGGAAGCCGGCAAGCTCGTGGACCTCTCGGCCTACGCGGGCTACCTCGTCCGCGGCAACCCGTCGGGCTACTCGCTGACCAACAGCGTGCGCTGGGGCGCCGGGATCGGCCTGCCCACGCGTCGCGACGGCCTCGGCCTCAGCGCAACGGCGGAACTGTTCGGCGAGTTCTACACGAACTCCACGATCACGGCGCCGGCCGGTCTGAAGGGCGTCGACGGCTCGGCCGTGCCGACCTCGACCATCCTCAAGAACCCGCTCAACGGCGCGATCGGCGCGTCGTTCGACTTCGCCAACGGCTGGCTCATCGGCGCGGCGATCGCGCCGTTGAGCGGGTTCTTGAGGAT
>CAYFLU010000298.1:0-3281 GCA_964343975.1 uncultured Solibacteraceae bacterium
TCGAGGAAGATGCGCTTGCCTTCCGATTCGTCGAAGCGCTCGCCGTACGTCTTGAAGAAGGCGTGCGAGCCGCGCTCGCAGCGGATGCCGATCAGGAGCGCCTGCCCTTCGTCGACCTCCGGGCCCAACTCCTCGGTACCGGCGGCAAACAAGCCATTGGCCGCACCCTTGAAGAAGAGAAACGTCGGCTGCTGGTCGAGGCCCGGGTGCGTGCGGA
The DNA here is from genome assembly GCA_964343975.1 of uncultured Solibacteraceae bacterium. GTDB lineage: Bacteria > Acidobacteriota > Vicinamibacteria > Vicinamibacterales > SCN-69-37 > SCUN01. Next base: position 218 of record CAYFLU010000298.1, read on the forward strand.
GCAGTTCCTCGAGCCGCGTCTCGAGCTTGCGCAGGTGATCGACTTCTTCGGCGGCCAGCCGCTGAAACACGCGCCGGGCCGGGCTCTCGGGCGTGAGGCGGGCCGCGCGCGTGTAAAACTCTCGGCCGCTGCGTTCAGTGGCGATCGCGATGCGGAGCGCATCGCGCGCGAAGAGCAGATCAGCCGGCGCGAGTGCCGGCGCGGTCTCGCCGCGCTCACACCACTGGCACGTGCCGTACACCTGCAACATCGACTGTCGCGCCGTGAACCCACGCGCCGCCGCGACGTCTTCGATCACGGCCTCGATGTCGGAACTGAGAAATTCGAACGACTGGTCGCAGGACTTGCAGATGAAGTGGAAGTGCCGCGGGTGCCGATACGCGCGCTCGAAGCGGAACCGGCCGCCGCCAAAATCCACTTTCCCGGCGATGCCCGCGTCCACCATCCACTGCAGGGTGCGGTAGACGGTGGCGCGGCTGATGCGCTTGTCGGTGCGGCGAATGAGATCCGCCAGTTCTTCGGCGCTGAGGTGCCCTTCCTGACGCAGGAACACCTCAACGATGAGTTCACGCTTGCTGGAACGTTTGCCGCCAGCCGGCCGATGTTGCTCGACGAACTCGGTGGCCGACTGCACGCGCATTTAGGCGCTGAACGACGATCCGCACCCGCAGGTCGACTTCGCGTTCGGATTCTTGATGGTGAAACCGCCACCCATGTTGTTATCGACGAAGTCCACTTCGGCGCCCTTGAGGTAGCGCATGCTGATCGGATCGACGAGCAGTTTCACGCCGTGCACCTGGAACACCTGATCCGAGGCCGGGTCGCCTTCGCCGTCGTCGATCATGAGACCGTACTGGAAGCCCGAGCAGCCGCCGCCCTGCACGAACACGCGCAGGCCGGCTTCCGGCTTCTGCTCTTCCGTCAGCAACTCGGTGATCTTCGCCGCCGCCGTCTCTGTGACATTGATCATGAGTCAATTATACGGAAAACTACCAACGTGCCGCGCGCATGGCTCTTCGTCCTGATCCCCTGGCTGGCCGCCGCGGCAGCGCTCCCGCCCACCGTGACGGCCCAGTCGGGCCCACGCGGCCGGCTCTTTCCGCCGGAGGAACTGGGCCAGCTCGAAGGCCCCGACCGCGACGAGTGGCAACAGCCGGAACGCGTGATGGATGCCCTCGGCATCGCCGACGGCGCGCATGTGGCGGACCTCGGCGCCGGCGGGGGCTGGTTCACGATCCGCCTCGCGCGGCGCGTCGGCCCAAACGGCGTCGTCTACGCCGAAGACGTGCAGCAGCCGATGGTGGACGCCATCGCCCGACGCGTGTCGCGCGAAGGCTTCCGCAACGTCCGCACGATTCTCGGCGGCTTCACCGATCCGCACCTCGCGCCCGCCTCGGTGCAGGCGGCCCTCCTCGTTGGCGTCTACGGACAGATCCGCGAGCCGATCGTGTTCCTGTCCAATGTGCGCAAGGGACTCACGCCCACCGGACGGCTCGGCATCGTCGACTTCAAGCCCGCCGGTTTTGGCCCCGGCCCCGATGACGGGCGGGTGGCGCCCGACACGATCGTGCACGATGCCGCGCAGGCCGGCCTGCAACTCGTGCGACATGAGACGTTCCTGCGCTACCAGTATTTGCTGATCTTCACGCCCACACCTTCGTCAGGACGCCGCCCGTGAGCGCGCCACTTCCCGAGTCGTTCCTCGCCGCACAGCGCGAGATCAGTCGCGCCCTCGATGCCGTCGTGGCCGAAACTCCGGGCGCGGTGCGCCAGGATCCCGTGCTGGCGGCCATGCGCTACACGCTTCTCTCGCCGTCGAAACGCGTGCGCGCGGTGCTCGTGCATCTGGCCGCCGACGTGTGCGGCGATGCGTCGCGCGCGATGCCGGCCGCCGTCGCTGTCGAGTGTCTCCATGCCTCGTCGCTGATTCTCGATGACCTGCCGTGCATGGACAACGCGCCGCTGCGACGCGGCCGCCCGTCGGCACACATCGCGCACGGCGAGGCCGTCGCGATTCTGGCGTCGGTCGGTCTGTTGAATCTGGCCTATGGTCACCTCGCAACCGCCTACCCCGCGCCGCTCGCTGCGCGCGTGTCCACGCTCTACGCCGAGGCCGTCGGCCTGGATGGCCTGATCGCCGGCCAAGCCGAAGATGTGCTCGCCACCGACGGCGCGATCGACTTCGACGCGCTCGAGCGCATTCATCGCCGCAAGACCGGCGTCTTGTTCAGCGCGGCCGCGCACGCCGGCGCGGTGACGGCCGGCGCCAATGACGCCGCGATTGCGTCACTCACCGCCTACGCGAAGAATCTGGGGCTCGCGTTCCAGATCGTCGATGACCTGCTCGATGTCGTCGGCACCGAAGCCGAAACAGGCAAGGCCGTGCGTGCCGACGCGCGCAAGACCACGTTCGTGAGCTTCAGCGGCGTGGAGGGCGCGCGAGAACTGGCGGCGGAACTCGGTGCGACGGCCGAGCGCGCCTTGCTGCCGTTCGGCAAGCGCGCGGATGGTCTTCGCGAACTCGCGCGCTTCGTCACAGGCCGTCGCGCATGACGCCAGCCTCGCCGCAGTCTCCGAACGAATTGCGCGATCGCCTTAAGGCGCTCGGCTACCTGAACGCGCCGGTCGACCGCTTCGTGCTCGGCGGCGCGGGCAACCGCCGCTCGACGTGGACACTCGCCGCCGGCGCCAGCATGCGCATCGGCGCACTCGCGGCCCTCTTGCTCGGCCCCGCGAGTGCGATCGGTCTGCGCGCGCAGGTGCCCGAGCTCATCACCAATCTGACCGACGCCATCGTGATCGCGGCCTACCTCGCCGTGATCTTCGGCGTGGCGGCCGCACTCGCGGCGTTTGTCGTCATCGTGCCCGCCGGCCTGCTCGCGCAGTCGCAGGCCGAGTCGCCCACTTTCTCGGCGAACGCCCGCCGGATCGCCGCCGCCGCGGGCGTGCTGATCTTTCTCGCGTGCCTTGCGTACCTCACGCTGTGGTGGCGCGCGGCGGTCACCACGACCACGGCGCCGTCGGCGTGGTCGTCGGTCGCCGTGCTCAGTGTCGCCGTCACCAT
>CAYFLU010000299.1:0-3257 GCA_964343975.1 uncultured Solibacteraceae bacterium
GCGCGCCGGCGCGCGAGGATCAGACGCTGGTACTGCGCGATGGAAAGATCGCCGCGATGGGGCCGAGCGCGTCGACCCCACCGCCGGCCGGTGCGACGGTGATCGACGCGACGGGCAAGAGCGTGTTGCCCGGCTTGGTGATGTTGCACGAGCACCTCTACTACCCGACGGGCCCGGGCGTGTACGGCCAGCTCGGCGCCAGCTTCGTGCGTCTGTATCTGGCCGGCGGCGTCACGACGATGCGCACGGCGGGGAACGAGAACGGCTTCATGGACATGGCGCTGGCCAAGGGCACCGAGGAGGGCTCGATCGCCGGTCCGGCCATCGATGCGACCGCGCCGTACCTGAACGGCCCGCGCCCCGGCTCGTTGCAGATGACGACGCTCAAGGGGCCCGACGACGCGCGACGTCATGTGAACTACTGGGCGGATCAGGGCGCGACGTCGTTCAAGGCCTACATGCAGATCACGCGCGACGACCTCAAGGCGGCCATCGACGAAGCGCACAAGCGCGGCATGAAAGTGACCGGCCATCTCTGCTCGGTCACGCTCGGTGAGGCCGCCGATCTCGGCATCGACGATCTCGAGCACGGCTTCGCCGCCGCGACGGATTTCTACGCGACCAAGCAGCCCGATGTCTGCCCGGGGCAGACGCAGGGGCAGCAAAGCGTGGTGGCGGCCGACATCAACGGCCCGGCGGTGCAGGCGCTCATCAAGAAGCTGGTCGACAAGAAGGTTGCGCTCACGTCCACACTGACCGTGTTCGAGACGTTCACGCCGGGGCGTCCGGTGCCGCCCGGGCTCGATGTGCTCGTGTCTGAGCTGAAGACACAGTTCGAGACGAGCTATCAGCGCGTGCAGGGCAGTCAGAACTCGGTGTACAAGCAGTTGTTCCCGAAGATGATGGCGCTCGAGCTGGCCTTCCACAAGGCGGGCGGCATGCTCGTGGCCGGCACCGATCCAACGGGCAGCGGCGGCGTCATTCCCGGCTATGCGAATCAGCGCCAGATCGAGTTGCTCGTGGAAGAAGGGCTGACGCCGCTTGAGGCGATCAAGGTCTCGACGTTCAACGGCGCGAAGTATCTCGGACGTGATGCCACGATCGGATCGATTGCGGTTGGCAAGCAGGCGGATCTGATGCTCGTCAGTGGCAACCCGTCCGTGACGATCGGCGACGTGCGGAAGGTCGATACCGTATTCCGCAAAGGGATTGCGTACGATCCGGAGAAGCTCGTGAGCTCGGTGCGGGGCAAGGTCGGTATCTGGTAGTAGGAAAATAGTCGTACGTGGTGTGTGGCGCCTCGTTATCGCGGCGAGGCGGGAAGGTGAGTCGTTGCGTCGTCGGTGGGGTCTCGCGCTGGCGATCGTCTTGCTGACGATCGTTGGGCAAACAGTGTGCATCGTGGCAGGGCCCGGCGGGCTGGCGACGCGCATGGCGTTGGCCGGCGGCGTGCTCGTGCTCGTGTCGATCGCCACCGCCTACGCCATCGAGCGAGAGCTCACGCGTCATCGCCAGCGGCAGGAACGCTTCTTCGCGGTGTTCGAACGCAGTCCGATCATCATCGGTCTGCTCACCGTGCCGGACGGACGGCTGGTCGAGTTCAACGTGGCCGGCACGAACGCGTTCGGCTACACCCGTGACGAAGCGCTCGGCAAGACGTCCACGGAACTGCGCCTCTGGGCCGATCCTGCTGATCGTGACCGGTATTTGCGTGAGCTCGTCACGAACGGCAGTTGTCCGGGTACGAAACGCGGATGCGCCGCAAAAATGGCGAAGAGTTCACGGTCATCTACAGCGGCAGCCTGATCCAGATCGACGGCCAGACCTACAGCCTCAACTCCATTCAGGATGTGAGCGAGTGGCGCCGCTCGCGTGACCGTGTGGCGGCGTTTGCCATGCTCGGACGGCGGTTGAATGCGGCCGAGCGTCTGGAAGAGGCGGCGCAGGCGATCGCCGACGTGTCGGACACGCTCTTCGGGTGGGACGCGGCCACGCTGAACCTGCTCGACGCGACGCAGACGACGTTCCATGCGGTGCTGGATGTGGATGTGATCGACGGCCATCGTCAGCCGGTGGTGCCGCCGCTCGTGAACGCGCCGCTCACGGCGCGGATGCGCCGTGTGCTCGAACACGGGCCGGAGCTCGAGCTCCGTCAGGCGCCGTTCGCGTCGGAAGCGGGGAGCGTGCGGTTCGGCGATGTGGGCCGGCCGTCGGCGTCGCTGATGACCGTGCCGTTGCGCGAAGGGCCGCGCGCCGTCGGCGTCCTGTCGATTCAGAGCTACCGGCCCAATGCCTACACGGCCGCCGACCTGGAGACACTGCAGTCGATGGCGGAACACTGCACGAGCGCGCTCGTGCGAATCCTCGCCATGGACGCACTGACGGCGAGTGAAGCGCGGTTCCGTGCGGTGTGGGACAACGCCACCGACGGCATGAAGCTCAGCGACGCGGACGGCCGCATCGTCGCGGTGAACGACGCGTACTGCCGGATCATGCGGCGTACTCGCGCAGAGCTCGAAGGGGCGCTGATGTGCGTCACCTATGCGGAAGCGGACCGGTCGTTCATCCTGCAGCGCTATCGCGAACACTTTGCGGCGCGACGGATTCCGGCGCAGCGCGAATTCGAGGTCGTGCGCTGGGACGGACAGGCGATGCTGCTCGAGGTCGACGACTGCTACATCGAGAGCGATCCGGCGCACCCGCTGGTGTTGGGCGTGTTTCGCGACATCACCGACCGGCGCCGGGCCGAGCTCGAGCGCGAGAAGTTGCAGCAGCGCGTGTTCCAGCATCAGAAGTTCGAAGCGCTCGGCACGCTGGCCGGCGGCATCGCGCACGACTTCAACAACATTCTGGCCGGCATGCTGAACTACGTGATGCTGGCGCAGGACGAGTGCCCGGAGGCGGCGCCGGCGGTGCACGAGTATTTGTCGGAAGTGCTGAAGGGCGGCCATCGCGCGCGCGAACTCGTGCGTCAGATCCTGCTCCTGAGCCGGTCGGAAACGGCCGAGCGCGCGCCCGTGCAGCTGGCGCTCGTCGTGCGCGAAGCGCTGTCGTTGCTGCGATCGTCCATCGCGGCCGGCGTCGAGATCGTGTCGTCGCTCGACACGGACGCGCCGCTCGTACTCGCCAATGCCACGCAGATGCACCAAGTGGTGATGAACCTCGGCATCAATGCGGCGTACGCGATGCGGCAGCATGGCGGCCGCCTCACGGTGACGTTGGCGGTGCGCGACGTGCCGGCCACGGAAGTGGCCGAC
>CAYFLU010000300.1:0-3230 GCA_964343975.1 uncultured Solibacteraceae bacterium
TCACGACGATCGAGGTCTTTGCGCTCAGTACTCATAGACTCCTCTGCCGACTTTCTTGCCGAGACGACCGGCCTTCACATACTGCGAGAGCAACGGGCAGGGCCGGTACTTCTCGCCCATGCTCTTGTGCAGATATTCCAGGATGCTGAGGCGCGTGTCGAGCCCCACGAGATCGACGAGCTCGAACGGCCCCATCGGATGGTTCAGCCCGAGCTTCAACGCATTGTCGATGTCACGTGCCGACGCCACACCTTCCATCAACATGTAGAACGCTTCGTTGCCGATCGACGCATTGACGCGCGTCGTGATGAAGCCCGGGGCTTCCTTCACGAGCACGGTCTCCTTCTGCATCTGCTTCGACACGGCCTCGATCGCCTCGAGCGTCGCCTCGCTCGATTCGAGCGCGCGCACGATCTCGATGAGCTTCATCTTGTGGACCGGATTGAAGAAGTGCATCCCGCCCACCCGCGACGGGTTCTTCAGCGTGCCGGCGATCTCCGTGATGCTGAGCGCCGAGGTGTTCGTGGCGACCACCGCCGTGGCCGGCGCATGGGCCTCGATGTCGCGGAAGAGCGTGATCTTGAGGTCCACCTTCTCGGGCGCCGCTTCGATGATGAAGTCCGCGCCGGCGAGCGCGTCGGCGACATTCGCGGTGGTCGTGAGCCGGCCGAGCGTGGCGTCCACCTCCGCCGCCGACAGTTTGCCGAGCTCCACGCTCTTCTTGAGAATGCCGTCGATCTGCCCGCGCGCCTTCGCGAGCTGTGCTTCGCTCACGTCGAACAGCCGCGTCTCGTACCCTGCCACCGCGGTGCCGTGGGCAATGCCATGCCCCATCGTCCCCGCGCCCAACACCGCAATCGTCCGGATCGCCATCGTCTCTGCCTTACTGCGTGAGTGCGTTCAAGATGTCGACGGCGCGGTCGATCTCGTCGGCCGTCGAAAAGAAGTGCGGCGCAATGCGGATGCCCGCATCGGGCCGGTGATCGACGATCACGTCGCGCGCAATCAGCTGCGCCGTCACCGCCGCGCCGTTCGGCACGTCGAGCACCACCGAGCCGCCGCGCTCGGCGTCGTTCGTGGGCGTGTTCAGCTTCCAGCCGCGCGACAACGCCAGGTCCATCAGCCGGCGCGTGAGCCGCAGCGACTTCTCCCGGATCGCCGGCACACCGATCTCACCGACGATGCGATAGCCGCTGCGGGCGGAATAGAGGGCGGGCACATTCGGCGTGCCGCTCTGGAAGCGCTCGATGCCGTCCGCGTAGCGGATCGCGCCGGTCTCGAACGCGAACGGCGCGGCATGGCCGGCCCAGCCGACGTGCGCCGGCTGCAGTTCCTGAATGAGATCGGGGCGCACGTAGAGATAGCCCGCGCCCGGACCGCCGCAGAGCCACTTCACCGATCCGCCCACCGCGAAGTCGGTGCCGAGCCCGGCGAGGTCGAGCGGAATCGTGCCGGCGGCCTGATACACGTCGAGAATCACACGCGCGCCCACCTTGTGCGCCTTCTCGATCACGGGCTGCACGTGCTGAATCGCCGCGCTGCGGAAGAGCACGAGCGAGATCGGCACGAGCGCGGTCCGCTCGTCGATCGCATCGATCAGCCGGTCGATCGGCGCCTGGATCCGGTTGTCGGACGGCACGTAGACGATCTCGGCGCCCTGCTTGCGGTAGCCCTCGAAGAGATAGTGATTCGTCGGGAAGTCGAGGTCCTGCAGCACGATCCGGTTGCGCGCGCCGGCAAACGACACGCACGACGCGGCAATGAGCTGCGCGACGGTCGCGTTCTGATGCATCGTGATTGTGTCGCGCGCCACGCCGAGGATCGGCGCGAGCAGGTTGCCCGTCTCACGGCCGACTTCCCACCAGCCTTCATGCCACGCGCGGACGCCGCGCTGGTCCCACTGATCGGCAAACAGGGACAGCTCGTCGCGCACGCGTCGCGGCATCGCGCCGAGGGAGTGCGACACGAGATAGGTGCAGGTGTTGAGGATCGGGAACTCGTCCCGCCAGCGCAGCAACGGATCAGACGCGTGCACAGTCACCGGGGAAAGATTTTAGTCGCGTTCTCCCGCAGAATGGCGGCTTTCGCGGTGTCGCTGAGCGGCAGGGTCAGGAACTCGTCCACGTTCTTCCGGAGCGAGGTGATCCCGGGGCTCGGCCAGTCGGTGCCCCACACCGTCTTGTGCGCAATCTCCTCGAGGCGCGGGAACCACGTGAGCAGACGCGCCGGCGGAATCCCCGACAGCTCCAGAAACACGTTCGGATGCCGGCGGACGACGAAGAAGGCCTCCTCCATCCAGAGCGGCCGGCCACCGTGCGCGAGCAGGATCTTCAGCTCCGGAAAATCCACCGCCACATCGTCCACATCCATCGGGTTACCGAGGCGGCTCCGCGCGCCCGGAAAGATCGACGTGCCGGTGTGAATCGTCACCGGCAGGCCCGCGTCGGACGCGACCTGATAGAGCTCGGCCAGGTGCGGCAACGGGCCGAGGTACGCGTTGGCCTCGAACTGCTGATGTGGCGGATGCACCTTGAACGCTTTGATGCCGAGTTCAACGAGCTGCAGCGCGCGCTCGGCGACCTTCTCGGTGTAACCCGGGTGCACCGAGCCGAAGGGAATCAGGCGGTCCGGCGCGGCAGACGCGTAGGCCACCATCCATTCATTGCATTCGTCGGTGAAGCCCATCACGTCGGGGCTCACGTAGTTGATGAGCCCGACCTTCTCCACGCCATCCGCGTCCATGCGCGCGAGGAGCGCTTTCGGATTGCGCGACAGCGCCTCCACGGCGTCCGCGTCCGCATGCGTCTTCCAGAAGACCTCGCGGACCTTCGGCTTCAGCATGTGGAACGGCTGAATGTGGACGTGGAGATCGACGATCCCGGTCAATTCAGGTCGACCCACACGCTCTTCAGTTGCGTGTAGTAGTCGAGCGCGTGCATGCCCATCTCGCGCCCGAAGCCGCTCTGCTTGTAGCCGCCGAACGACATCGCCGTGTCGTACACGTTGTAGGCGTTCACCCACACCGTCCCGGCCTTCAGCTTCGACGCGACGTAGTGCGCCTTCTTCACGTCCTTGGTCCAGATGCCGGCGGCCAGGCCGTAGATCGTGCCGTTGGCCTTGGCGATGGCGTCTTCGACGTCCGTGAATTCGATCGCGGCCAGCACCGGTCCGAAGATCTCTTCCTTCGCGATCGTCATGTCGGGCGTCACGTTGCCGAACACGGTCGGCTG
>CAYFLU010000301.1:0-1064 GCA_964343975.1 uncultured Solibacteraceae bacterium
GATCGTCGCGACGATCAATGCGATGAAGGCGGCAAAGGGGCTGAAGCAGCTCGTGCTGCTCTCGCAGGGCATCGGCGTGGCGCGCAATGGCCTGTCGGATTTCGAACCGGTGGCGCGCGCGGCGGCGGAAGCCGGCGTGCAGCTCAGCATTCTCGTGGACGAAGGCGATGACCTCGACATGGGCGATGGCGGCCGGTCCGTGGAGGGCGCCAACGGTGACGCCAGCACACCGCCGGATGCCGGGCTGACCGCACGTCGCCGCGACGATCAGCGCATGTTCCGCTCGGCGATGCAGACGCTGGCGGACGCCAGCGGCGGCTTTTTTCAGAACGTGATCGGCCAGGGCGACAAGGCGTTCGAACGCGCCGCGGTGGCCGGCTCCGCGCTGTACCGGCTTGGCGTGGAGCCGCCGTCAGACGCACCGGAGGGGCGCGCATTCAGCGTGGCCACCGCCGTCAATCGCAGCGGCGTGACCGTGCAGGCGAATCGCACGGCGGTGATTCCCGGGCCACCGCCGGACGTCTCGGCCGACAAGAAGATGACGGAGGCGATCAAGGAAGGGCAGCCGTTCTTCAACGTGCCCATTCGGTTGTCGGCCGCACGTCATAAGGCGTCTGGTACTCAGGTGGAACTCGTCATCGGCGTCGAGGTGCCGGCCTCCGTGCCCGGGCCGTTGACGATGCAGTTCGGATTGGTGAGTGAGAAGGGCGAACTGAAAACCGGCAAGACGCCGATGAAGGCGCCCGATGGCGGCGGCCCGTATCGCTTCACATTTCCGATGCAGGTGGCGCCCGGCAAGTATTCGTTGCGCTTTGCCGTGACGGATGCCGCGGGCAGTGTCGGTAGCGTCGACACGCCGATCGACGCGCGACTGAACACGGTTGGCGCGATGGTGGCGAGCGACGTCCTCACGTGGTGGAACGATGCGCAGGGCCAGTCGCAGTTTCTGGCGCTCGACGAGTTGCCGCATGCGGTGAATATTCTCGGCGCGGCGCTTGAGCTCACGCCGGCGACCGGCACGGTGTTTCCGCCGGGGCTGGCTGTGCGCTTTGCCCTCGTGCCGT
>CAYFLU010000301.1:1164-3224 GCA_964343975.1 uncultured Solibacteraceae bacterium
CGTTGCGGGCGACGGTCTGGACCGGCCAGACACTCGCCGGCACAACCGCCGTTGTGATCAGACGTCAGTAAGCGCTGCGGGTCAGAACCCGCCGCCGATGTAGCGCATGATCTCGGCGCGATCTTGCGGCAACACGTTGGGCGGCGTGGCGGCCAGGAACTGACGGCCGAACAAGACCGCCTCGTCGCGGCGACCCGCGCGCGCCAGTTCCAGCCACAGGTTGTAGAGCGTGTTCGCGTCGGATGGGTCGAGCTCGACGGCCTTCTTCCATGCCGTGACCGCGTCCGACTTGTTGTTCATGTACGACAGCGTGGCGCCCAGCGCGGTGTACGCACCCGCGAGCGACGGATCGGCGATGACAGCGCGCTGGAGGTAGTCGAGCGATTCCTTCAGCAATGCCTGATCTTTCCTGCCCGTGGCTTCAAATGCAGACAACGCGTTCACGCCCAGGTTCTGGAGCGCGAGTCCGTTCGTCGTGTCGAGCGCCAGCGCCTTCGTGAGCGTGCGACGGGCATCCGCGAATCGCTTCGCGTCGATGTACGCGATGCCGAGTCCGTTCAGTGCTTCGACATCGGTTTCGGGCAGGCCTTCGAGCACTTTGATGGCGCGGGCGTAGTCGGTGTGGCTTTCGGCGAGGTAGATGCCGAGGCGGATGCGGATGTCGCGATCGGGCGCGCCGTTCTTGAGCCCCTGCTCGAGTGTGGCGATCGCCTCGCGCGGCTGGCCCGTCGTCCAGTAGAGATACGACAGCGACATGTAGGCGTCGGCGGTGTCCGCGCGTTTCGCGATGACCCTGTTGAGGAGCGCAATCGCCTCGGGTGTGCGCCCGGCCTGGCTCGCTTCGCTCGCCGCGTGCAGGTCGTTGTCGAGCGTCGCCAGCGTCTTCGGATCGTCGGCCTCGGTGTATCTGTCCTTCGCCGCCGCGGTGCCCGAGATGTAGCCGAGCGATTTCAGCGCGGCCACGGCATCCGCGGATTCCTGTCCCGGACGCCCGGGCGGCGCCATGTTGTACGTCTTCAACGTCCCGAAGAGCACCTGCGCGCGCGACGCGTTCGACGTCGCGAGGTTGCTCAGTTCCTTCGGGTCCTTCGCGAGGTCGTACAGCTCGGGAATGGGCAGGTCGATGTACTTGTCGCGCGTGACGAGGACGCCGCGCAGCGGCGCCCAGCCACGCACGAGGTTGTACGTCATCGACTCGAAGTACGACGGCCGGTCGGCGCCGCCGCCCGCGCGGATCACGTCGCCCAGTGAGGTGCCCGCCATCGACGCGTCCTTGCCGGCGCCGATCGCGTCGAGCACCGTCGGTGCGATGTCCATGTGGCGCACCGGCGTGTCGATCACCACGCCACGCGAACCGCGCGACTGACTTGGGACGACGCGCGCGATGATGAGCGGCACGCGAAGCGTGGCCTCATACGCGAACATGCCGTGTGTCGCTTCACCGTGTTCGCCGAGGCTTTCGCCGTGGTCCGCCGTGATGATGACGGTGGTCGGCCGCGGCAGCGTCGCGAGCCGGTCGAAGAGCGCGCCGAGCGCCTGATCGATGTAGGCGACTTCGCCGTAGTACGGCTGCGAGCGATACTGCTGATCGAACGGCGCGGGCGGATGGTACGGCGAGTGCGCGTCGAACACATGCACCCACGAGAAGAACTTGCCCGGCTGCTGCCCGATCCACTGCACGGCGCGGTTCACGACCTCCGTCGCCGGGCGTTCCGGCATCGAGAACGTGCGGTCGCCCGCGGTCTCCGGCATCTGATCGTCGTACACGTCGAAGCCGGGCGTGAGACCGAAGCGTTTGGTCAGTGGGAAGCCGCCGACAAACGCGCCCGTGGCGAAGCCAAGCGCCTTGAGCCGCGTCGCGAGCGTCGGCGTGCCATCCTTCACACGAAATCCGCTGTTGTCGCGCATGCCGTGCTCGTACGGCAGTTGGCCGGTGAGGATCGTCGTGTGCGAGACGAGCGTCACGACCGCGTGCGCGTGTGCGAAGGTGAAGCGCGCGCCGCTGGCGGCCAGCGCATCGATGTGCGGCGTGTTCGCGGGCCCGCCATACGCGGACAAGG
>CAYFLU010000302.1:0-3205 GCA_964343975.1 uncultured Solibacteraceae bacterium
GCCCGCCGTGTCGATCGTGATGTCGGCCTTGGCGTAGAGGGCTTCGCGGCGGGCCACGAGCTCGCGCAGCGCCTCGCGGGCCTGGGGATGCTGGCGCATCGGGCGGCCGTCGCCCTGGCGGACGACGCGGTCCCAGTAGTCGTTCGGCCGCGCGCGCAGCCACACGGTGGTCGTGCGGTGGCGGAGCAGCGCGAAGGCGTCCGGGGACGTGACGAGACCACCGCCGACGGCGATCACCATTGGGCGCGGATCGGCCAGCAGATCCGTCAGTGTCGTCTGCTCGAGTTGCCGGTAGTACTGCTCGCCGTGGAGCGAGAAGATCTCGTCGAGCGCGAGGCCGGCGCGTTCCTCGATCTGCCGGTCGAGCTCCACGAACGGCACGTGCATGCGGCGGGCGAGCCGCTTGCCGATCGACGTCTTGCCCGCGCCGCGCAGGCCCAGGAGCGCCACCGGCCGGGCATGGCCGGTCTGGCTCGGCGCGCTGACCAACTCGGACGGCGTCGTGTGCAACGCATCAGCGAGATGGGCGAGGCGCCGCACGGAGATGTTGGCGCGGCCCGACTCGACATCCATCAGGAAGCGCGTGGACAGCCCCGACTGCGCGGCGAGCGCGCGCAGCGTGAGGCCGCGCGCTTGGCGCAGGTCGCGCGCGCGCTGTCCGAGCGTCTCGAGGAGAGCGGTGGCCGCGTCCATGTGGAATGTGCAGTATATCGCACGCGTGAAGATAGAAGCGCACTATATTTCATTGACGGAAACGCGGCGGCCTCGGTAGGATTTTGGCACACCCATGGCCACAAGTGTTTCGAAGATCGGACCGCTGTCGTTTGAGACCCACCCGAGCCGCTACAAGCACTGGAAGCTCACCTTCGATGGCCCGGTGGCCACGCTGGGGATGGACGTGCAGGAAGACGGCGGGCTGCTCTCCGACTACAAACTGAAACTGAACTCGTACGACCTCGGCGTCGACATCGAGTTGAACGACGCGCTGCAGCGCATCCGGTTCGAGCATCCGGAGACGCACACAGTGGTCGTGACGAGCCTGCGCGAGCGGATCTTCTGCGCCGGCGCGAACATCTTCATGCTGCGCGGCTCCACGCACGCGTGGAAGGTGAACTTCTGCAAGTTCACGAACGAGACGCGCTGCAGCATGGAAGATTCGAGCGCACACTCGGGCATTAAGTTCCTCGCGGCGCTGAACGGGATCTGCGCGGGCGGCGGCTACGAGCTCGCGCTGGCGTGTGATGAGATCGTGCTCGTCGACGACTCGAACTCCGCGGTGAGCCTGCCGGAAACGCCGCTCCTCGCGGTGCTCCCGGGCACGGGCGGTCTCACGCGCGTAGTCGACAAGCGCAAGGTGCGCCGCGATCTCGCCGACATCTTCGGCACGCTGGCCGAGGGCGTGAAGGGCAAGCGCGCGGTGGAATGGCGCCTGGTCGATGCGGTGTATCCCGCGAGCAAGTTCAAGGACGCCGTGAAGGACCGCGCGCTGAAGCTGGCCGCGCAGTCCGACCGGCCGGCGAGCGGTCCGGGCGTCGCGCTCAATCCGCTCAATGCGCAGGTGGCCGAGTCGGGCAGGGTTGAGTATTCGTCGGTGTCGTTGATCGTCGACCGCAACAAGCGCACGGCCGAGATCTTCGTCCGGGCACCGCAGGCGCCGGTGGAGTCGTCGATCGACGCGATCCTCGCCGCCGGCGACCAGTTCTGGCCGCTGCGCGTGTTCCGCGAGATCGAAGACGTGATCCTGCGCCTGCGCACGAACGAGCCGGAAGTCGGCACGGTGGTGCTGAAGGCGGTGGGGGATCCGGCGCTGGTCATGCAGGCCGACGAGGTGCTGCTGGCGCACCAGTCGCACTGGTTCGTGCGCGAGACGATCCATTTCATCAAGCGCACGCTGAAGCGCGTGGACCTCACCGCGCGCAGCTTCTTTGCGATCATCGAGCCGGGCAATGCCTTCGCCGGCACGCTGTTCGAACTCGCCCTGGCCGCCGACCGGTCGTACATGCTCGACGATGACGATCAGACGAACCGGATCCAGTTGTCGCCGATGAACGCGGGCGTGTTCCCGATGAGCAACGGGCTGTCGCGGCTCGAAGCGCGCTTCTACGGCGAGCCGGCGAAGGTCGCCGAGGCCCTCGCGCATGACGGCCCGTTCGATCCGGTCGAAGCGGTGGAGGCGGCGCTCGTGACCGTGGCGCCCGACTCGATCGATTGGGACGATGAAGTGCGCATGGCGATCGAGAGCCGCACGGCGTTGTCGCCGGATGCGCTCACGGGCATGGAAGCGAACCTGCGCTTCGTCGGTCCGGAGACGATGGAAACGCGCATCTTCGGCCGGCTGACGGCGTGGCAGAACTGGATCTTCCAGCGGCCGAACGCCGTGGGGCCGAAGGGCGCGCTGACGTCGTACGGCACCTCCGATCGCGCTGAATTCGACTTCGGGAGAACGTAGCGATGATTTCGTCCGAGAAGATTCCGAATAACGTCGACCTCCACATGAACAAGCGCCTGCAGCGGGCGCTCGAGCACTGGCAGCCGGCCTATCTGCAGTGGTGGCGCGACATGGGGCCGCAGGGCTTCCAGCACTATCACCAGGTGTACGTGCGCACGGCGATCAGCGTGGATCCGTCCGGGTGGGCGCACTTCGAATACGTGAAGCTGCCCGAGTACCGCTGGGGCATCTTCCTGGCGGATCCGGTCGTGAACCGTACGATCGGCTTCGGCGACTTCTTCGGTCAGCCGGTGTGGCAGGAAGTGCCGGGCGAGTTCCGCAACCAGTTGCGCCGCCTGATTGTGACGCAGGGCGACACGGAGCCGGCCTCGGTCGAGCAGCAGCGCTGGCTCGGTCACCGCTGCCCGTCGATCTACGACCTGCGCAACCTCTTTCAGGTGAACGTCGAAGAAGGCCGTCACCTCTGGGCGATGGTGTACCTGCTGCACTCGTATTTCGGCCGCGATGGCCGCGACGAGGCGGAGGAATTGCTGGCGCGGCAGAGCGGCAATCGCGACAAGCCGCGCATCCTCGACGCGTTCAACGAGCCGATCGACACGTGGCTCGACTTCTTCATGTTCACGATGTTCACCGACCGCGACGGCAAGAGCCAGCTGCTGTCGTTGTCGGAGAGCTCGCTCGATCCGCTGTCGCGCACCACGCGCTTCATGCTCACCGAGGAGGCGCACCACATGTTCGTCGGCGAGACGGGCATCG
>CAYFLU010000303.1:0-3183 GCA_964343975.1 uncultured Solibacteraceae bacterium
CCGATGCTGTTCCGCATGGGCCCGTTCAATGACGGTCTGCGGGACGCCGGCGTCCGCAACCGCCTGCGCGCCTCCGCGTGCCGCAACGCCGTCGGCGTCTCGACCGACGAACCCACCGCGCCACTGGGACAACGGCGGCGTGTCTACGTGTTTAGTCCCACCCGCTGGACGCCCGCGTCGATGACGCGCGCCGTCTCCGAGGCACGACGATGACGATGATGACGAAAACGCAACAGGCGTGCGCCGTACTGGCGTTCGCAGCGCTGGCGCTGGTGACGAACGGTGATCGTGCCACCGCGTGTGGACTGTTCTACGACATCCTCGTCACGGCCAGTCCGATTTACCCGACGGACCCCGCCGCCTTCGCCGCCGGCGACATCGGCATCGTCTATCGCACGTTTGCGCGACGGTTTCTCGTGCAGTCGTATCGCGCGCTGCAGGGCCTGCGCCCCGGTCCACAACTGTCCGCGGCACCTTCGGGCAAGGTCCCGTCTGCCGAGGACCTGTGGCGCGGAGCACGCGGCCGCGTGTTGAAGACGGACCTCCGTCAGACCTGGGAGCGGAAGGGCGATGCGAACAGCTTCGAGTTCTTCGAGAACTGCGGTCCGGACAGCCTGTTGACGGCGGCGCGTACGGCGGATGATCGGATCAGCCGCTACGGCGTGGATAGCGCGGACGTCAGAAACTGGATGGAAGCGCAGGATGTCGTCTTCACCAACTGCGGCGATGCGGCTGCGGCGCTGCCGAAGGAGGCGCCCGCGACGGCGCCGGCGTGGCTCAAAGCGGATCGCGCGTATCAGGTGGCCGCGGCGCATTTCTATGCGATGCATTTCGCAGAGGCCGAAACGCGCTTTCTGGCCATCGGCGCGGATCCCACGTCGCCATGGCGCAGGTACGGACGCTACCTCGCGACACGCGCGGTCATTCGCCGCGCCACGCTCGCGACGCCCGATCCCAAGGCCGCGCTCACGCTCCTGGCGCAAGCGGATGCCACGCTCGCGGGCATCGCGACGGATCCGGCGTTGGCCGAGATGGCGGCCCCCGCCACCGCGCTGCGTCACTTCATCGCAATCCGCACGCGGCCCATGGAACGCACGCGTGAGCTGGCGACGGCCATGGCCAAGGACGCGATGGTGTCGAATCAGGATCTGGTCGACTACACCGTCCTGATGAATGGTTTCGTCGGCGGAGACAAGGTGGAGTATCCGTTCGGCGACATCAAGAATCGCAACGCGCTCACGAACGGGAACGATCTCAACGACTGGGTCATCGCGATGCAGGGCACGGGCACGGACGCGGCCGCGCACCGCACGTCACGGTGGCGCGCCACGCATGCGCCACACTGGCTGATCGCTGCGATGTGGAACATGACGCCCACAGATGCGGATGCGCCGGCTGCGCTGGACGATGCCGCGAAAGTGCCGCCGACGTCGCCGGCATTCCCGACCGTGTCGTTTCTGCGCGCGCGCCTGATGATCAACGGCGGCCAGCGCGACGCCGCGCGGGCGGTGCTCACGGCACTCCCGAAGACGGCGACGCGGGGATTTCCCGCCGATGCCGTGAACATGATCGACGCCTTGCGGTTCCGCACGGCGCGTTCGCTGGCGGAGACCCTCCAATTGGCCGTGCGCCGCCCGCTGACCGCCATCGAGTCGTTCGCCTGGAGTGATGATCCGCTCTGGAGTGCGCCCAGCCACGATGCGAAGCTGGCTGCCGCGCCGCCCGTGCTCGACGAAGACAGCGCGACCGTATTCAATGCCCGCCTCCCGCTCGCTCGCCTCGTCGAGGCGGTGACGTCAGACACCTTGCCGGCCACCGTGCGCGTGCAACTGGCCGCCGCGACCTGGGTGCGCGCCGTCATTCTCAAAGACGACACCGCCGGGCTCACCGTCACGCCGGTGTTGTCGCGACTGGCGCCGGTGCTCAAGGACGAGTTGGCGCGGTATACCGCTGCGACGGATGCCACCGCGCGACATCGGTCCGCCATTCTCACGATTCTGCGCTGGCCGTACCTGAAGAACTATGTGCGGCTGAACGAGATCGCTGACGACACCGACACGCCGGGATGGCCGAAGCGGGGACGCCACGATATTCGCACCGAGAACTGGTGGTGCGACGCAAACCCCAAGACCGGCGCGGCGCGATACGGCGAGCCGATGCTGTCGCAGGTCGTCGCGCTGTCTGGAGCCGCCTCCGTCGAGTGGCCCGAATGGCTCACGCCGGCGGAGCGCGCCACAGCGGCCTCGCAGGTGCAGACGATGCTGAAGCGGGGCTCGGCGCCGCAGTATCTTGGCGATGAGGCGGTGGCGTGGGCGAAGGCCGCGCCCAAAGACCCGGCTGTAGCCGAGGCGCTCGCCTTGACGGTGACGGCGACCAACAACGGCTGCACCAACGGCACCGTGGGGCCGATCTCGAAGGAGGCCTTCACGCTGCTCCATCAGTTGTTCCCGAATTCCACGTGGGCGAAGCAGACGAAGTTCTGGTACGACGGGAAGTAGCGCGGGTCGCGGCACGGATAAGATGCTCCGATGAGCAAACTCGGCATCATCGTCGCCAGCGTGCGGGACCATCGGGTCGGAGCGGCCGTGGCCGCGTGGTGTTCGGAGCAGGCTCAGGCGACTGGGCAGTGGGACGTCGATCTCATCGACCTCAAGGACGTCAACCTGCCCCTGCTCAACGAGCCCGAGCATCCGGTGAAGCAGCAGTATCAGTACGAGCACACGAAGCAGTGGAGCGCGCGTGTGGCCGCGTGCGACACGTTTGTGATCGTCACGCCCGAGTACAACTTCGGTATGGCGCCGGCGCTGTTGAACGCCCTCGACTATCTGGCGGTCGAATGGAAATACAAGGCCGCCGGGTTCGTCAGCTACGGCGGCATCTCGGGGGGACTGCGGTCGGTGCAGATGACCCGGGTGATGCTCGCCAACCTGCGCATGGTGCCCGTCGTGGATGCGGTCACGATTGCGTTCGTCGCCAAGCAGATGGCCGACGGCCGGTTTGTGCCGAACGAACAGAACAACAAGGCCGCGGCGGCGATGCTGGCCGAACTGGCGAAGTGGGAAGGCGCACTCAAGGCGCTGCGCGGGTAAACGGTCTCGCCGGTCATCGCCCGATTCGATATGCTGAACGGATGAAGCGCACACCGCTCTGCGACTGGCACATCCAACACGGCGCCAACATGGT
>CAYFLU010000304.1:0-3162 GCA_964343975.1 uncultured Solibacteraceae bacterium
CGACGATGATGTCGCGGTCGGGGACGTAGTTCTCCTTCTTCAGCCGGATCAGGTTGGCAACGAAGATTGCCGCCATTGCCTTGTCGTCCGCCGTGCCGCGCCCGTAGTAGTAGCCGTCGCGCTCGGTGAACACGAACGGGTCGAGGTTGTCGGACCAGTCGGACTTGAGCGCTTCGACGACGTCGATGTGCGCGAGGAGGAGAAGAGGCTTCTTTGTCGAGCCGGCCGCGCCGTGGAGGCGCGCGACGACGTTGTGTTTCTCGGCGCGCGGTCCGCCGATGAAGAGGTCGGCGTCGGGGAAGCCGGCATCCTTGAACCGCTGCAGCATCGCCTGTGCCGCAGGGGTGACCTTGCCGGTCTTGTCCGCGCTGTTGATCTCGATGAGCTGTTTGTAGATCTCGCGCGTGAACTGCTGGTGCGGCGTGAGTTGGCCTGCGGTGTAGCCGGTCTTCGACTGGGCGGCGAGCGGGGCCACCGCGGTGGCGAGCACGAGAGCGAGGACGCGCGTGAGCTTCATGGCGCACATTATGCCCGGTCCGGTGTCTAATCTCCGCCATGGGCGGAAACTGGGTGAGTGATCTCGGCGCGGCATGGAAGGGTGTGCGCGCCGGGCGATGGACGTCGGTGTCTGCCGTGACCGCGTTGGCACTTGGCACTGGCGCCTGCCTGGCTGCGGCAGTGATCGCCTGGGCCGGAATGCTGCGTCCGTTGCCGTTGACCGCACCGGACCGGCTCGTCACACCGCGTCGCATCTTCATTACCTCCGGCTTCGAGATGGGTATCCGGCTCAACGAATTCGATCGCTGGCAGCAACTGCTCGCTCCGGCGATGGACGCGGCCGGGTACGCCACCGAGCGCGCCACCTTTCGCGAGGCTGGCGCCGAAGCGAGGGATGTGCGCGCGGCCTACATCACCGACACGTGGTTCACGGTCCTCGGCGCCCACACCGAGCTCGGGCGCCTGCCCGATGCGTCCGCGCTCGACAGCGCTGTGGTCAGCCGCGCGTTCGCCGCGAAGATCTCCGCCGGCGCGCTGGCCTCCGTCATCGGTCGCGCGTTTACGTTGGGTGGCCACAACTGGCAGATCATCGGCGTCCTGCCCGAGTCGTTCTCGGTCGTCGACAAGGCCGACGTGTGGATGGCGGCGCGCAGCGCAACAGCCCTCTCGCCGACCAGCGTCGGCGACGTCCGCTCGTATCTCCTTGTGGCGCGCGTGAAATCCGGCGTGTCGATGACGGACGCGCAGTCGGTCACCGCGCGCGCGGTCGTCGATGCGGTGCCTGACAACCAGAAGGCGAACTATCGGCCCCTGCTCAAGCCGCTGCGCGAGGTGCTTCTTGGTGACGCTCGGCCCGTGGTGCTGGCGCTGTTCATCGCCACGGTGCTGGTCTTGCTCGTCGCTTGCGCCAACGTCGCCATGCTGCTTGTGAACCGTGCGGTGGCGCGCGCTCGTGAGTTCTCTGTCCGTCTCGCCCTCGGTGCAGATCGCGCGCGGCTCGTACGGGTGGCCGTGTTCGAGACCGCACTGATTGCCGCCGTCGGCGCCGCGATCGGCATCGGCCTTGCGGCTGCGGCGCTCCAGTTGCTCGCAGCCCAAACAGGACTCGATCTTCCGCGCGTGACGACGTTCACAACGGCAACGCCACTCGTGGTGGCGGCGCTGGCGATGACCCTCCTTGTTGTGATCGTCTGTGGCGCCGCGCCCGTCCTCACCCTGAGACAGATGCAATTGACCGCGAGCCTGCGTGCGAGCGCTTCCGCTGGATCGCGTGCGAGCCGCCGACTCCGCGCCGCGCTCGTGGTCGCGCAGTTGGCGATGGCGGTTGTGCTGCTCACGGGCGCCGGGCTGCTCGCGCGAACCGTGGCGGTGCTGGCGCGCACAGACATCGGTCTCGATCGTACCGATCAGGTCGTGACGATGGCGGTGCCGATCGGAGAATCCACGCTGCCGCCGGAAGGGCGACTGGCGATGACGGAGCAGTTGCTTCAGGACGTGCGCCGCATTCCCGGCGTCGCCGCGGCGGGTGTCGGCGCCGCGCTTCCACCGAGCGTCGGCGGCCTGATGTTCACCATTCGCGTGTCGAGCGAGAAGACCGACGCGACGCGCACATTCGATCTCGTGCCGGTGACGCCGGGCTACTTCGAGAGTATCGGTGCGCGACTCGTCTCCGGCCGGTTCTTCAACGAGAGCGACAGCGCCGACGATCCGGTGACGATTCTCAGCGAGACTGCGGTGAAGCACCTCGCGCTCGTGACCCGAACCACGCTCGACACGACGCTCAATATGGCGCTGCCGACGGCCAAGGGGCCGCGCGTGAAGCCGCGCATCATCGGTGTGATCAAGGATGTGCGCTATTCGGGCCTCGACACGCAGGCGCACGGCGGTGTGTACGTGTTGTGGCGTCAACTGCCGCTCGGTCGAGCATTTCTGACGGTGCGCACGTCAGGTGACCCTGCAGCGCTCACGTCTGATGTCACGCGTACAGTCCGCACTGCGGACCCGTCACTGCCGCTGGAGGGCGCAAAGACACTGTCGCGCGTCATTGAGGCCACGCTCGCGCCCCGCACCGCGCGCGTGAGCATCGTGGGCGTACTGGCCGGCGGGGCCGTGTTGCTCGCACTCGTGGGTCTGGCGATCGCCCTCGTGCGCTCGGTCGTCGAGCGCCAGCGCGAGCTGGCGATTCGCGCGGCCATCGGCGCGACGCCGCGCGAACTGCTGTCGGCCGTGCTGAAACAAGGCGCGGCCCTGGCGGTCACGGGGGTGGCGCTCGGGCTGGCCGCGTCTGCGGGCCTGGCCCGTGCGGCAGTGACGATGTTCTACGGCGTCACGCCGTACGACCCGATGACCTACGCGGCCACCGCGGCCGGAGTGCTCGTCGTCGCTGTCTTCGCGTGTTACGTGCCGGCGCGGCGAGCTGCTGCGGCCGATCCGATCGTGTTGCTCCGCTCCGAGTAGCGCCTCCGCCGTGGCGGTGGCAGACTTAGAGGATGCGTCGTGTCATTGCCCTCGTCCTCGCGGCCTGTGCCGCCTCCGTCTCTCTCGCCGCCCGTCAAACGCCAGTGAAAGATGTCGCGAAGGAGGCTCAGGCCTTCGTCGAACTGCTGCAGAAGCAGGACTTCGCGAAAGCCGAGACCCTGTTCACCGAGCAGATGAAGGCGGCGC
>CAYFLU010000305.1:0-3154 GCA_964343975.1 uncultured Solibacteraceae bacterium
GCGCTCGTGCGCGCGCAAGGACAGGCGCCCGTGCGCGATGTGCAGCGCACGCCCGTGGGCACGGGCTCCATCAGCGGCGTCGTGATGTCTGATGCGACGCCGAGCCGGCCGGTTCGCCGCGTGACGGTCACGCTGGGATCCGGCGGTGTGATGAAGCTGCCGATGACCGCGATCACCGATGACAGCGGCGCGTTTTCGTTCACGAATCTTCCGGCCGGCACCTACACGCTCACAGCGGCGCGCGCGGCGTGGGTCACGACGGCGTATCAGTCGAAGACGCCGGGCCGCGGCTCGGGCGTGCCGATCTCGCTGGCGCCGGGACAGCAGCTCACTGGCATCACGCTGACGATCCTGCGCGGCAGTGTGATCGCCGGGACCGTGCGCGACGTGAACGGCCGGCCCGCGCCGGATCTCGAGATGGTGGCGCTGGCCGTGCAGTCGCTCGGCGGGCGTCGCAAGATCACGCCCGTGCTGCAGATCTCGGCGCGCACGGATCAGCGCGGCGACTACCGCTTCTTCGGTCTCGCGCCGGGCGAGTATCTCGTGCGCGCGCAGCCGACGCCGCGCTTTGGCAACGGCGATTTGCGGCCGACGACGACGAGCGAGATCGAGTGGGCACGGCAGGCGGCAGCGCAACAGGCCAACGCCGGCGCCGGGGTGGCGGTGGATGTGGCCGACGCACCAGGGGTGGGACGGCCCGTGGCGTATTCTGCGACGTACTTTCCCGGCACGGCGGATGTGAGCGCGGCGCAGGTCGTCACCGTGGGACCCGGAGAAGAGCGCACGTCGGTCGACTTCTCGACCGTGCTCGTGCCCGTCGCGTCGATCTCGGGCCGCGTGACGGGGCCCGATGGAAATCCGCCGCGCGGCACGAACGTCGCGCTGCAACCGATCGCCAACGGCGGAGGCGCGAGCGTGATTGACACGCTCATCGGCCTGGCCCTCAATTCCGGAAACGTCCGCGTTGGCGCCGATGGCCGCCTGGCCGGCAGCGGCATCGCACCCGGCCGCTATCGCTTGCTCGTGCGTGGATCCCCGGGCGGAGCCAGCACGGACATGCAGGAGCTGCGGCCTGCGATCCCGGCCGCCGCCGGCGCGATGGCGACGATGTTCGGGCCGACCGGTCCCACGCTGACCTTGTGGGCCACCACGGAACTCGAGATTGACGGGCACGACATCACCGGCCTCGACCTGCGCCTGCAGCCGGGACAGTCGATCAGCGGTACCGTGACATTCGAAGGCGAAGACCCGAACAACCCGGTGGACGCGTCTGGTGTAAGCGTCGCGCTCAACAGCATGTCGACCGACTCGCGCACGGCGCTCGAGATGCTCGCGGGGTTTCTGCAGACATCCGGCGGCCGCGCAAAGAAGGACCGCACGTTCAGCGTGACCGGTCTCGTGCCCGACACCTATCGCACGTCCTTCACG
This sequence comes from uncultured Solibacteraceae bacterium, assembly GCA_964343975.1. Classification (GTDB taxonomy): domain Bacteria; phylum Acidobacteriota; class Vicinamibacteria; order Vicinamibacterales; family SCN-69-37; genus SCUN01. Next base: position 1,429 of record CAYFLU010000305.1, read on the forward strand.
GCGCCGGGCGGGATGCCGGCGCTCTTCGGCGGCGCCAACCCGTCGGGTTGGGTGCTGAAGTCCGCGATGCTGGACGGCCGCGATCTGGCCGACGTGCCGCTGCAGATCCGCGCCGGTGAAAACATCAAAGGCATCGTGGTGACGTTCACGAAGGTGTCCGGCGAGATCAGCGGTCGCGTGCAGGATGCGGCGGGGCAGCCGGTGGCCGGGTTTCCGATCGTCGTCTTTCCATCGGATCGCGCGCTCTGGATCTCGGGCTCGCGCCGCATCGTCACGGCCAAACCCGCCAGTGATGGACGGTATCGCATCAGTGGATTGGCGCCGGGCGAGTACTACCTCTGCGCGCTGACGGACCTCGATCCCAACGATCTCTACGATCCGGCGTTTCTCGATCAGATCGTGAGCGGGGCGTTCAAGCTCTCGCTGGCGGAAGGCGAGAAGAAGACACAGGATCTGCGGCTCGGGGGCGGCGTGTGATGCGGCGCCGGTGCAGGATCGGCGCGGCGGTGGCACTGGCACTCGTGTGCCTGCGCGCGCCGTTGCCCGCACAGCAGGCCGCGCCGATGCGCACGGACGTCGTTCTGCTCGGCACCGGGACACCCAACGACGACCCGGAACGCTGGGGGCCGTCGGTGGCCGTCACCGTTGGCGACCGCGTGTATCTCGTCGATGCCGGCGTCGGCGTCGTGCGGCGCGCCGCGGCGGCGCGTGCCGCCGGCGCGAAGGCGCTGACCGCCACCGCGCTCTCGCGCGTGTTCCTCACGCATCTCCATTCGGATCACACGCTGGGCTTGCCGGACCTGATGTTCTCGCCGTGGGTGCTCGAGCGGAAGGTGCCGCTCGATGTCTATGGACCGCGGGGCGCCTCGGAAATGGCGTCGCATCTCGAAGCCGCGTGGCAGGACGACATCGCGCTGCGGCTCTTTGGTCTCGAACCACAGCACACGCGCAACTACCGCGCGATCGTGCACGAGATCCAGCCGGGGCGTGTCTATGCCGACGATCGTGTGGCGGTGGATGCGATCCCCGTGGCGCACGGCTCGTGGCCCGAGGCTTTCGCGTACCGATTTCAAACGGCCGATCGACGCATTGTGATCTCAGGCGACACCACGCCGGTCGACGCGATCGCGACAGCGTGCAACGGCTGTGATGTGTTGATGCACGAGGTGTATTCCGCGGTGAAGTTCGCCACGCGTCCGCCGGAATGGCAGGCGTATCACAAGGCGTTTCACACCTCGACGATCGAACTCGCGGCGCTCGCGGCCAAGGCGAAGCCGAAAGTGCTCGTGCTGTATCACCAGTTGTTCTGGGGAGCGACCGACGACGAACTCGTGCAGGAGATGCGTCGCGCCGGCTATGAGGGAATCGTCGTCTCCGGCAAAGACTTGAGTCGCTACTAGCGATTTTCGCCAATTCAAGAATCAGGCACGGCTGCCGAACTCTGTGACGACGGAGAAGCGTTCCGTCGTTGAGGGATTGATATGCCGTATTCCGCATCCATGGCTGCGCTCGTCGCAGGCCTCATGATGCCGCCGACGTCACCACCTGCGGTGGTGCCGTACAAGGCGGATCCGCCTCCGCGTGTCACGAGTGTCGTGACCGTGGACACCAAACCCGCCGGAAGTCAGGCGCGGTTGTGGCTGTACGGCGGATTCACCGCTCTGCAGGTCGGCGACATCGTGACCACGACGGTGAACTTGAGGAATGGCGCGAGCGAAGCGAACCC
>CAYFLU010000306.1:0-1497 GCA_964343975.1 uncultured Solibacteraceae bacterium
GCGGCACGGGGTACACCGGTGGCGCCGTGCCGATGCACGGCGGCGTCGTGATCAGTCTCGAACGGCTCAATCGGATCCTCGAGATCGACGAGTTGAATCTGCTCGCGATCGTGCAACCGAACGTAATCACGGGCGATCTGCAGGACGCCGTGGAGCAGGTGGGCTTGTTCTATCCGCCCGACCCGGCCAGCCTCCGGCAGTCGGCCATCGGCGGCAACGTCGCCGAATGTGCCGGCGGGCCGCGCGCGTTCAAATACGGCGTGACGAAGGCCTACGTGCTGGGGCTCGAAGCCGTGCTGCCGAACGGGGAGATCATCCGCACCGGCGGCAAGGTCGTGAAGAACGTCGTCGGCTACGACCTCACGCAGTTGCTCGTGGGGTCTGAAGGCACGCTGGCGATCATCACCGAGATCACGCTGCGCCTGGTGCCGAAGCCGCCCGTGCAGATCACGATGCGCGCGAGCTTCCCGAGCGTCCGCCATGCGGTGAACGCGGTGACGAATTTGATCCGCGCGCGTGTGGTGCCGGCGGCGCTGGAGTTGATCGACGGCGATTGTCTCGAGGCGGTGGCGCAGGCGCTGCAGGTGCGGTCGCTCGCGCCGGCCGGCACCGCGGCCTTGCTGTTGCTCGAGGTCGACGGCATCGCCGAGCAGGTTGCCGCCGAAGCCCTGCGCGTGGAGCGCGCGTGCACCGACGCGGGCGCCACCGAGTTCCTGCGCGCGAAGGACGACGCGGAGCGGCAGGAACTGTGGCGCGTGCGACGCGAGTTGTCGCCGTCGCTGAAGATGATCACGCCCCTCAAGTTCAATCACGACGTCGTCGTGCCCAAGGGCCGCGTGCCCGAGTTGTTCGAACTCGTGGACCGACTCAAGGCTGAGTTCCGCCTGCGCATTCCGTGCTTCGGGCATGTGGGCGACGGCAACATGCACGTGAACATCATGGTCACGCCGGGGGACGAGGATGAGATCCGGCGTGCGCACGAGGCCGAGAAGGTGCTCTTCGCGGGCACGATTGCGCTTGGCGGCTCGATCAGCGGCGAACACGGGATCGGCTTCGCGAAGGCCCCGTATCTTGCGATGGAACTCACGGCGTCGACGATCGAGACCATGCGCCGCGTGAAGCAGGCCTTCGATCCGCTCGGCATTCTGAATCCGGGGAAGATCTTTCCATGAGCACGCTCTGGCTCTGGTTGTGGCTGATCGTGCAGGCGGCGGCGCCCTCGACCCAGGCACCGGTGGTCGTAGTGTTCGAGACCTCGCTTGGCGCCTTCGAAATCGCGGTGGATGTGGCGCATGCGCCGATCGGCGGCGCGAACTTCCTCAAATACGTCGACGATGGCGCGTATAACAACGGGTATTTCCACCGCACGGTGCGTCCCGACACGGAAGTGGATACGGTCACGCCGATTCAGGTGGTGCAGGCCAGCCGCGCGCGCGGCACGAAGAGTTATCCGGCCATTCCGCTCGAACGCACGAACGTCACCGGCCTGTCGCATCT
>CAYFLU010000306.1:1597-3151 GCA_964343975.1 uncultured Solibacteraceae bacterium
ACTGTCGCTATCCTCGGCGCCTCCGCCGATCGTTCGAAATACGGCAACAAAGCGCTGCGCGCGTTCCGCAATCAGGGGTTCACGGTCGTCCCGATTCATCCGTCGGCGACGGAGATTGAAGGGGAGAAGGCGTACGCGACCGTCGTTGACTACCCGGGCACGATCGACGAAGCCAGCGTGTATCTGCCGCCGGCTGTGGGTGTTGGCGCGATGGCGCAGTTGAAGGAAAAAGGCATTCCGATCGTGTGGTTGAATCCCGGCGCTGATGGGCCTGAGGTCATCGCGAAAGCCCGCGCCCTGGGCCTCGAAACCCGTGTGGCGTGCAGCATTATCGGGGTGGGGGACAGCCCCGGCCGGTACTAGCTGACGGCGAACAGGGGGGAGCCTTTCTACTTGTTACTTCCCCCTTCCACTTGCTCACTTGTTGCTTTCCACTTTCCACTTGTCCTGACCCCTGCTATATTCAGGCTCTCCACACGTTAGTTCGTTAGTCCGTTCCACACACCCCAACAACTTTTTTCATTCCCCACATGGCACATCACCACAAGCGCTCGCACGGGCGGCACGGCGGCGGTAATCAAGGCAACCAGGGAGGCGGCGGCGGTCGTCGTCACCACGGGCAGCAGTTCGAAGGACTTCCGAAGGACGTCGAAGAGCTCCCCGATAACCCGCCAGCCGGCGAAGGCGATCCGAACGGCCAATCCTCGGCCCCCTCGCTCAACATCAACGACCTCAAAGACGCGAGCATCCAGAAGCTCACGCAGATCGCCAAGGACCTGAATGTCGCCGGCGCCACCGGCATGCGCAAGCAGGACCTGATCTTCCAGATTCTCAAAGCCCAGACCGAACAAAGCGGGTTCCTCTTCTCGGAAGGCGTGCTCGAAGTGCTGCCGGACGGCTTCGGCTTCCTGCGCGCGCCCGACTACAACTACCTGCCGGGGCCGGACGACATCTACGTCTCGCCGTCGCAGATACGCAAGTTCGATCTGCAGACCGGTGACACGGTCAGCGGTCAGGTGCGGCCGCCGAAGGACGGCGAGCGCTACTTCGCGCTCATCAAGGTCGAGGCCGTCAACTTCGAAGCGCCCGACCGGTCGCGCAACAAGCTCTTCTTCGAGAACCTGACGCCGCTGTATCCGCAGCAGCACATCAAGCTCGAAACGTCGGGCGACAACTTGTCGGGCCGCGTCATGGATCTGATGACGCCGATCGGCAAAGGGCAGCGTGGTCTGATCGTCGCACCGCCGCGCACGGGCAAGACGATGCTGTTGCAGAGCATCGCGCAGTCGATCACGACGAATCATCCGGAAATCTACCTGATCGTCCTCCTCATCGACGAGCGTCCGGAAGAAGTCACCGACATGCAGCGCTCGGTGCGCGGTGAAGTCATTTCGTCGACGTTCGACGAGCCGGCGACGCGCCACGTGCAGGTGGCCGAGATGGTCATCGAAAAGGCCAAGCGCCTCGTCGAGCACAAGAAGGACGTCGTCATCCTGCTCGACTCGATCACGCGCCTCGCGCGCGCCTACAACACCATCGTGCCGCCGTCGGGCA
>CAYFLU010000307.1:0-3140 GCA_964343975.1 uncultured Solibacteraceae bacterium
GTGTTGGTGACCGTGCACGTCACTGCGGTGCTGCCCGCGCCGGTGATCACCGGCGTGCCGATGCGCATGCGGCTGTATGTGAACGTTGTGTAGCTCAGGCCGTGGCCGAACGGGAAGAGCGCCATGCCCGTGAGATCGAGATAGTCGTCGCCGCGCCCGGTCGGCCGATGGTTGTAGCTGAGCGGCAGTTGGCCCTCGCTCATCGCGAACGTCACCGGCAGTCGTCCGGCCGGATTCGTGTCGCCGAACAGCACATCCGCCACGGCGTGGCCGCCCTGCTCGCCCGGGTACCACGCGTCGACGACCGCGTCGACCTTGTCGATCCAGCGCGACATGCCGACGGCGCTCCCGCCCACCAACACGACGACGACCGGCTTACCGGTGGCCGCGACGGCGGTGATGAGGTCTTCCTGCAGACCCGGCAGTGTGATGAACGCGCGGTCGCGGAACTCGCCTTCTTCGAGGCCGGCGACGATCACCGCCACGTCGCTCTGTTTGGCGAGCGTCACGGCGTCGTCGATCCGCGCGCGCAACGCCGCGGTGGTGCTGGTCGCCCCGGCGTCCCACAACAACTTCAGCCGCGCGTTGCCGGTGCTTTCGAAGTACTCGAGCTTCAGTGTGTGCGTGCTGCCCGGCGCGAGTGAGACGGCCGCGGTCGTTGTGCCGTACGACGTCTTGCCCCAGTGGTCGATGACCAGTGCGCCGTCGATCCAGAGCCGGTACCCGTCATTGCCCTCGATGCCGATGCGGCGCACGCCACTCGCCGGCGCCGTCAGCGTCGCTGTCCATCGCGCCGAGAACCAGTCGAACGGAATGCCGCGTCCGGGTGAGTTGAGTGTCCAGCGGAAATCGGCCCGCGGGTCCACGCGCGTCAGGCGCGGCGTGCCGTCGAGGGCGTTGTTGTCGAAGTAGTGCGCGCTCAGGCCCGGCACGGTCCGGCCGTTCTCTGTCGTCGAGAAGCGATCGGCGGGAATCGTGACGAGGTCTTCGACGACGCGCCCGGGTCCGGGCGCGTGCGGCACCATCGTCGTGCGGCTCACGGCGAGGCGGATGCCGTCGAGGATCGAGACGACGTTGTTGCCGGTGGCGCTGTAGCCGCCAAGACGCGCTTCGGTCGCGTCCGTGCCGATCACCGCGACGGTGGCCAGCGTTTTCGACAACGGCAAGCGTTGGCGCGCGTTCTTGAGCAGCACGATCGACGACCGGGCGGCGGCGCGCGCGAGTTGCACGTGTTCGGCGCGGCCGTTCGTGGTGGCGGCGGCGTCCTCGTCGGCGTACGGATGTTCGAAGAGGCCGAGTTCAAACTTCACCCGCAGCACGCGGAACACCGCGGCATCGATCACGTCCGGCGGAATGAGTCCCTGCTGGAAAGCCGCGTAGTAGCCGCGATACTGGTTCCAGCTGCTCTGGAAAATCACGTCGAGCCCCGAGCGCAACGCATGGGCCGTGGCGGCCGGCGTGTTGGGCTCCGTCATGTGCAGCACCGTTGCGCCGCCGGTCGCGGCCGCATCGGAGATCACGAAGCCGCCGAAGTGCCAGCGGTTCTTCAGGACCGTGTTGAGCAGCCACGGATTCTGCGTCGCCGGCGCGCCGTCGATCGAGTTGTACGACGTCATGATCGACCGCGCGCCGGCGTCGAGCGCGGCGAGAAACGGCGGGAAGTACCGTTCCATCAGCATCCGCTCGTTGTGGTACACGGGATAGCTGTCCCGGCCACCCTCGCCGTTGTTGGCGACGAAGTGCTTCGGCGTCGTCACGACGCCGGCGAATTCCATCCCGCCCACAAACGCGCGCGCCATCGTCGAGGTCAGCATCGGATCCTCGCCGTAGGTCTCTTCCACGCGTCCCCAACGGACATCGTCGGCGATGTTGATCACGGGCGAGAGCGCATCGCGAATGCCGCGACTGCGTGCTTCGGCCGCGGTAGCGCCGGCGATGCGGCGCATCAATTCCGGGTCGAACGTGGCGGCCAGTCCGATGGCTTGCGGGAAGACCGTGGCGCCCGGTGCTTTCAACCCGTGCAGGGCTTCCTCGAACGGGAGGATCGGAATGCCGAGCCGGGTCTTCTCGACGAAGTACTTCTGAATCGCGTTGATCTTGCGAGCGTGTTGCCGGGCCGCGTCCGGCCCCTCGGGGGTGGAGACCTGAAGGCCGAAGATGCCGTGTGAGTAGTCGGCGCCTGCGTCATCGAGATCGCCGGGAATCATGAAGAGCTGCCAGAACTTTTCTTCGAGCGTCATGCGCCCCAGCAGATCCTTCGCGCGCTCGTTGATCGAGGCTGTCGGATCTTTGTAACGGGGAGGCGATGCGGGTTGCTGGGCCGACACGGTGGCCACAGCCGCGAGCAGCATCACGAACAGGAAGCGCAGACGCATGTGGTGATGGTACTCCGTCACGTTGCGGTGGCCGGGGCCCGGCCGAGTCGCACCGCCAACGCGTAGAGGAGCGGAGGTACGGTCCAGATGATGTCGGTGGCGTGGCCCGGAATGAAGCGATGCCAGCCGGTCAGGGAGGCCATGGCAAGGCCATCAGTGACGAAGAACGCCAGTGTCGCGAGCGCGAGCATCAGGGTGGCGCTCGCAAGACGCGGTGATCGTCCGCGGCCCACGCGCCACCAGGCCCAGGCGGCGGTCGCATCGAATGCAAGATAGACCAGCGACGACGGGACGCCGCTGGCGTAAGTGACCGGCCACAGGAGTGCTGTGGCGTGCAGCACGGCGCCGCCGGCCACGGCCATCAGCACCGCGGCCATGGCGAGTGGGCGATGGCGGGTACGGTCGGCGAGTGCGAGTGCCGCGAGCCACTGTGTGGCGTAGAACGCCATGTAGAACCACTCGCTGGCCCGGTCGATCCGGCCGGTTGCATCAGCGATGGCGCGCACCGCTTCGATGGAGAGCAGGGTCGCGAACGACACCGCCAGCCATTGCCACACGCGGCGCTCGCGCGGGCGCACATCACGCAGGTCGATGAGCGCGCCGGCCATCGCCCACGGCCAGATGGGTAGCGTGGAGTAGGTCATGCCGAGTCGTTCACGCACGGCGGCCGGCACACCGGGCAGGAGATAGAAGGCGGCGACGGCCGCCCAGACGGCTAGTGCCACGCCGCTGATCGGGTCCGCCAACAGGCGCCCGGCGCGCAAC
>CAYFLU010000308.1:0-3132 GCA_964343975.1 uncultured Solibacteraceae bacterium
TGTATCGTCGCGCCACGGCCGCGCTCGACGACGGCAACGCGTTTGGGGCCGTGGCCGGCATGTGGATCGGTGGGTTGCTGGCGCTGATCGCATCGACGACTTCGCGATGGGCGCGTGCGCTCGCCGTGATCGGCATCGGCATCGCGGGCGCGGGACTGTGGGCCACCGGATCGCGCATGGCGTTGCTGGCGGCGATGGTGTGCGTGGCCTTCGCGGTGTGGTTCGTCGTGACCCGGCGGAAGCATCCGCTGCGCGACCTCCTGATCGTCGGCGCGCCGACCGTGGTGTTGATCGCCGGGTTTGCGGTGTTTGCGTCCCGCAGCGGGACGGCGAATCCTGTGGATCGTGTGTTCCGCGCGTTGCCCGGGATCAATCGGGCGGAGATCCAGCAGTTCGTGGGGTTTGAACTGTGGAATCGCTACGGCCCGTACGGCACGGTGTCCATGAACATGGTGCGTGACTACCCGTTGAGCGGTGTCGGGATCGGGAGCTTCAACCACATCTTCACCGACGAGTCGTTCGTGCTGATCCGCGATCGGGCGCACATGGACAATGCCCAGAGCTGGTACCGCAACCAGCTGGCGGAGCTCGGCGTGCTGGGTAGTGTCGGGTGGCTCATCTGGTTGCCGATGTTCGTGATCATGCTCGCGCGCACAGACGGCGACCACGAGCAGCGCTTTGCGGCGTCGATGATCAAGGGCGGGCTCGTCGGGATGGGCCTGGTGTCGATTGTGAGCATGCCGACGCAGGCATTCAGCGTGGCGTTCACCGTCTGGGTGTTCATCTATTGGTATCTGCTGCACTCATCCGAAGCGGTGGCGGCCTCGGCGCGCCCGTGGCCGGCCGTGCCGTCGAGCCGTTGGCCCGTGCTCATGTGGGCGGGGGCGATGGTCTTTCTCCTCGCGTCGGTTTATGTCGGGATCCGGTATCTGCGCCCGCCGTTCCGGGCCCTGCGGGCGGATTGGACCTACCAATTGGGCTTTTCACCAGACACCACCGCCACGCTGCCGACGGGCCAGGAGGTGGCTGGTCGGTGGGTGGGCAAGCACGCGCTCGAGACGCTGCCCACGGATGGGCGATGGCTCGTGCTGACGGTGAGCGGCGGACCACCAGATTTGTCGCAGCATCCGCAACGCCTCGAGGTACGCCGGCGCGGCCGCATCATCATCTCGGTGGATCGGCTCCAGGCCGCACCGCAGACGTGGTACATCAAGGTCCCAGACGGCGCAGCGCGGCTGATGCTCGAGTTCGATGTGAACCGCACGTGGCGTCCATCGGACTCCGGCGGCAGCGACGACCGGGAGCTCGGTGTGTTCGTGCACGCATGGAGCTTTGTGAAGGAACCGCCGCGCAACAGCGTCGTGATCGACTGACGTCGCCGCACAAAAACACCACGGGCCGCCTGCCGGAATCGACAGGCGGCCCGTGGTGTTGTACGTCGTGTCGCGAACCTAACCGGCGCGCGAGAACTCGATGACGTGCTTGATCATCTCTTCGAGCTGCACCTTCGGCTCATAGCCGAGCACGCGATTGACCTTCGTGAGGTCGGGCACGCGTCGCGGCATGTCTTCGAAGCCGCTGTCGAACACTTCGTCGTAGGGGATCTTGACGATCGGCGAGTTGCTGCCGGTCATCTGCTTGACCTTTTCGGCCAGCCCCTCGATCGTGATTTCGACGGAGTTGCCGATGTTGAACACTTCGCCGACCGCCTTGGGCTCGTGCGGAATCTTCGTGAGCACGCCAACCACGTCGCTGACGTAGGTGAAGCTGCGCGACTGCAGGCCCGTGCCGTGCACGGTGATGGGGGAACCCGCCAGCGCCTGACGCACGAACGTCGGCAGCACCATGCCGTAGCGCGCCGACTGACGTGGGCCGACCGTGTTGAAGAAGCGGACGATGACGACGGGCAGGCCGCGCTCTTTCCAATACGCGAGGGCCAGGAACTCGTCGATCGCCTTGCTGCACGCATAGGCCCAGCGGTGCTTGACCGTGGCGCCCATCACGAGGTCGGCGTCTTCACGGAAGGGCACAGCGGCGTTCTTGCCGTACACCTCGGACGTCGAGGCGACGACGACCATCTTCTTCTTCTTGTTGGCGTGCTTCAGCACGACTTCCGTGCCGTGCACGTTCGTTTCGATCGTCCGCACCGGCTCTTCGACGATCAGGCGCACGCCGACGGCCGCGGCGAGGTGATACACGATGTCGCAGCGATCGATCAGCTCGGCCAGCAGCGGCTCGTTTTCGATCGTGTCGACGGTGTAGTGGAACTTGGGGTTGTTCCGGAGCTTGTCGATGTTCTCGATCGATCCCGTCGACAGGTCATCGATGGCATAGACCTCGTGGCCTTGTGCCACCATCGCCTCGCTCAGGTGGGAGCCAATGAACCCCATTCCTCCGGTGATCAATACACGCATTCAGTCGTACGCTCCTCGCGTTGTAAGAGTATAGCTGCCGGTACCTGAAATCGCCTACCGGTCAGCGGCGGGCGACGACTGCGTAGTCCATCGCGCTGAACAGGCGTCCGTTCAGCCGGTCGGCGTGGGCGTTGATGACATCGGCCAGGGCCGCGAGGGCCGGGTCGTTCGGTCGCGGCACGGTCGGCAGACGATCCTGCGCTTCGACCGGCGCGCGCAGCCGAATGTCGGCGTGCGAAAAGCCGGCCGCCTGCACGAGATACCGCAGGGTGTCGGGGTGCAGGGGGCGCGCGTGGGTCAGATCGCGCAGGTACGTTTCAAAGAAGGCCATCCAGCACGCCGCGTTGATCGTTTCGAGCACGATCGGTGCACCCGGGCGCAGCTTCAGAAACGCCACTTCGAGGAACCGGATGAGCACGGGAGGATCGAGGTGCTCGACGACCTGCAGTGCGATCAGACCGCCGAGACTCGCGTCGGGCAGGGCGGCCAGCGCGTGCACCGCATCGCCGATGTCCGCCATCAGACCACGCTCACGGCACGCCGCGACCATGGCGGGATTGACGTCGATGCCCCGCGCGCGGATGCCGCGCTCGCGGAACAGGTCGAGCAACTCGCCCCGGCCGCAGCCGACATCCAGCACGTCGGTCGCACCGGCGAAGAGCGGGAGGTAGTCCGCCTGCCGGGCGCGGATCTCTTCACGCGAGCCGCGGAACTGATC
>CAYFLU010000309.1:0-3116 GCA_964343975.1 uncultured Solibacteraceae bacterium
GTTGTCGAACAGCGCGTCCACCGCCTCCTGCAGCATCCGCTTCTCGTTGCGGATGATGACGTCGGGCGCCTTGAGCTCCATCAGCTTCTTCAACCGGTTGTTGCGGTTGATGACGCGGCGATAGAGATCGTTCAGGTCCGACGTGGCGAAGCGGCCGCCATCGAGCGGCACGAGCGGGCGCAACTCCGGCGGAATCACCGGGATCACGTCCATGATCATCCACGCGGGCTTGTTCGTCGACTTGCGGAACGCGTCAACGACCTTCAGGCGCTTCGCGAACTTCAGCTTCTTGGCCACCGAGGTCTCGTTGCGCATCTTCTCGCGCAGTTCCTCGGCCAGCCGGTCCACATTCACGCGGCGCAGCAGTTCCTTGATCGCCTCGGCGCCCATCTGGGCCTTGAACTTGAAGCCGTGGCGCTCACGCTCCTGCCGATACTGCTCTTCGTTGAGCAGCATCTTGTCCTTGAGGTCCGTGTCGCCGCCGTCGATGACGACGTAGGCTTCGAAGTACAGGATCCGCTCGAGGTCGCGCAGCGCGATGTCGAGCAGATGCCCGATGCGGCTCGGCAGCCCCTTGAAGAACCACACGTGGCTGACCGGCGTGGCGAGCGCGATGTGGCCGAGGCGCTCACGGCGCACCTTGGCCTGCGTCACTTCGACGCCGCACTTGTCGCACACGACACCGCGGTGCTTCATGCGCTTGTACTTGCCGCACAAGCACTCCCAGTCCGTCACCGGCCCGAAGATCTTCGCGCAGAACAAGCCGTCGCGTTCCGGCTTGAACGTGCGGTAGTTGATCGTCTCCGGCTTCGTCACTTCGCCGTGCGACCACTCAAGGATCTTCTCGGGCGACGCGAGCGAAATGCGGATCGCGTCGAAGTCCGAGGTGAGCTGGCCCTTTTCGTGCAGGTTCGGTCGCATCTAGTTCACCCCCACTGGTGCAACAGGAGTCGGCTCCTGCGGAGTTTCTTCAGTTGGCGGTTCCTCACCCGGGCGGATCTTGGTCTTGATGAGTTCCACATCAAGGCCGAGCGCCTGAAGCTCGCGGATGAGCACGTTGAACGACTCGGGCAGACCGGCCTGGAACGACGCATCGCCCTTGACGATCGACTCGTAGATCTTCGCGCGGCCCGTGACGTCGTCCGACTTCGCGGTGAGGAGTTCCTGCAGGATGTGCGCCGCGCCGTATGCTTCGAGCGCCCACACTTCCATTTCTCCAAAGCGCTGACCGCCGAACTGCGCCTTGCCGCCGAGCGGCTGCTGCGTGATGAGCGAGTACGGACCGATCGACCGGGCGTGGATCTTGTCGTCGACCAAGTGCGACAGCTTGAGCATGTAGATGTAGCCCACCGTCACTTCCTGCTCGAACTTCATGCCCGTCATGCCGTCGTAGAGCTCGGTCTTGCCGCCCTTCGGCAGGCCGGCCTCGCCGAGCCACTTCTTGATCTCGGGCTCGGTCGCGCCGTCGAAGACCGGCGTCGCGAACCAGAGGCCGAGCGCGTGCGCGGCCCAGCCGAGGTGCGTCTCGAGAATCTGACCGACGTTCATACGCGACGGCACGCCGAGCGGGTTGAGGACGATTTCCACCGGAGTGCCATCCGGCAGATACGGCATGTCCTCTTCCGGCAGGATGCGCGCGATGACGCCCTTGTTGCCGTGGCGACCGGCCATCTTGTCGCCGACCGACAGCTTGCGCTTCATCGCCACGTACACCTTGACGAGCTTGATCACGCCCGGCGGCAGTTCATCACCGCGACGGATCTTCTCCTTCTTGTCCTCGAACTCGCGCTGGATGACGTCGACGCGCTGCGCCGTGCGGTCTTCCATCAGGCGCAGTTCGTCTTCGAAGCCGAGGTCATCGGTTTCGACACGCGACCGCACGAGCACGGAGAACTGCACATCCGCCATCGCTTCCGGCGTCAGCACCGAGCCCTTGCGCAGGATCCGCTCGCGGCCGTCGAGATCGTAGAGATCCGACCGGAGCGTGCGGCCCGCGAGCAGCTGCACGAGACGCTTCTTCGTCTCCTCGTGCAGGATGCGGATCTCGTCCTGAAGGTTCTTCTCCATCAGGTCAAGTTCGTCCTGCTCGATCTGCTTGGCGCGGTCGTCCTTCTCGATGCCCTTGCGCGAGAAGATCCGCACACCGACGATGATGCCTTCGATGCCCGGAGGGCACGTGAGCGACGCGTCCTTCACGTCGCCGGCCTTCTCGCCGAAGATCGCGCGGAGCAGCTTCTCTTCCGGCGTGAGCTGCGTCTCGCCCTTCGGCGTGACCTTGCCCACGAGGATGTCGCCCGGCTTGACCGCCGCGCCGATGCGGATGATGCCGCTATCGTCGAGGTCACGCAGATACGCTTCCGACACGTTCGGAATATCGCGCGTGATTTCTTCCGGTCCGAGCTTCGTGTCGCGGGCCTCGATCTCGAACTCCTCGATGTGGATCGACGTGTAGTAGTCGTCCTTCACGAGCCGTTCGCTGACCAGGATCGCGTCTTCGAAGTTGTAGCCGCGCCACGGCATGAACGCGACGAGCACGTTGCGGCCGAGCGCGAGCTCGCCCATTTCCGTGCACGGACCGTCCGCGAGGACCTGGCCCTTCGCCACGCGCTGCCCCACACGCACGATCGGACGCTGCGTGATGCACGTGTTCTGGTTCGAGCGCTTGAACTTCGTGAGGCCGTAGATGTCGGCGCCCATTTCGCGCGACAGTCCTTCCGCCTCACTGCCCTCGACGCGCACGACGATGCGCTTCGAATCGACGTAGTCGATCACGCCCGAGCGGCGCGCCACGACCACGGCGCCCGAGTCGCGGGCCGTGATGTACTCCATGCCCGTGCCGACGAACGGCGCGCGCGCCTGGAGGAGCGGCACGGCCTGACGCTGCATGTTCGAGCCCATCAGCGCGCGGTTCGCGTCGTCGTTCTCGAGGAACGGGATCAGCGACGCAGCGACCGAGACGAGCTGCTTCGGCGACACGTCGATGTAATCGATCTTGTCGCGATGCGCGAGGATGAATTCACCAGCCTGACGCGCGTTGACGCGCTCCTGCTTGATGCGCATCTTCTCGTCGAGCTCAACGTTGGCCTGCGCGATGATGTACTGGTCTTCTTCCCACG
>CAYFLU010000310.1:0-3114 GCA_964343975.1 uncultured Solibacteraceae bacterium
GGATGAAGCGCACACCGCTCTGCGACTGGCACATCCAACACGGCGCCAACATGGTGGACTTCGGCGAGTACTTCATGCCGGTGTGGTACGCCAGCGCCAAAGACGAGCACATGGCGGTCATCAGCCACGCCGGGCTCTTCGACACCAGTCACATGGCGGTCGTGCGGCTCCATGGCCCGGGCACGTTCGATCTGCTCCAGTGGTGCTTCACGCGCAATCTGCACGCGTGTGTGGGCAAGGACAACGCGCCGATCACGCCGGGCAAGTGCGTCTACGGCGCCATGCTCGATGACCACGGCCACGCCGTCGACGACTGCATCGTCTACAAGGTGACCGACGATGAGTGGGTGATCGTGGTGAACGCGAGCATGGGCGGCCTGATTGCCGCGCATCTCGAGGCGCAGAAGGGCCACCGTGATGTGCGCATCACGGACCTCACCGACCAGCTCGGCAAGATCGACATCCAGGGGCCGGCGGCGATCAAGATCATGCAGAAGGTGTTGAAGTCGCCGGATGCGGTCTTCGACAAGCTGCCGTACTTCTCCTTCAAGGGCCACTTCGATCCGACGTCATCGTTCGCGAAAGATGCGCAGTTTCTCGACGGCACGCCGATGCTGCTGTCGCGCTCGGGGTACACGGGTGAGGTTGGCTTCGAGATCTTCGTCGGCCGTGAACACACCGTGCGCATCTGGGAACTCCTGATGGAGGCCGGCAAGGAGCAGGGCCTCATCGCGTGCGGCCTGGCCGCGCGCGACTCGCTGCGCACGGGCGCCGTGCTGCCGCTGTCGCATCAGGACATCGGCCACTGGACGTACATCCACCATCCGTGGTCGTTCGCGTTGCCGTTCAATGCCGATGGCAAGACGTTCAGCAAGCCGTTCCTCGGCTCGGCGGCGCTTGACGCGGCCGCCGATGCGCCGTACACGCTGACGTTTGTGGGCAACGATCTGCGCAAGATCGACACGCACGGCGCCGTCGTGCGCGACCTCCAGGGCAACGAACTCGGCAGCGTGCTGACCTGCGCCACGGACATGGCGATTGGCCGCCACGAGGGCAAGATCTACAGCGTTGCGTCGCCGAACAAGCCTGAAGGGTGTGCGATCCGCGGCCTCGCGGCCGGATTCATCAAGGTGAAATCGCACCTGCCGGTGGGCACCGTGGTGGAACTCAAGGACAGCCGTCGCGCGATTCAGGTGACGATCGAGTCGGACGTGCGTCCGGACCGCACGGCACGGAAGGCGTTGAAGAGCTTTCTGTAGGCCTCTCGACGAGCCCGGCTGCGCTACTTCGATCCGGCCGGGTTCGTCGCTTTGATCACCATCAGCGTCACTTCCTGATTCGGCGTGGTGCGCCGATGCGGCGTGCCGCGCGGTATGAAGGCCACATCGCCCTTGTTGAGCGTGACTTCTCTCCCGCCGCGAATGCCCGTGCCTTTCCATTCGCCTGGGGTCGAGGTTGTCGGGCCCTCCAGGGTTCCGCCGACCATCAGCGTCGTCGAGCCTTCCAGGATGATGAAGACATCGTCGGTCTCGGCGTGCACTTCGCCGCCGGTGCTGGTGACGTTCTTCTCGTGCTGAATCGTGAGCCGCGTGCCGACGTGATCGCCGGTGACAAGCGTCTCCGTCTTGTTGACGGCCTGCAGCCCCGCCACGACGCTGGCGACGGATTGGTTCGTGAAGACCTGAAAGGCCTGTGCCGCCGGCGCGGGAGCGCTCTTCGCGTCCTGTGCCAGAACGGGGGAGGTGGCGAACGCGACGATCAGGCAGCAGGTTCGGGCGAGTGTCATGGGCCCATCTTACTCAGCCAGTCAACTGTGTGGTTGCGAGGCGGACCGCGGACGAGATTGAACGGTCTGCGGAGATACGTGGGGGCGATACGTAAGAATGTGCTACGTTATTACGTATGGCCAAGCTGACCCTGAACGTGGACCCCGCCGTCGTCGCGCGCGCCAAGCGTTTGGCGGCGTCGCGCGGCACGTCCGTGTCGAAGATGGTCGAGACGCTCCTGCACCTGGCCGTGAATCCTCGCGAGGCGTCCCGTGGGACGCCGCCTGTGCTGGCGAAGCTGCGCGGCTCGTTGAAGGGTCTGTCGGCGGCTGATTATCGCGATCACCTCGAGGCCAAGCACCGGTGAAGCGCCTCCTCCTCGATGTCAACGTCGTGCTCGATGTCCTACTCGATCGCGCGCCGCACGCTGAGGCGTCGTCGGTGGTCTGGGCGGCGATCGAGGAAGGTGTGGCGGATGGCGTCCTCGCGGCGCATGCCGTGACGACGATCCACTATCTGTCGGCGAAGGCGCTTGGGGCGCGTCGTGCACGGCAGAACACGGATGCGCTGCTGTCGGTGTTTGGTGTGGCGGCCGTCGACGAGGGCGTCGTCCGTACCGCCAACGCGCTCGGCTGGAAGGACTTCGAAGACGCGGTGACGGCCGCGGCCGCTCAGCGCGCGAAATGCGCGGCCATCGTCACGCGCAACGCGCGCGACTTCGCAGGCTCCCCGGTACGCGTGCTCACACCCGCGGAAGCCGCCGCGTGGCTGGGATCGGCGCGGAAGTAACAGCGCACTCCGAAAAAACGAGGCCGCCGGTGAAAAACACACGGGGCGGACCGTCGCCGGCCCGCCCCGTGTCTGTGATCTTGCTCTTCGAAGCCCGGAGGTGTTCTCCGTGCCTCCGTGTCTCCGTGGTCGCTCTACTCGTCTTCGCGCCGCTTCGGCCGCATGTTCGCGGCGAGGACGCGCTTGCGCAGCCGCAGATTCTTCGGCGTCACTTCCACCAGCTCATCGTCATTGATGAACTCGATCGCCTGCTCGAGCCCCATCTTCCGGGGAGGAATGAGGCGAATCGCCTCATCTGCGGAAGAGGCGCGCATGTTGGTCTGCTTCTTTTCCTTCGTGATGTTCACGTCGAGGTCGTTCTCGCGCGCGTTCTCGCCGATGATCATGCCCTCGTACACTTCCGTCGCGGGCTCGATGAAGATCTCGCCGCGCTCCTGGAGCGCCGCGATGGCATTGGCGGTGGACTTGCCCGCGCGGTCCGAGACGAGCGCGCCGTTCTTCCGCGCTTCGATCGCGCCGTGGTACGGCTCCCAGCCGTGGAAGATGTGGTTCATCATGC
>CAYFLU010000311.1:0-3096 GCA_964343975.1 uncultured Solibacteraceae bacterium
GGCCAGCATGCGGGTGAGAGTCCGGTGGATGCGCATGGGGCATTCTAGCGTTACAATGTCTCAGCAATTTTCAAGGAGCAAGAATGGCTTACGTCATTGCGGAACCCTGCGTTGGAACGAAAGACACGGCGTGCGTCGATGTGTGCCCGGTCGACTGCATTCACCCGCGGAAGGACGAGGCGGAGTTTGCCGCCGCGACCCAGCTCTACATTCATCCGGACGAGTGCATTGACTGCGGCGCGTGCGTCCCGGCGTGCCCGGTGGAAGCGATCTTCGCGCTCGACGAAGTCCCGGAGAAGTGGAAGAGCTTCATCCAGGTGAACGCCGCGCACTACGGCAAGTAACTTCGCCGGCAATTCCCGGACATCACGACCGCGGCGACCATTCCGGCGCGCCGTCGTGATGTCCGGATCCTTCCAACATGGACTTCGACCGCTCTGAGTGGGCGCGCCTGCGCGCCAACACGCCGCTCACCCTCTCGGAAACGGATCTGGCCGAGCTGCAAGGCCTGAACGATCGCATTTCCCTGGCCGAAGTCGAAGCGATCTACCTGCCGCTGTCGCGGTTCCTCAACCTGCACGTCGCGGCCACCCAGACCCTCCATACCGCCACCGATACGTTCCTCGGCACGCTGCCGAATCCGCTGCCGTATGTCATCGGCGTGGCCGGCAGCGTTGCGGTGGGGAAGAGCACGTTTGCGCGTGTGCTGCGCGCGCTCCTGGCGCGGTGGCCCGATCATCCGCACGTCGACCTCGTCACGACCGACGGCTTTCTCTATCCGAACGCGGTGCTCGAGTCGCGCGGGCTGATGCAGCGCAAGGGGTTTCCCGAGAGCTACGACGTCCGCCGGCTCGTGCAGTTCATGGCCGACATCAAGTCGGGGGCCCCGGTCGTGCAGGCGCCCGTCTACTCGCACCAGGCCTACGACATCGTGCCCGGCGAGTATCAGGTCGTCGACCGGCCCGACATCGTGATCATCGAAGGGCTGAACATGCTACAGACCGGCGATGGCGGCGGGGCGCGTGCGCGGGTGTTCGTGTCGGACTTCTTCGATTTTTCGATCTACATCGATGCGGACGAATCGGCGATCGAGGAGTGGTACGTGGCGCGGTTTCTCACGCTCCGCGGCACGGTCTTCAAGAACCCCCGCTCGTATTTCCACCGCTACGCGGGGCTGTCGGACGCCGACGCGCAGCGCACGGCGCGCGAGATCTGGCATTCGATCAACGGCGTGAATCTCCGCGAAAACATCCAGCCGACGCGCGAGCGCGCGCGGGTCGTCCTCGAAAAGGGCCCGGATCACGCCGTCAGGCGAGTCCATCTACGGACGCTGTGAGTTTCTGCTTGGCGGCCAGACGCGCCTCGCGCCGCTGATCCGCCTCCCACGCACGCCGCTTCTCCGCGTCGGTGTCGAGCTGGAGCGGCGGCACCGCACAGCGCTTGTTGTCCTGCGTCACGGCCACGAAGGTGAGATACGCGAGGCTCGTGAGCTTGCGCGTGCCCGTGAGCGTTTCCTCGGAATAGACCTTCACTTCCACTTCGAGCGAGGTCGCGTAGGTCGCCGTCACCGTGGCCTGCAGGATGATCAGGTCGCCGATCTTGATCGGGTGGAGAAACTGCAGCCCATCGACGGCGGCCGTCACGAGGAGGCTGCGCGTATGCCGATGGCAGGCGATGGCGCCGGCGATGTCGATGAGGTGCATCACGGTGCCGCCGAGGATGTAGCCGAGCGGGTTGGCATCGTTCGGCAGCACGACTTGCGTCATTTCCGTGTAGGAGTCGGCGGGGCGCTTGGGAGTCACGCTGACAGACTACAAGTAAAAAGTCAGAAGCAACAAGGGGACAAGTAGAAGTCGGAAGGAAAAGTCAGAAGGAAAGGCAGGCCGGGCATGCAAAAAGGGGAGCGCCGATAGTCGCCGCTCCCCTGAGCCTTTCTACTTCTTCCTTCGAACTTCAACTTCTGACTTACGTCTTCTTCCTTCCCACTTGCAAGTAGCCGTCTACGTCTCTACCAGTCGTAGCCAATCCAGAACGTGAACCGCGGCTTGCGCAGGGCCGCGCTGCCGCCGTTCGAGGCATACACGATGTCTTCGTAGGCCGTGTTGAACATCGTGCGCCATGACCAGTCGAAGTGCATCGGGTAGCCGAGGATGAACGTCTCGAGGCCGAAGCCGTAGGACGCGCGCGTGTCGACGAGGCGGAAGCCCGTGACCGCGCTCGACGTGCCGTAGATCGGCGTGATCACACCGGTCGTCGGATTGAACGTGAAGTCGGTGAGCTGCGGGATCACTTCGTCCTTCGTGCGGAAGAGCGTGAAGGACGAGCCGTTGAGGCCCGCGCCGCCGATGTCGAAGAAGAAGTTGCCGCGGATGCCACCGACCACGCCGAACGGCGTCAGCATCGCTTCGACGAGCGGGAAGCGCAGCTGGGCGTTGGCGTAGAAGGCCTTGTGGCCGAGGAAGCTCAGGTAGTCGTACCCGTGCAGGTCGGCGTTGCCGCCGAAATACGTGAAGTCCGGGTTCGTGCCCCAGCTCTTGAAGCCGCGCGCGCGCACCGCCAGGAGGCCGGTCGTGCCGATGCGGACGTATTTGCGCGCCTCGGCGTCGACGGTCTGCTTCGTCAGGAACGAGCCGATGGCCGGCGCGAATGAGTAGTTGACCTGCTGCGTGCTGCCCGCCACCGGACCGAACTCGCGGAACACCGTGGTCTCGCGCGTCAGCCCGAGCGTGAACGGCATGATCGTGCCCGTACGGAAGAGCGTGGTGCCGTAGGTGTTCTGCTGGTAGACGTTGGCGAGCGTGCCGAGCGACGGGTCGTCGTACTGCTCGCTGATGTGCGCGATGCCGCCCGTGAGCTCGAGCCGCGTGTAGCGGTTGAGCGGGTAGATGCCGAAGAGCGTCGCGCCACGCACGGTCGAGGACCCGATCGACTGGTTGCGATCGACGAACGGCGCGAGCGCCGGATCGTAGAGCGCCGAGGTGGCGGCCGCACCGTAGAAGAACGACTCCTGCGAGAACGCCTGGACGGCGTACTGGAACCGGCGCTCGATGCTCGTGTAGTTGAACGCGAAGGTGCGGTAGGTCGAGAGCGACGACG
>CAYFLU010000312.1:0-3074 GCA_964343975.1 uncultured Solibacteraceae bacterium
GCATGCCGCGCGAAGTCGTACACCGGCACTTCCACCGACTTGCCGTCGCGCAGCGCCTGCACGTGCCGCACGAGGAGGTCGGTTTCGAGCGAGGACGGATGGTCGTAGTTGAGCGCCGCGCGCTCTTCGAGCCGCAGCTCCGGGTGATCGCGATAGTAGCGGTCGTGCTCGAGCACGCTGACGTGCGCATCGCCGAGGGCTTCGACGATCTTGCGCACCACGGTGGTCTTGCCGGAGCCGGATCCCCCCGCGACGCCGACGATGATGGGGGCCTGTGAAATCGCCATGGCCTATTGTCCCCCGCGGCCGCGTCCGCCGGAAGAGGGGAGCGCGAGCGTGATGAGTTCCGAGGGCTGCAGCGCCTGCCGGTTCGACGTCCAGAACGCGATGTACTGCCGCCCGTTGAGCTGATACGACATGGGCACGCTGTTGATCGTGCCGGGCACGGTGATCGCCGTGATCTCGGCACCGGTCGCCTTGTCGAGCACATGGAGGATCGGCTGCGCGCCGTTGCCTTCGCCGACGAGAAGGAGCGTCTTCGTCACGAGGATCGCCGGTCGCGTTTGCGCGCCGGTCTTCGGCAGCGTGACGCCGGCGAGCGCCGGGTTGCTCTTGATCTCGGGGGGCGTGTCGCCGTTCACGGCCGTCCACTTCGTGTCGCCCGTGTTGAGATCCACGGCCGTCACGCGCGAATACGGCGGCTTCAGGATCGGCAGGCCCTTCACGCGCGTCTGCACGCCGCCGCCTCCGCCGACGAAGTCCATGTCGGATTCGCCCGGCGCCTTCTGGAGCGCGAGCACAGACGGGTTCGTCCACGAACCGATGTAGAGCATGCCGGTTTCCGGATCGAGTGCGCCGCCTTCCCAGTTGGTGCCGCCGAGGACTCCCGGTGCGACCAGCGTGCCGACCGTGCCGTCGGGCGCGTTGGCCAGCGACGGCGGCGTGAACGGCGACTTGCCGAGGCGAACCTTGGCGAGTTGTTTGAGGGCTTCCGCGCGGAGCTCCGGCGTGAAGTCGATGAGATCGTTCTCGGTGATGCCGACTTTGTCGTAGGGCGCCGGCTTCGACGGCACGGGCTGCGTCTTAGCCGCGCGCTCACCGGGCACATCCGACGCTTCCACCGGCACTTCGTTGATCGGCCACACCGGTGCGCCGGTCACGCGGTCGAACACGAAGGCGTATGCCTGCTTCGTGAGCTGCACCACGGCCTCGATCTTCGTGCCGTTCACGGTGATGTCGGCCAGGATCGGCTGCGTCGGGTTGTCGCGATCCCAGATGTCGTGATGCACGAGCTGGTGATGCCACACGCGCGCGCCGGTCTTGGCGTCAAGACAGACGAGCGACGACGAGAAGAGGTTGTCGCCGAGGCGGTGGCCGCCGTAGTAGTCGCCCGTGGCGTCTTCGACGGGCACGTAGATGAGTCCGCGCTTCTCGTCGGCCGTGAGCGGCGCCCAGGAGCCGGCGTTGCCGGTGTACTCGGCCGAGCCGTTTTCCCACGTGTCGTAGCCGGTCTGGCCCTTCACCGGGATCGTGTTGAAGCGCCACGCGAGCGCGCCTGTGCGCACGTTGAACGCCATGATGCGCGCCGGCACGTTCTTCATGGACGGCGGACGCCCGCCCTCCTGCAGGGCCGGCGGGATCACGACGACGTCGCCGATGACGAGTGGGGGAGAGGTGTTGCCGATCACCGCATTGACGAGATCGATCGGCACGCCGATGTTGGCTTTGAGGTCGACGAGGCCGTTCGTGCCGAAGCCCGCGACCGGCTGGCCCGTCTTCGCGTCGAGTGCCGCCAGCATGAAGCCCGGCGTGATCGTGAAGATGCGCTCGCTCGTGCCGTCGGTCCAGTAGCCGACGCCGCGCCCAGAGTTGCGCCGCGGGGCCACCCGGCCGCGATCGCCTTCTTCCAGGTGCCAACTCCACTTGTTCGCGCCCGTGGCCGCGTCGGCCGCGATGACCCAGCGCTGCGCACCCGCGGTGAAGTAGAGCGTGCCGTTCACCATGAGCGGCGTGCTCTCGTTGCGGTACTCGGCGCTCGTGCCGTAGTTGTCGCCCTTCCAGCGCCACTGCACCTTCACGTTGGCGATGTTGTCTTTCGTGAGCTGATCGATCGGGGCGTAGCGCCAGTTGGCGACGGTGCCGCCGTAGCTGCGCCACTCAACGCTCGGCCCCGCGGGCGCCGGCGTTTGCGGCGCGCCACCACCGCGATTTTGGCGGGCCGCCACGGCCGTGAGAGTAATGGCAACCAAAGAAAGAGCAATGGCGGTGGTTTCACGCGCGCGCATGCCCGGGATGATACGCTGTCCCGCATTCATTTCGCGGAGGTCTCGTGTTCGAAGGCGTGTATTCCGTGCTCCCGACGCCGTTCAAGAACGGCGGCGATGTTGATGTCGAAAGCTTGAAGCGGGTCGTGGACCTGATTGCCGCCGCCGGCGTGAATGGCGTGACGGCGCTCGGCGTGACCGGCGAAGTGAGCCGTCTCTCCGAAAAAGAGCGCGGCCTGATCGTCGACACGGTCGTGAAGCAGGGCCAGGGCCGGATCAAAGTGATCGTCGGCGCGTCGGCCGACGGCGTGCGCACCTGCATCGACTACTCGAAGGAAGCGAAGTCGCTCGGCGCCTCGGCCGTGATGGTGAGCCCGCCGCGCGCGCTGAAGCTCAACACCGAGTCGGTCGTGAACCACTACAAGGCACTGGCCGATGCGGTCGGCGATCTGCCGATCGTGGTCCAGGACTATCCGCCGATCTCCGGGTTCGCGATGGAAGCCGGCTTGCTCGCGCGCATCGCCAAGGAAGTGCCGACGGCGCGCACGATCAAACTCGAGGATCCGCCCACGCCGTTCAAGACCGCGCGCATTCTCGCGGCGGCCGGCGACACGAAGATCGCGATCCTTGGCGGCCTCGGCGGCGTGTTCCTGATCGAAGAGCTGATGGCCGGTGCAGCCGGCGTGATGACCGGGTTTGCGTTCCCGGAAGTGCTCGTCAAGGTCGTCTCGCTGTGGAAGGCCGGGAAGCACGACGAAGCCGCCGACGCCTTTTACCCGTACGTCGCGCTCATGCGCTTCGAGTTTCAGG
>CAYFLU010000313.1:0-3031 GCA_964343975.1 uncultured Solibacteraceae bacterium
GCCAGGCCCGTCAGCTCGCGGGCTCTGCGGCTCTCGCGTGCCCCCCTGCCCATTGATAGTTCGCCCGGTACCGCCGATTACAGGGGTGTGAAGTCTTTGCCCGGGGTGTCTTCAACGATGAGGCGAAAAGGAGCACGCGACCATGGCCAGTCCCATTTCGAACGTGTTCCACCCGGGGTTCATCGATCAGACCGATCGGGACCCGCAGCGGCGGCGTGACGACGAGGCCCACCGTCACCACAGCCGGCCGCATCACGCGCCCCCGCACGAAGAACCGCACCGCGAACACACGGTCGAGGAGCTCGAGCACAAGACGACGGGCCTGCTGATCGACGTCAGGGCCTGAAACCTCTTCAGAAACACAAACGCCCCCGGAGCCAAATGGCGCCGGGGGCGTTTGTCTTGAACCCTGGACCCAGGACGCGGGACGAACCCGGGACCCGCGGACTGAACCCGGAACCCGGCACTCGGGACCCGGGACCCTGCAAGTCCCCCGGCCTAAAGGCCGGGGGCTCCAGTCATTTGATGAGCGGCAGATTCCCCGCCTTGCGCTTGGCGTTGATCGCGTTCAGCGTCGTGGTCGTGAGCGTCGTCCACTTCGCCGTCACGGCCGTGCCCTGCGCGCGTGCCGCGTCGATCGCCTGCAGTTCACGTGCGGTCGCCGCCATCTCCGACGCCTGCAGGGCCTGCGCCGCGGCGAACATCGCCGCGCTCGCGCTCTGCAGTGTGGGCGCCGGTGCCGCCGCCGGTGCCCCGCCGGGCGCCGCGCCCGGCGCGCCACCCGCACGACCACCGCCGGCGCCGCCCGCACGGCCACCGCCGCCGCGACCGCCGAAGCCGCCGCCACCCGCGGCCGCCGAACCGACCACCGCGTCGAGCTGCTTCTTGAAGTCCTCGATGCCCTCGCCGCTCATCGTCGCAAGCTGCGTCTGCAACGCGCGGCCCTTCTCGACAAGCGCGCGGAGGTTCGTGGCGCCGAAGTACATCTCGTCGCTGACCTTGTAGAGCGTGGCGAGATCGGCCGGCGCGGTCTTCACGCGCGGATCCATCTTCACCGTGAGCGGCTGCGTGTAGCTCGCGCCGTTCACCGTCATGCGCACGGTGTAGGTGCCCGGCGTCGCCCACGGCGCATTCGCCGAGGCGTACGACCGATGCGGCACCACGCCGCCACCGCCGCCACCACCACCACGGCCGCCGCCGGCCTCCTCGAGCGGCTCGTAGTGGAGATCCCAGTAGATGCGATGCATGCCGGCCTTCGCCGACACGACCATCGGCGGCGCCGCCCAGTAGAGCGGCACCGAGCAGTCGGGCGCGTTCGGGTTGTCCTGGCAGACCTTGTTGTAGGCCACCGGATCGCTCGCGGCGTTGAGCGCCTGATACGGATCCGTGCTCGAGAGCGTGCGCACGACCTTGTTGGCCGCGTTCAGGATCTCGATCTTCACCGGCGTCGCCGCGTCCTTCACGAGGAAGTAGTTGATGAGCGCGCCCGGCATCGGGTTCTCACCGGCCGGGAGTTCCGGCGGCCACGGCGTCGGCGGGTTCATACCGAAGCGCACGCGCACCGCGGGCGACGGCTTCACGAGGTAGTCCTTGCCGGCCGTTTCCGCCTGACGAATCGCCGCCGCCGCGCGCAGCGGCGAGATGTCGTCGAGGATCCAGAAGCCGCGGCCGTGCGTGGCCGCGACGAGATCCGCGCAGATGCAGCTCGGATCGTCCTTCACCAGGATGTCGCGCACCGAGATCGCCGGCATGTCCACCCGCAGCGACTGCCAGTGATCGCCATCGTCGAACGAGTACCAGACCTGCGTGTCGGTGGCCGCGTAGAGCAGGCCCTTCACCTTCGGATCTTCGCGGATCGAGTTCGACACCGCACCGCCGCTGATACCCGTGTTGATCTCGGTCCACGTCTTGCCGCCGTCGTGCGTGCGGTAGAAGTGCGGATTGAGATCGTCGAGGCGCAGCGTGTTGGCGGCGATGTAGGCCGTCTGCGTGTCGAAGTGTCCGGCCTCGAGGTTGAAGATGCGCGTCCACGCTTTGATCGCGGGCGGCGTCACGTTCTTCCACGTGCCGGTCGGGCCCGACATCATCTGGACGTTGCCGTCATCGGTGCCGGCCCACAGCACGTTGATGTCGAGCGGCGAGGGCGACAGCGCCGTGATCGAACCGGTCGGCGCGGGCGTGACCGATGCGCCGTACTTGCCCGTGTTCTTCGGCACGTCCCACGTCTGCCGCGTGAGGTCTTCGCTGATGCGCGTCCAGCTCTTGCCGGCGTCCTTCGTCTTGAAGACCGCGTTCTGCGCGTAGAAGAGCGTGGTGTTGTCGACCGGCGACCACTCGAGCGGCTGCGTGCGCACGTTGCGCGCGAAGCCCTGCACGTTCGGGCCGACGTTCTTGATCTGGCCCGTGCGGCGGTCATACACGGTCACGTTGTTGCGCGAGCTGCCGTACACGAGATCCGGGTTCTTCGGATCCGGCGCGGCCTCGCCGTATTCCTGAATGCCGACCGGGTGCCACTCGTGCGCCGTGATCTCGCCGTCGTTGCCGCGGCTGTCGACGCACGCGGAGCCCGAGTCCTGCTGGCCGCCGCACACGCGGTACGGGAACGCGTTGTCGACCGACGCGTGATACATCGCCGCCGTCGGCTGCGTGTACCAGTTGCTCCAGCTCTCGCCGCGGTTCGCGGAGATCACCGCGCCCTGGTCGCTCACAAGGATGATGATCTTCGTGTCGACCGGGTTGACCCACACCTTCTGATAGTCGTCGCCGCCCGGCGCGCCACGCACCGCCGTCCACGTCACGCCGCCATCTTCCGTGCGCCAGAACACCGTGGAGCAGCTGTAGACGACGTTCTCGTCCTTCGGATCGACGTAGAGCGTGGGCAGGTCGCCGCCGCCGATGCGCGCCATCGGACGCGAATCCGCATTGCGCGTGCCCTTGCCGTCGGCGCCCTTCACCGCGAGGAACCAGTGCGCGCCGCCGTCCACCGACTTGTAGAGGCCGACCGAACCGCCGCCACCGCCGCCGCCACGAC
>CAYFLU010000314.1:0-3028 GCA_964343975.1 uncultured Solibacteraceae bacterium
TGCCGCGCGTGGCGATCTACTCGCAGTGGAGCCAGACGCAGGAACTCGGCTGGTACCGCTTCACCTTCGACAAGTACGGCATCCCGTTCGACCTCATCTACAAGGAGCGGGTCGCCAAGGGTGACCTGAAGAAGGACTACGACGTCATCGTGATGGCGATGCAGCAGATCGGCCGCGCGCAGGTCATGGCGCAGCAGGCCGCCAAGCCGCAGCCGTACAAGCAGACGGACAAGTTCAAGTTCCTCGGCCAGTACGGCTCGACCGACGACATGTCGGGCGGGTTCGGCCAGGCGGGCGTGGACGCGTTCGGCAAGTTCCTCGAGCAGGGCGGCACGCTCATCGCGGTGCAGGGTGCGGTGCGCTTCCCGATCGAGTTCGGCTGGGCACGCACGGTGGACGTGGAAACGCCGCAGGGCATGAACGCGCAGAAGCCGCTCGTCAACGCGGAGATCTCGAACCCGAACAGCCAGATCTTCTACGGCTACGAAAACACGATCTTCCCGGTGAAGTTCACGCAGGGCGCGCAGACGTTCCGCGTGGGCATGGCCGATCAGAACAAGATCGCGGCGAAGTACGTCGGCGGTGACGCCGCCGTGCTGAGCGGACTCGGCGTGGGCATGGACGCGGTCGCGGGCAAGGCCTTCGTGGTCGACGTCCCGGGCGCGAACAACGGCCACGGCCGCGTGGTGCTCTTCGCGAACAACCCGATCTACCGCTGGCAGAACTTCGGCGAGTTCAACATGGTGTTCAACACGATCATCAATTGGAATGATGCGAAGTAAGGACACCGCAAGTGGGAAGTAAGAAGTGGGAAGTAGGAAGTTGAAGTGAGAAGTAACAAGTAACAAGGACCATCAAAAGGGCCCCGGATCTCAGGATCCGGGGCCTTTTTTCTTGCCGGCTGCAACCGGCGCGCTCACCTCGCGTAATGTCTTGCGGAGGCTCGATGGCCGCGCTGCTGCGAGACGCATTCCGAATCGTTCGTCGCAATCCTGTGCTGGCCTCCGTGGCGGTGCTCTCCCTTGCCATCGGGATGACGATCAACGCGGCCGCGTTCTCGATCATCGACACGCTGCTCTACAAACCTCTGCCCATCCGCGACGCGCGCTCGCTCGTGCGCGTGCGGGGCACGCACGTCGACAACCTGTCGTACCCCCTCTTCGAAGACCTGCGCCGCGACAGCACGACCCTCACCGGCCTGACGGCGTTTCAGTTCGCCGGCACCGTGTTCGAAGACGGCGTTGGCGTACCCGACATCGTGGCGCTCGGGCTCGTGAGTGCGAACTACTTCTCGACGCTCGGCGTGTCCGCCGAGATCGGCCGCACCCTCGGCGCACCGGATGAAGCCGGTGATGCCGCGCCCGCGATCGTGATCAGCCACCGGTTCTGGCAACAACGCTTCGGTAGTGATCGGAGCGTCGTCGGATGCGTCGTGAAGCTCAACACAAAGCCGTGGACGATCGTCGGCGTTCTGCCTGAAGGGTTTGATGGAACGATGCCGCTGTTTGCGCCCGCGGTGTATCAGGCCGTGGAGACATCGATCCATCAAGGCCGCCGCGCGGGCGAACGCACGGAGCCGTGGTTCGCGGTGTACGGGCGGCTGGCGCCGGGCGCCACCATCGCGGCAGCACACGCCGAGATCGCCGCGCTCGGCGAACGTGCCGGTCGTGACCATCCCGACACGGATCAGCAACTGCATCTGAATGCGCTCCTCGAGAGCGAGGCGCGCGTGCGCGACGCCTCGCTGGCCGTGATCCTCGCGGTGCTGCTGCTCAGCCTCCCGCTCGTGATCGGCTGCGCGAACGTCACGGGCCTCCTCATCGGCCACGCCGAGTCGCGGCGCCGCGAGGTCGCCATTCAGCTGTCGCTCGGCGCCAGCCGTGGCCGCCTGATCCGCGACTGGCTCGCGCAAACCGCCGCCCTCGCTGCGCTCGCCATCGTGGTGTCGCTGCTCCTGGCGGCGTGGCTGCTCACGCTCGTGCCGGCGCTGCTGCCGACGCTGCCGGGGCTCTTCCACATCGAGTTCCACATCGACACGCGCATCGCGCTGATGAGCGTGGCGATCGGCCTCGTCGTGACGTTCGCCGCCGGATTGTTGCCGGCGCTGGCCGCGAGCCGCACCGACGTCGCCACGCTCGTGCAGAGCATGGCGCCCGTGAACCGCCGCCGCACCTGGCTCCGCAATGCGCTCGTGGTCGGCCAGGTCGCCGTGTCGTTTCTGCTCGTGCTGATGGCGGCGATCTTCAGCCGCAGCCTGATCAATGCCGAGCGCACCGACCCGGGGCTCCCGGCATCATCAATGGCGTTCGCCGCAGTGGCGCCGGGCGCCTATGGCTACGACGGCGGCAAGGGCGTCGTGTTCTACGACGATCTGCTCACACGCGCGCGACAGCAGCCGGGCGTCGACGCCGCCGCGCTCGTGAGTCATGTGCCGCTCAACAACATCTACGGCGGCGGCGCACAGCAGGGCGTGAACGTGCCGGGGATTACGCCGAAGCCTGGGCAGACAATGCTCAAGGTCACGCGGAATATCGTGTCGAGTGGCTACTTCAGCGCCATGAGTCTGCCGCTCGTGAGCGGGCGCGACTTCGACGGCACGGACGTGCGCGGTGGCCGGCGCGTGGTGATCGTGAACGAGACCTTCGCACGCACCTACTTTCCCGACGGCGATGCCACGGGCCGCGCGATCGACCTCATCGACATCACGACGAATGCGCGCGCGCCGGGCACGATCATCGGGGTGGCCCGCGACGCGCACTATCTCTCGCTGAAGGAATCGCCGAAGCCGTATCTCTATCTCCCGCTGTCGCAGGAGCGGGCCGGCGAGATGACGCTGCTCGTGCGCGGATCCGGCGATGAAGCCGCGCTCGCCTCCACGGTGCGCGAGACGATTCGCGCGATCAATCCGGCGCTGCCGCCGGTGGAGCTGATCACGAAGACGCAGCACCTCCGGCGCGCGCTCTTCGGCGAACGCGCGCTCGCCGGCAGCGTGTCGGTGCTCGGCGGCATCAGTCTCCTCCTCGCCGTC
>CAYFLU010000315.1:0-3019 GCA_964343975.1 uncultured Solibacteraceae bacterium
TCTACCGCGTGAACACGAAGACCGGCGAGCGGACGCTGATCGCGAAGAACCACCTGATCGGCGCCGGCACGCTCGGCATCTCGCCGAACGGCAAGACGTTCCTGATGTGGACCAACGGCAAGTTCGAAGCCTACGACTTCGCGAGCGGCACCACGAAGGTGCTCGACAACGCGCCGGCCACCCCCGCGAAATCCGCGCCGGCGAAGGGCGCAACGCCGGCAGTCACCGGCGTGAACTTCACCAACATGGAGTACGACCACCCGGGGCCGAAGCCGTCATACGGCATCGCCGGATTCACCACCGACGGCGCCGCGGTGATCGCCCAGCAGCGCTACGACCTCTGGCTCGTGCCGCTCGACGGCTCGCCGGCCAAGAACATCACCAACGGCCTCGGCACGAAGAACGAGATGCGTTTGCGGTATGTGCGCATCGAACCCGCCGAAGCCGGCGCAGCCGCCGGAGGCGGGCCGGCCGGAGGCGGGCGCGGCGGCGGCGCGGCCGCACGACAGACGATCGATCTGTCGAAGCCGGTGACGTTGTCGGCGTACGGCGAGTACACGAAGAAGGCGGGCTTCTACGAGTTGAGCGGCGGACAGCTGAAAGAGCTCGTGTACGAAGACGCGTCGTTTGCGAATCCTGTGAAGGCCGCCAAAGCCGACACGATCCTCTACACGCGACAG
This sequence comes from uncultured Solibacteraceae bacterium, assembly GCA_964343975.1. Taxonomy (GTDB): domain Bacteria; phylum Acidobacteriota; class Vicinamibacteria; order Vicinamibacterales; family SCN-69-37; genus SCUN01. The sequence continues at coordinate 681 of CAYFLU010000315.1, forward strand.
ACGTTCGCGGAATTTCCGGACCTGCGCGTCGCGCCGGCGATGGCGTCGATCAAAGACGGCAAGACGGTCACGCACGTCAATCCACAGCAGGCCGACTACAACTGGGGCACACGCAAGCTCTTCGACTTCAAGGACCGCTACGGCCATCGCCTGCAGGGCATCCTCGCGATCCCCGACGACATGAAGCCCGGCGAGAAGCGGCCGATGATGGTCACCTTCTACGAGGAGAACGCCTCGAACCTGCACCGCTATCAGGCGCCGTCCTTCGTGACGGGCATGGGTGCGGTCCCGATGCAGGCCGTGACCGAGGGCTACATCACGATGATGCCCGACGTGCACTACCACACCGGCTCGTCGCACAGCGATCAGCTCGACGCCGTCGAGTCGGCCGTCAAGGCCGTGATCGCCATGGGCATCGTCGACCCGAAGCACATCGGCTTGAACGGACACAGCTACGGCGGCGAAGGTGCGGCGTTCATCAGCACACGGTCGCGGCTCTTTGCGGCCGTCGGCGTGGGCGCGGCCGTGACGGATCTCTTCTCCGACTTCAGCCAGAGCTGGGGCTGGTCGTACCAGGTGACCGGAGGCAGTGGCGCGAACGGCAACGACTACTACTTGTACGGCCAGGGCCGCTGGGGCTTCTCGCCATGGGAGAAGCCGGACGTCTATCACTTCGAATCCGCGCTCACGCACGTCCCGGAAGTGACGCAGCCGATTCTCATCATGCACGGCACAGCGGATCCGACGGTGTCGTTCGCTGAAGACATGAACTTCTATAACGCGCTGCGCTACAACGGGAAGACCGCGACGCTCCTCGCCTACACGGGCGAAGGCCACGGCCTCTCAGGGCTCGCGAATCGGCGCGATCTGACCATCCGCTACATGCAGTTCTTCAATCACTACCTGAAGGGCGCGCCTGCACCCGAGTGGCTGACGAAGGGCGTGTCGTATATCGATAAAACTGACAAAGACGCGAATAAAGTCATCAAGTAAGAAGAAACAAGGGGGAAGTAAAAGTGAGAAGTGAAAAGTTGAAAGTCGCCGCCATTGCCATCCTGACGTTGGCCTGCATGGGCGTCGCGTCGGCGCAGCAGGCGGCGCCGGAAAAGATTGACGACGCGATGAACGCCAAGATCAAGTCGGAGGGCATGGAACGCTCGAAGATCATGTGGATCGAGCACTTCCTCACCGACGTCTACGGTCCGCGTCCGTTGGGCTCGCCCAATCACGTGGCCGCCGCCAACTGGGCGATGAAGACGATGAACAGCTGGGGCATGAAGAATGTCCACCTCGAGCCGTTCACGTGGCGAGGCATCGGCTGGATGCCGGGCCGCGCGACGGGCTTCATCACGTCGCCGGTGAAGGCCAACCTGAAGTTCGAGACGATTCCGTGGGCGCCGTCGACCAAGGGCACCGTGAGCGGTCCGGTCGTCTACGTCGTCCCACCGGTCGCACCGACTGAAGCCGAGATGGCGGCGTTTCTCGCCGACATGGCGCCGAAAGTGAAGGGCGCCATCGTGATGACGGGCACGATCCCGCCGGGCGGCGCCGCGCCGTTCACGATCCCGTCGCGTCAGGACGACGCGCAGGCCAAGGCGCGGTTCCAGCCGGATCCGAACAACCCGGCGCCGGCCGGCCGCGGTGGTCGCGGTGGCGGCGGTGGTGGTGGCGGACGCGGCGGGCAGGCGCCGGCGCCCGTGGCCGAAGGACATCTCTCGGCGCAGCAGGTGACCGCGCGCATCACGACGTTGATCCGCGACAATCCACCGGCGCTCCGCCTGATCGCGTCGGGCAACAACCGCGTGCCGGGCACGATCGTCGCGCAGAACGGCGCGGGCCAGCAGTACGACGAAGCGAGCCAGATCAGCGCCGGCGTCATCCTTCGCAACGACGACTTCGGCCGCATCGCGCGCATCATCAATGACGGCACGCCCGTGTCGGTCGAATTCAACGTGCAGAACACGTACTACCCCGAAGGCAAGACGTCGTACGTGACGGTCGGCGAGATTCCCGGCAGCGACAAGGCCGACGAAGTCGTGATGATGGGCGGCCACCTCGATTCGTGGGCGAGCGGCACCGGCGCCACCGACAACGCCATCGGCTGCGCCATCATGCTCGAGGCCGCGCGCATTCTCCAGACGATCGGCGCCAAGCCGCGCCGCACGATCCGCGTCGCGCTGTGGAGCGGCGAGGAACAGGGCGAGCTCGGCTCGATGGCCTACGTGAAGGACCACTTCGGATCGCACGAAGCGCCGAAGCCGGAATTCAACAAGCTGCAGGCCTACTGGAACATCGACGACGGCACGGGCCTCGTGCGCGGCGCCAACATCTTCGGACCG
>CAYFLU010000316.1:0-3016 GCA_964343975.1 uncultured Solibacteraceae bacterium
CGATGCGGCCGGCTCCGGATGAAATCGATCGCGCAGTTGTAGGCGATCCGGTAGAGCCAGGTGGAGAAGTTCGCCCGCGCCTCGAACCGGCTCAACTGCCGGAACGCCCGGATGAAGGTCTCCTGGACGACGTCCTCGGCGTCTTCGGCGCGCCCCGTCATCCGCATGGCCAGACGGAAGATGTGGCGGCTGTGCCGTTCCACCAGGAACTTGTATCCATCCTCGTGGCCGTCTCGCGCGAGCGCGACGGCGGCGGCGTCGTCCTGCATCTGTGTCATTCGACGTGCGGGCGGGTAAACGGTTAGCTGGCCGGGCCCTGGAAGCCCTACTGCTGGTGGCTGGGGGCTGACAGCTCAGACGTCAGCCGGGCCATCTGGTCGTCGAACGGGGCCGACGGGCGGCCACCGACCGGCCAGTCGTGGCGGAAGATCTCGACGGTCGGCGGGGTGAGGAGTGGGAGCCGGCCCGTGAGCCGGGCTTTCGTGAGCTCGAGGTGGCCGGCGAGGGTCGCCGCCCACACCGGGAGCGTGCGCGGCATCCGCGTGCCGCGGGTGCGGGCCAGCCATTCGAATGGCGCCCGCTGCGGCAGGTTGTGGCCACCCGCCTCGACGTGCTCGCCGGTGGCGCCGCGCTCGAGCGCATCCACATGCACGCCGGCCACGTCGTCGACCCACGCAAACGACCAGATGCGGTCGGGGCCGACGAGGCCCGGCAGCCGGCCGGCGAGGTGATCGGCCACCATGCGGCCGATGAGGTTGCCTTCCGACATCAGGCCCGGACCGAAGATCACGCCGGGGATCACGATCGAGAGCGGCGCCCCCGCCGCGGCGGCGCGATCCGCCACGAGGAGGGCCGCGGCTTTCGTGCGCTGGTAGTCGTTGCCGTGCAGCGGGCCGTTCGCGCTCTGCGGTTGCCGGGCGAGGAAAGACGACGTGTAGACGACCTTGGCGAGGCGGGCCTCGCGTGCGGCGGCGAGCACGTTCTCGAGCCCGCCCACATTCACGTCGTCGAAGTCGGCGGCGCGTCGGCGCCAGATCGACACGAGCGCCGCGCTGTGGATGATGGCGTCGACGGTGCGCGCGGCGGTGGTGAGCGCCGCGCGATCCCGCACGTCGCCTCCCGTGGCGCGCGAGAAGGGCACGGCGGTGTGGCCGCGCGCCGTGAGCGCGCGCACGATTGCCTGGCCGAGATAGCCGGTGCCGCCCGTGACGAGAACTCGCACGGTGCCATCTTAGTCTCGCCGCGTGTCTCCGGCGCCGTTCGAGCCGGGCCCGCGTGTTATTCTGCGAGCAATGTTCTCGCGTCAGACCACGGGGTCGGTCGTGTGTGTGTCGTGCGGCTACCTCGTCGGCGTCAACGACGATCGCTGCTACAACTGTGGCCGCCGCAATCCGGGCCTCTGGGGCTATGCCTCGGCGGTGCGCCGGCTCGGCAACGACATGGGCTTCGTGCCGCTCGTGATCGGCATCTCCGGCATCGCGTATCTGCTGTCGCTGCTCCTGTCGGGCGGCGCCATCGGCGGTGGCGGGTTGTTCAACCTGCTCGCGCCGAACAACTACGCGCTCATCCGCATGGGCGCGTCCGGCTCGGTGCCCGTCACGCTCATGCACCGTTGGTGGACGCTCCTCTCGGCGGTGTGGCTGCACGGCAGCCTGCTCCACATCGTGTTCAACATGTATTTCATCCGCATGATCGCGCCGCCGGTGGGCGAGCTGTACGGTCCGGGCCGGATGGTCATCATCTACACGATCGGCGGCATCCTCGGCTTCGTTGCGAGCACCGTGATGGGCAATTCGCTCACGGTCGGCGCGTCGGGCGCGATGTTCGGGTTGCTCGGCGCGCTCGTCTATTACGGCCGGCGCACGGGGTCGAGCCACATCTCGTCGCAGGCCTGGTCGATCGCGATCACGAACGTCGTTTTCGGCTTCCTGATGGCGGGCGTCGACAACTCGGCGCACATCGGCGGCTTCATCGGCGGGTTTCTCGCCGGTCTCGTGCTCGATCCGCTCAAGCCCGAGCGCGTGAATCACATGGTGATCGCGCTCGCGTGCATCGTGTTGTCTGTGCTCTCGATCGTCGCGTCGATCGTCTCGCCGATCGCGCTCTAACGCCTTATGCGCAAACCCGCTGTGCTGATCACCGGGGCGAGTGGCGAAATCGGCCACGGCCTCATTGAACGCCTCGCCGCGGATGGCGACCGCGCCATCGTCACGCTCGACCTCGCGCCGCTCGACAAGTCGCTCGCCGGCAAGGTGCAGCGCGAAGTGAACGGCTCGATCATGGATCGGGCGTTGCTCGACCGCGTCCTCTCCGAATTCGAAGTGGACCTCGTGTTCCACCTCGCGGCGCTCCTCTCGACGCGCTCGGAGTTCTCGCCGCTCACCGCGCACGAAGTGAACGTCGGCGGCACGCTCAACCTGCTCGAGTTCGCGCAGCAACAGTCGAGCACGCACGGCCGTCCGGTCGTCTTCATGTACCCCTCGTCGATCGCGGTGTACGGCATGCCGAACCTCGCCATCAAGGCCAAGGCCGGTCGCGTGAAGGAAAGCGACTGGACCGAGTCGACGACGATGTACGGGTGCAATAAGTTGTATTGCGAGCAGCTTGGCCGCTACTACGCGCGGCACTACAAGCAGCTCTCGGCGGAACACAGCGGGCAGGTGGACTTCCGCGGCATCCGTTTCCCGGGGCTCATCTCGGCGGTCACCGTGCCGTCGGGCGGCACGAGCGACTTCGCGCCGGAGATGATTCACGCGGCGGCGAAGGGCGAGCCGTACGCCTGCTTCGTGCGGCCCGACACGCAGATCCCGTTCATGGCGATGCCGGACGGCGTCGCCGCGCTCCTCGCACTGGCGAAGGCCCCGCGCGCGTCACTGACGCTGCCGGCGTACAACATCGGCGCGTTCGCGCCGACCGTCACCGAGGTGGAAGCCGAAGTGCGCCGCGCATTCCCGAATGCGCAGATCAGCTACAAGATCGACGCGAAGCGCCAGGGCATCGTCGACAGCTGGCCCGC
>CAYFLU010000317.1:0-2710 GCA_964343975.1 uncultured Solibacteraceae bacterium
TGCGCTGCGCAGGCGCAAGGCAGGCGATCACACCCGCCAGCAACAGCGCGACCGGCGCGGCGCCAAAGCTGAGCCAGTCGCGAGCCGAGACACCGTAGATGAAGGGCTCGAGCGCATCCGACAGCACCACCGAGGCCACCAGCCCAATCGCCACGCCGGCCATCATCGCAAGACCCGCGTGGCGCATGGCTTCGACCAGCACGGCCGCGCGGCTGGCCCCGAGCGCACTGCGCACGGCCAACTCGCGCGCGCGCTGCACCACCGACTGCGAAAGCACGCCGAACATCCCCGCACTCGCAATGATCAGCGCGCAGATCGCGAACCCCAGGAACAGCGCCGCATAGAGACGCGGGCGTGACATCGACTCCCCCACCCGCTGATCCATCGTCATCACCGCATCGAGGGCAATGGTGGGATCCGCCTCGCGCAAGGCGGAACGCAGACCCTCGACGTGCGCGGCTGGATCGTCGGCCGTGCGCACGACCACAAACGCCTGCGAGCCCACATTGAGTCCGTGTTGCTGCGCAAGCGAGACGAACATCTCCGCTTGCGGCGGGTCGTTCGGCTGGTCCTGCTTCAGGTCGTCGACGACCCCGACGATGAACGCGTCGGCACGTCCCGAGGCCATGCGGACGGCTGCGGAGCCGAGCGATACGCCAAGCGCGCGTTCATCGGGCACGCCATCCAGGTACTTCGCCACGAACGTGCGGTTCACGACCACGGCGAGCGGCGCACCCGGCGCATCAGCCTCCGTAAGCGCACGGCCCGCGCGGACGCGAATGCCCAGCGCGTTGAAGTAGCCCGGTGTCACCAGGCGGCGGATGGACTCGACATCCACGTTGGCACCGCCTCGTAGCGAGGACGCGAAATTGAACGTCGTGTACCCGCCCGACGACACGAGCGGGAGCCCGCTGCTCATCGCCGCAGCGACAACACCGGGCCGCCCGGTAACGCGTTCGAGGATGCTCGACAGCGCCTGCTCTCTCCGCTCGACGGTGTAGCTGGATGGGAACGGCACGCTGGCGGTCAACAGGTTGGTGGGATCGTATCCACGATCGGCGTGGATTTGCGCGGCCAAGCTGCGCGCCAACACGACACCGCCAACGATCAGGACGCAAGTCACCGCGACTTGGCTCGCGACAATCCCGGCGCGCATCAGCGCCGTGCGGCCGCGACCGGCGCCAGCGGATCCACCGCTGCCGTCGCCCAGCGAGCGGACGAGATCGAGGCGGCGCACCTGCATCAGGGGCCCAGGCCACTCGCGCCGCCGAGCAGGCCGACGAGGGCATTCTCGATCAGCAACTGCCTCGCGAGACGCGGCATGGCCGCGCCCAACGCAGACCGGATGGTCAGTTCACGCTGACGCGCCGAGGCCCTGGCGAGTTGCATGTTGGCCACATTGGCAATCGCCGTGACGAACAGCAGCGCCGCCGCCGCGAGCAGCACGAGAATCGCGGGCCGCACATCTGCGGTCGCCGCGACGACCGCGTCCTCCACGGTGATGCGAATGGGATCCCTCGCCCCGAAGAGGGCCATGCCGACCGGACCGGCGTCCGGCGCCGCAATCGCGCGCGCGGTACCTTCGGCCGATGCCTGCGCCAGCGTCACACCTGGTTTCAGCCGCGCGATCACTCGCATGATGGTGCCCGTCTTCACGCCATTCGGGTTGTCGACCGGGGGCACCTCCCACGCGGTCCAGGCGCGGGTCTCCGCGGTGGGGAAACGGAAGTCGCGCGGCATGACGCCGACAATGGTGTGAGGCACGCCGTCCAGCACGAGCGTTTGCCCAACGACATCGTCGCGCCGACCGAAGCGTTGCTCCCAAAGACCATGGGCAATTACGACGACCGACGACTGATCGTTGGTGCGCGCACCTTCATTCGATGCGAAGATGCGGCCGCGCTCCGGCGCAGGATTCAGCATCTGCAACGTCGACGGCGTCACGCGCGCCACCGGAATGCGCGCGGCCTCTCCAACGCCGGTCAACGTGGCTGGATTCTCAGAGAAGGTCCCGATCGACTCGAGCGTCTGTGGCGCCTCGGCCCACGCACGGTAGCTCCCGTTCATCATGGTGCCAGGCACGCGGCCCTGTTTGCCGCCGCGGGTCTCGCTCACGCGAACAAGACGGTCGGTATTCCCCCACGGCAGTGGCCGCAGCAACACGCCATACGCGACGCTGAATAACGTGGTCACGGCGGCGATGCCCAAGGCGATCGTGAGCACGGTCATGGCTGCGGTGCCCGGACGCGAGCGCAACACGCGGAGACCGTAGATCACATCCGCCCACGCTCCCATCCACAGCGCCGTCCCAGCGGGCGGCGGCGCAATAGCCGGGGCGCGGCCCACCGCACGGTGCAGGGCGATCGGGTCGGTGCACCAATCGCGGATCAGCGCATCCACGCGTGCGTGAGCCTCGGCTTCGCTGGCGCCGTCACGCTGCAGATCGTCGAACGTCGACTCGGCGTGCTGCGCAAGTTCCTCCGCGACGTCGGCATCAATGCCGGCACCCGCCGTCCGAAACGCCTCGCGCACCCGCGCCAGCCAGTCGTTACGCATGCTTGATGCCTGCAATCCGGTTGACGGCCTTGGCAAACGTGTCCCACGTCGATCGCTGGCGCACCAGCGTGCCGCGGCCGCCTGGCGTGAGCCGGTAGTAGCGACGACGACGCTGACCGGGCTTCTCGACCCAGCGGCCCTCGATCAGGCCGCG
>CAYFLU010000317.1:2720-3009 GCA_964343975.1 uncultured Solibacteraceae bacterium
GCCGCGCGCTTCGAGGCGGTAGAGCGTCGGATACAGCGAGGTGATGTGGAAGGTGATGGTGCCGTCGGAGCGCTCGTCGATCTGCTTGCCGATGTCGTAGCCGTGTCGTTCACGGTCCTCGAGCAGCGCCAGGATGAGCAATTCCGCGCTACCGCGTTTCAGTTCCCGCTCGAGGTTAGTTGACGCCATATTTGTTGACACAAAATATCAAAATGCCAAAAAATTACAAAACTAGTAGGAAAAACGCCCTACGACAGAAGTATTACAGAAGCGTTTAGGGGTTCTTGAT
>CAYFLU010000318.1:0-2997 GCA_964343975.1 uncultured Solibacteraceae bacterium
CGCCGCGCACACGCGGCTGATGAAGACCGTGCGCATCACCATCACGGTGCGGTAGCCGGCGCGCTACGCGGGCACGGCGACGCCGAGCGCGAAGCCGACGGCGCCGGCCTTGTCGGCGAACCCGTAGGCGGCGGCGCAGGCGTCGAGGTCGAGGTGGTCGAGGCGGAGCACCTCGATGCCGACCGCCTCGCCGCGCTCGTCGAGGTCGACGAGGACGCAGTCGTTGACCCGCTCGGTGCGCGCCACCGGACGCCGCGCCAGATACACGTAGAAGGCACCGGCCTCGGCGTCGTGTTCGACCTCGATGGGCATGGCCTGAGTGTAGACCGTCACGTTCGTCTCCTTTCGGCGGGGATCTCCCAGGTCACGGTGATCACGATCACCCGCTCACCCTCCTGTCGGACCGTCGCCGCCATGCACCCCCACTCGAACTCGCGGACGAAGCGGATGCCGATCGCCGCCGTCCCCGAGAGGGGCACGGCTACGACCCGATCGGGATCGCGCACGCATCGCCGCACGGCATCCTCGGTGATGAACCGCTCGACGCAGCGACGGCGGGCGTGGCGCGTGAGGCGGATCTCCATCGCGCGTACCGTCGTCGCCGATGCGCACACGCCGACGCGCGCGAGGTGAGCGCACCGTCGCCGGAGTCGCGCCCCGCCACCCCGGCTCGGCACGCACCCGCGCGACTGTGTCACGATCCTGCCCATGAAGCCCCGCGTCCTCGCGATCCGCCACGAAGACAGCCCGCCCGACGACCGCGTGCACACGTACCTGCACCTCAACGGCTTCGAACCGGTGGTGATCCGGCCGTGCGACGGCGACCCGGTGCCCGAGCTCGACGGCTCGTGGGCCGGCAGCGTCGTCTACGGCGGGCCGTTCAACGTGTTCGACGGGGACAAGCACCCGTTCCTGCTCGAGGAGCACCGCTGGATCACGCAGTGCGTCGAGGCGGGCGTGCCGCTGCTCGGCATCTGCCAGGGCGCGCAGTCGATCGCGTGGACGCTCGGCGCCGAGGTCGGCCCGCTCGAGTCCGGTGTGCACGAGTTCGGGTACTACGAGATCCGCCCGACCGCCGAGGGCCGCGACTTCCTGCCGGAGCCGCTGCGCATGACGCAGGCGCACTTCCACACCTTCGCCATCCCGGACGGCGCCGTGCACCTCGCGGAGAGCGACAGCTTCCCGAACCAGGCGTTCCGCTACGGCGACCGCGTCTACGGCCTCCAGTTCCACCCCGAGGTCACGATCGAGGGCTTCCGCCGCTGGCAGGCGGCGGACTGGGCCGCCTACGGCAAGCCCGGCGCGCAGACGCGCGAGGAGCAGGACGCGTTGATGGAGGCGCACGACGCCGCGCAGGCGGCGTGGTTCTACGCCTTCCTCGCGGGGCTGTTCGGCTCGGCTACGTGACGATCGAGAAGTAGATCGTCTGCGCCTTGGTCGTCGTGCGGCCGTCGGAGGCCGTGATCGTCACGCGCCAGCGCCCCTTGCCGAGCGGGGTGCGCCCGACGCGGCCGCTGAACGAGATCGTGTTCGCCCCGGCCTTGCCGCCCTTGGCGCCCGACGCGCGGTAGAGGTACTGCTTCTTCGCGTACCCCGGGCGCTGGAAGGAGACGGTCACGTTCGCCGCCTCGGACAGGGTGTACTTGATCACGGTGCCCTTCGGCGTGTACGCGCGCACCGCGGTGGTGCTGCCGCTGACGCGGAAGGTCGTGCGCGTGAGCGCGAACTTCGTCAGCGCCAGCACGGGCGCCGGATTGAAGGTGGCGCTCGCGGCGCGGGCCTGCGTCATCGCCACCTTGCAGGTGCTCTGCTGCTTGTAGTTCGAGCACGCCCCGCTCCAGCCGGCGAAGTCGGAGTTCGGGCCCTCGACCGCGGTCAGCGTGACCGTCGTGCCCTTCACGAACGGCGCGGCGCAGACCGCGCCGCAGTTGATGCCCGTCGGCGTCGAGACGATGCTGCCGGCGCCCGTGCCCTTGCGCGTGAACGTCAGCGTGTACGACGTCGGGATCAGGTTGAAGGTGGCGGTGACGCTCTGCGCCTGGGTCATCGTGACCGTGCAGGTCGTGGTGGCGTTGGTGCATGCGCCCGTCCAGCCGGCGAACGACGAGCCGGTCGTGGCCGCGGCCGTGAGCACCACCACGCTGTTGTCGGGGTAGTCGCTCGCGCAGCTCGTGCCGCACGAGATGTTCGGCGTCGACAGCAGCGTCGCGGCGGTCACGGTGCCCTGCCCGGTGCCCGCCTTCGCGACGGTCAGCGGGTAGCGCGTCGACGCGAGCGAGCCGGGGCTGGCGAGGCCGCCGACGAACGTGGCGCTCGTCACGGTGCCGCCGAAGTTCGCCTGGCCGATCGTGCCGTTCGCCGCCGTCCAGTAGATGTTGGCGCCCGCGGCGGTGCCGTTGCCGGTCTCCGTGAGGCCGTTGATCGGCACACCCGCGTTGACGAACTGCGGCACGACCACGCCGCCGGTCGACACGCTCGCGCGGCTGATGAACGTGCTGCCGACGTTCGCCCAGTAGATGTTCTGGGAGTCGCTGACGATGGCGACGGGCGAGGCGACCGCGCCGCCCGCGATGAACGTGGGCTGCTGGACCGTGCCGTCGAGGCTGACGCGCCCGATCGAGTTGGCGTCGCCGAAGTACACGAAGTTCGCGTCCGCCCAGATCGCCGTGTTCGGGCTGGCCGCCGAGGTGCCGGGCGTCGCGTACCACGCGTACCCGGTCTGCGCCGGCTGGCCGTTCAGCAGCGCGCGGCCGATGTACGTGGCGTCGGCCCAGTAGACGTACTGGCCGCTGACCACGACGGCCTGCGGCGACGTCGCGCCGGTGATGAAGCCGGGGTTCGCGGTGCCGCCGGCGAGCGGCCAGCTGCCGATCGCGCTGCTCGACTGGCTCGCCCAGTACATGGTGCTCGACGTCGCGAAGATGCCGTTGGCCTGCGACCCGGTGGCGACCATCGCCGACACCTGGCTCGGGTTCGCGATCGCGGTGCGCGTGAGGA
>CAYFLU010000319.1:0-2952 GCA_964343975.1 uncultured Solibacteraceae bacterium
CGGTCCGAGTTGTCCTTGAAGCGGCCCTTCCAGTTCTGATGGTTGTCGATCTTGCCGTCGCCGAGCAGACTGAAGAGGCGGTTGATCTCCTCGTCGCTCACCGCGCGCCGAAGTCCAACGCCATCAACATTATCGACCGGCACGAGCACCGTGGTTTCGTTCGCCATGCGGAGCTGATAGAACCCGCACGTCGTGCCCATGATCGTTTTGGTTTCGATTTGTTGGATTACGCCGAGACCGTGATTCGGGTAGATGACCTTGTCGCCGACCTGAAATGCCACGAAGCCCCCAGTTGGGTGTAGAACGTCCAGCTATTCTACCCCACTTACTGGGGACTTCGGGGACTTTCGCCTACATTTTCGCCTTCAGGGCGTACTTCTTACTTGGTGCTTCCCTGTTCCTACTTCTTAATGATCTCTGCCTTCGTGCCGAAGCCGCTCTGCGGCCCCTTGTTGTCACGCTGCAGGACCTTGTCGGTCGAGGCAATCGAGAAACCGGTCTGATACATCAGCTGACCGATCCGCGCCATCTTCGGATACACGATCTTGTCCGCCGTGTCGGTTACACGGTGGTAATCCGGATGCAGGCCGGTGGTGAAAAACGCGATCGGAATCCCCTTGGCCGCGTAGCTGAAGTGATCGCTGCGCGTGTAGACGCCTTCCGGATCCGCCGGGTCGTTCATTTCGTAGTCGAGCGTCAGCGGTTTGACCATCGTGTTGTTCGTCTGGATGATCAGGTTGTGGAGATCGGTGCTGATCCGGTCGTCACCGACGAGGAACACCGAGTTCGAGAAGTCGCCTTCGAGGTTGTCGCAGTCGTCGCGGCCGACCATGTCCATGTTCAGCACGGCCTGGACCTTCTCGAGCGGCACCACCGGGAAGTCGGCGTTGTAGCGCGAGCCGAGGAGGCCCGCTTCTTCGCCGACGTGCCAGATGAAGACCACCGAGCGCTTGGGCTTCGGTCCCGTCGCATACGCCTTGGCCACGCCGAGCAGCGTCACCGAGCCCGAGCCGTCATCGTCAGCGCCATTGCTGATGAAGTCGCCCGTATCGAAGCGCGTCGCCGCCGGCGGAGCCGCCGCACCACGACCACCAGCGCCCGCACCGGCCGGTGCCCCGCCACCACGCGCCCCGGCTGCCGCGGGCGCGCCCTTCACCGGCGTCTTGCCGGACTTGATCACTGCGTCGAGCGCGACCTGGCTGCGGTTACGGCACCCGGTGTTGCTGCCCGGGTTGCCCGTGCCGGCCTGCGAGTAGCCCACGTGATCGAGGTGCGCGCCGTACATCACGTAGGTGTCCTTCAGCTTCGGATCGGTGCCTTCGATCATGCCCACGACGTTGTGCGCGAGCTGCTGGCTCACGACTTCAAACGTGTTGTCGACGTTCACCGTGACCTTGGCGTTGATCGCAAACGGCGTCATCGCGCCGTTCGACGCGGCCTTGGCCTTCAGGTCGGCGAACTTCGTCGGCGAGGCCGACAGCAGGAACTCGAAGAACGTCTCATCGCCCGTGAAGTTCGGCGTCACCGGCAGCTGCACGTTCTGCACGGAGGTGATGTCGGCCGGAATCGCCTGCGCGCCGCCACGACCACCACCGCCTCCACCCGGGAACGCGCCGCGGCCACCGGCCGCACCGCCGCCCCGCGCCTGTGCCTGCGCCGCCGTCACCGCCGCCTGCGCGGCCGTCAGGGCTTCCTGCGCCTTCACGAGCGCTTCTTCCGCCGGCGTCGGCGGAGCCGGGGCCGGCGCGAAGCCGAGCACGCCGGTCGCGCCGGCGTTCATCGCGCCTGCGGCGCCCGCGTTCTGCGGCACGCGGCCACCACGACCCGCGCCACCCGGCGCCGTCGGGTTCATCCACACCGCCAACTTGCCCTTGAGATCAATGCCGGCGACCGGCGACGAGCTCGTGCCGAAGAACTGCACGCCCGAGAAGGTCACGGTCTGCTTGCCGCCGCTGTTCACGGGGAACGTCACGTGCTCGCCCTGCTTGAACGTCTTGGTCTGACCGCCGACTTCCACCGTCACGGTCGAGTTGCGCGTGACCTTGTAGCCGCGGTTCTTGACCGTCTGCAGATAGGTGCCGTTCTCGCCGAGCGGCTTGACGCCCCACTTCCGCAGGTTTTCCTGGATGTAGCCGGCGGCCAGGCCGTAGCCTTCCGTGTAAATCTGCCGGCCCGTCAGCTGATCCGACGCCAAATACGTCAGCCATTCCTTGAGATCGCCCGGGCTGACCTGTGCGAACTTCACGCCCTTCACCGGCTCCGGCGCCTGCTGCGCCTGCAGCAGCCCCGCCGAGGTCCCGGCAAATGCCAGCACCGCAGCCAGGCTCATGCCCGCCACGATACGCATCGATTTTCCTGATTGCCCCTTCATGCTCACTCCCTCCACACCGACATGGTCACGAACCATGGAATTACGACGCGCGACCCCGCAGCATTGCAGCCCCGGTACTCTACACCGGCCCGTGGCCCATGGCGGACGTTCCAGGCAGCGCCGATCAGCGCTCGTCGCGCCGCAACACGCGCTCAATCAGCGTGCTGACCAGGCTGATGCCGATCGCCGCCACCACCGTTTTCACACCGCCCCCCACAGCAAAGCCGTCGATCAGGCGCGCCGTGATGGACAGACAAATGGCGCTCACGACGAAATAGAAGAGGCCGAGCGTCATCACCGTGATCGGCAACGTCAGCACCACCAGAATCGGTTTGACGATCGCGTTGATGACCGTCAGCACCAGCCCCGCCACGAACGCGTCGGTCCATGAGCCAATCGACACGCCGCTGAACACGGAGGCCACCAGCCAGATCGCCGCCGAGTTTGCGACCCAGGTCAGCACGAAACCAGACATGAGCCCTCCTCACTGAATGCTATACTCGACTCGTTCGTCCGCACGCGATTCCTCAGCCGGAGTGGCGGAACTGGCAGACGCAGGGGACTCAAAATCCCCCGGGGCT
>CAYFLU010000320.1:0-2921 GCA_964343975.1 uncultured Solibacteraceae bacterium
TCGGCTCGGCGCCCACTTCCTGCTTCACATCCCACAGGTTCTCGCGCGGCCCCGACGTGCCGGCGTAGTAGGGCGACGACTCGTAGATGATCGGGACCTTCAACCCCTCGGTGTCCGTCTGCTTCGGCCGCGTGACGTCAACAAAGACGCGATCCTTCTTGCCGTCGTTGTCAGAATCAAACGACGTCTCGACCCACAGCGTCTGCTTGATCCACTGTGCCGGATCATTGAATGCCGGCACGATCTGCGCCTGCCCGTTTTCAAAGACCGGCTTCGCGGCCTGCGGCGCCGCATGGGTCGTGAACGTCAGCGCGAGCACCGCCGCCGTGGCGGACGTGAACATCAACAAGCGCTTCACTTGATCGCCTCACCTTTCCGTACCTGCGGCAGGCCGTTCTTCATCCACTCGGGCATCGGCGCGCCCTTCAGGTAGTGATCGAAGTACTGCTTCATGCGGGTCTGGAAGTCCTTCTGGTTCGCCTTGATCCCGAGGTGATGCGGCTCGTTCGGATACGAGAGGAAGATGACGTTCTTCCCCGCTTTGCGCGCCGCCGTGTAGTACTCGAGACCCTGATTCCAGTCGACCGCGCCGTCGGCCGTGCCCTGCAAGATCATGAACGGCGTCTGGATCTTCGCCACGTTGAAGATGGCCGACTGGCTTTCATACAGCGCCGTGGCATTCCACGGCGTGACATTCGCGCCCATGCGGCCCTGACTCGTCTCGAGGATGCCGCCGTTCCACGCGCCCGTCTGCTTATAGAGGATGTTGTACATGCTCGTCAGGTTCGTGAGCGGCGCGCCGGTGACGACCGCCGCGAACATGTTCGTCTGCGTGACGATGAACGAGCTTTCGTAACCGCCCCAGCTGTGCCCCTGCAACCCGATGTGCGCGGGATCGGCATAGCCGAGTTCGATGACCTTCTTCACCGCCGCCGTCACGCAGTCGAGCGCCGACGTGCCGGGCTTGCCGATCTCATAGGTGATGTCCGGCTGCAGCACGAGATAGCCGTCACTCGCATACGCGCTCATGTGCGGGCGATCGTCGTACACCGGCATCGAGAACTGATGATGCGTGTTCGACATGATCTCGTAGATGTAGACGACCATCGGATACTTCTTTCCGGGCTGATAGCCGGCCGGCAGCGTGAGCGTGGCCTGCATCTTCTTGGCCGTCTTGCCCGCGCCCACCGTGTAGTCCACGAGCGTCTTCGAGCCCCACGCATACTCGCTGATCTGCGGATTGGCGTCGGTCAGCTTCTTCGGCGACGCAAACGCCGTCGTCGTCATCCAGTAGTCGGGGAATTCCTGAAAGGTCTGCTCGGTGAAGAGCACGCGATCGGCGTTCTTCGCCTTGACGGCGCCGCCGATGCTCTTGTCGGCCCAGATGAGCGGTGCCGGCGCGCCACCGCCCGCGGGAATCCTGAAGTAGCCCGACTTCTTCGTCCACTCGCCGTAGCCGGTGAGCGTGAGCGGCTTCGACAGATCGATGCCCGACGCGCCGGCCCCGCCGCCGCGTCCACCGCCCTGAAACGGCTCCAACACCGGCGCCTCGTCGTCAACCGGCGGCATGGCGTTCCACGCCAGATCGGGTTCGTCTTGATTGAGCGCGCCGGCGAGCCGCAGTTGGATTGAATCCTTGGCCCCCGCGCCCGCCGTGAGGTTTGTGCCCTTCGTTCCCGGCGTGCCATCAAGCGGCAGCGACCAGAGATCGAACTTGTCGTACAGGAGGATCGCCTTGCCATCCTTCGACCAGCCCGCCAATCCCCACACGGGCTTCTCGCCGGCATGATCGTCGTCCGTATTGATGAAGCTCTTCGTCGCGCCGTCCACGTTCACCACGGCGCCGGTCTTGAGGTTGCGCGCCATCACGTGGCCGCCTTCGACCCAGGCGTACCACTGGCTGTCAGGCGATGCGCCCAGCGCACGCAGGTTGCGCTTCGCGACGAGCGTGCGCGCTCCGGTGGTGGTGTTGATCTGATAGATGTCCGCGCGCGACGGTTCCCCCTCCGAGAAGTCGTACTGATACGGCGTCTCGTCGCGGCCGATCACCCACGCATCGTCTGCCGTCGGCTGCACGGCGGGGATCGTCTCGTCGGCGAGTCGCACGAACGCCTTCGAGGTCAGATGCACGACCGAGGCGAAGGTCGCGCGGCGCAGCTGCGCGATCTGGATCATCTGCACAGACTGGAGCGTGGTGTCTTTGTAGTGCCAGATGTCGAGATTGGCCTGCTCGTCTCCAGGCGCCCCCGGCGTGTCTTGCTGCGCTTTGATGCCGATGAAGATCTTCGAGCCGTCTTTGCTCCAGCGCGGCGCCGTGTTCTCGCTCACGACGAAGTCTTTCGGAAACTTCGCATCGGCGGCCACGGCGATCACGGTCGCGGCCTTGCCCGCGCGCGCGTCATCGCTGACCACCAGCACGTTCTGCTTCAGTTCCTTGCCTTGTGGCTTCTCGCCGCGCAGAACCGCGAGCCCGGCGCCCTCGCTCTGCCACGTGAGGCCGTCGTATTCCTGCGCTGCGGCGTCGAGCACTTTCGTTTCGCCGGTCGACGGCCGAACCACGTAGAGGCCGTTGCCGAGTTTCGACGGCGCGTCGATCGTGTACGCCAACGACTTCCCCGTGCTGTCGAACGCGTACTGATAGACATTGCCGATGTTCTGCGTCAGGCCGTCAGACAACCGGCGCACGAGCAGGTCCGTGCCGCGATGTGACGTGTCACCCGGCGTGCCGTTGATCTTGATCGCGAGATACTGGCCGTCTTTCGAGAACTGGAAGCCGCCGGCATTCGGCACATCCACGGTTTTGCCACTGGCGAGTTCCATGATCTGCAACTTGCGCTGCGGCGCGCCGCCGCCACCACCCGGCGCTGCAGCCGGCGCACCGCCACGCGGCGCCTGCGCGCCACCGGGCGCCGCCCCCGCAC
>CAYFLU010000321.1:0-2905 GCA_964343975.1 uncultured Solibacteraceae bacterium
GTGGCGGTGGACATCACCGCGGTGGCGGACGTCCCGGCGGCGGTGGTGGATTCCGCGGCGGTGGTGGCGGTGGCCGCGGTCCCGGCGGCGGACGGTAACACCTCGCACGTCTCGTGAAATGCAAAACGGCCCGAGCAGCAGTGCTGCTCGGGCCGTTTGTCGTTCGCGAACTTGTAGCTGTTTGCTAGTTGCCGCCGCGACCGCCGCCACCCGGCAGCGGCGTCGCCGGCTTGTGCGGCAGCTTGTCTTCGCGGTTGGCCGCGAGGAACGCGAACGCCGCAGCGATCGTGGCGTTGCGGCGCATGTCTTCCGGCTGCAGGCGCTCGTAGCTGTCCAGGTTCGTGTGGTGCGTCATCGAGTTGTACTCGACTTCGTCCTGAATGAACTGGAAGCCCGGCAGACCGATCGCGTCGTACGACTGATGGTCGGTGCCGCCCGTGTTGCCCGGATTGATGTGCGTCATGCCGATCGACTTGAACGGCTCCATCCACTCACGGAAGATCGGCGCCACGGCCTGGTTCTGCTGCAGGTAGATGCCGCGGATCGCGCCCGTGCCGTTGTCGATGTTGAAGTAGGCCGCGAACTTGTTCCAGTCAGCTTTGACGTCGGTCACGCCCGCCGGCACCGGTGTCCAGGTGTTCGACGGCTGTGCCGCGGCCGGCGCTGCCGGCGCGGCGCCACCGGCGCCACGACCGCCCGCACCCGCGCCGCCGCCACGACCCGCGGCCGTACCGAAGTGCATGCGCATGTATTGCGCCGAGCCGAGCAGGCCCTGCTCTTCACCCGTCCACAGCCCGATGCGCACCGTGCGGCGCAGCTTCACGCCGCTCTGCTTGAGGATGCGCATCGCTTCCATCATCGCCGCCGAGCCGGCCGCGTTGTCGGTGGCGCCGGTCGACGCGTGCCACGAGTCGAAGTGCGCGCCGAGCATCACGATCTCGTCGGCCTTGTCGGTGCCCTTGATTTCGCCGACGACATTGAACATCGGCGGGTTCGCCGTGTACGTGTTCTTGATGTCGGCTTCGATCTGCACCTTCTCGCCCTTGGCGAGCATGCGCGCGATGCGGCCGTAGTGTTCCGCCGTGATCGCGATCTGCGACATTAGCGTGGCCGGATCCGCCGTGCGGTTGCCGCCGCCGATCGTGTAGATGCCGTGGCCGCGCGGCGCGGTCGAGAGGAAGCCCGCCACACCCTGTTCCTTGAAGAACGCGTCACACGGATTCGGCGTCGCGCCACCGCCACCACCACCGCGGCCCGCCGCACACGGCGTCGAACCGGGCGTCGCCGCCGGCGCATTCGCGCCGCCGCGTCCGCCAGGACCGCCCGCCGCCGGCGCGCCACCACGACCCGCGGTCGCCGTGCCGAGCTCGTTCGTCCGCGCCGGCGATTCCATCAGGTCCAGCTCGTCCTTCGTGTACCGCTTGCCGGGCGCCGTGAAGTACGCCGCCACATCCGGCGCCGCCGAGCGCAGCACCCACGCGCCCTTCAGCTTGCCGGTGTACTTGGCCTTCAGTTCTTCGAGCGTGTTCTCCGTGATCATCACGGCGTCACCGCGCACGAGGCCGTTCGTGCCCGGCGTCCACGCGGTCGGCGTGCCGACGATCGGGAACTGCTGCGGTGCGACCGCGGCCAGATAGAACTTCTCGGTGTACCAACCCTTCGGGAATCCGTTGTTGCCACCCGTCGCATCGGCCGCCCACGGCTCCATCGCGACGTTGGTGAGACCCCAGCTCTGCATTTCCTTCACCGCCCACTGGCCGGCCTTCTCGATGTTCGGCGAGCCGGTGAGTCGCGGACCGTAGACATCGGTCAGCCAGCTGGCGATGTCCATGACCTTGGAGTTCGCTTCCACGAGCCCCTGCGTCTTGATGCGGTTGATGCCGTCGTAGTCGATCGGCTCGTTGGCCGCGCGCAGCGGCAAACCGGCGATCGTCAGCGTCACGGCCGCAGCGAGTGCGCCGTACAGCGTCTTTCTCATGCCTGTGATCCTCCTCGTTCCCCTCGGGGCCCGGTCGGGAGCCCCGAACTCGGGACTATATAAGAGCCGAGCAGAGTAATGGTAAGTTAAGCGTCCGAACCGCTACATCGCTGGAGGCATCACCATGAAATCGCTGGGTCTTTCTCTGCTGTGCTGTACCGCTTTCGTTGCCGCGCTTTCGGCGCAGCAGCCGCCGATGGGCCAGGGCCAGGCGCCTCAGCCGCGTCCGCTGCCGGGCATGATCAACGAAGTGAAGACGATCTACACGAACATCAAGACCAACATCACCAAGGCCGCCGAGCAGTTTCCGGAAGAGAAGTACGGCTGGTCGCCGACGCCCGAGGTGCGCACGTGGGCCGGCCTGATGGGCCACCTCACCGATGACAACAACGGCGCCTGCTTCCTGCTCGCCGGCGAAACCGCAGCACCCGGCCGGTACGACAACGGCGGCAAGCCGACAGATCTCGGCAAGGACATGAAGAAGGCCGACATCGTCGCGAAGCTGAAGGAGTCGTTCGGCCGCTGCGACAAGGCGTTCGACGCCGTGAACGACCAGAACATGGCCGAGCGCAACGGCACGACGAACCGCTCGAAGTTCGGCGCGCTGTTCTACAACACGCAGCACATCAACGAGCACTACGGCAACATCGTCACCTACATGCGCCTGCAGGGCATGGTGCCGCCGTCGTCGGCGCCGCGTGGTGGCGGCCCGGCGCCGCGCTAACCCGCACCGCGCTGTTCGACTAGAACTACAAAACCGGCTGCTGGCTCTCGTGAGCCAGCAGCCATTTTTTCATGGGGAGTCCGCCACCGAATCCGGTGAGCGTGCCGTTGGCGCCGATCACGCGATGGCAGGGGACGATGATCGGAATCGGGTTCTGGCCGTTCGCGGCGCCGACCGCCCGCACCGCGTCCGGGCGGCCGATC
>CAYFLU010000322.1:0-2901 GCA_964343975.1 uncultured Solibacteraceae bacterium
TGCGCAAGGATCCCGACACGCGCATCGTGCGGCCGCGCCAGATCTACACCGGCGCCACCAAGCGTGCCTACGTGCCCATGAATCAGCGCTAGTTGCTGACCGGTGCGCCGGCGCCGGCCATGTGGGAGGCGGCCATGCCAGTGCCGCAGAAGTTCGACGCGCGGATCGACCCGCGGACGGGAGAACGGTATCTCGCCGTCTTCCGCCGCGGGGCCTCAGTCAAGAACGACCCCATCCTCAACAAAGGCACGTGCTTCACCGCGAGCGAGCGGCGTGAGCTCGGGCTCACCGGATTGATTCCGCCGGCCATCTCCACGCCCGACGAGCAATTGATCCGCGCCTACGGCAACTTCCTCCAGATCCCCGACGACCCGAGCCGCTACACGTTTCTCGCGAGCCTGCAGGATCGCAACGAGACGCTGTTCTACCAGCTCGTGACGAGCCATCTCGAGGAGATGCTGCCGATCATCTACACCCCGACGGTCGGCAAGATCTGCGAGACCTACAGCCACATCTACCGCCGTCCCCGCGGCATCTATGTGTCGACCGCGGATCGCGGCCACATCGTGGACGTGCTCGCCAACGCGCAGCGCGACGACGTGCGCGTGATCGTGGCCACCGACAACGAGGCGATCCTCGGCATCGGCGATCAAGGCGTGGGCGGCATGGGCATCGCCGTCGGCAAGGTTGCGCTCTACACCGCGGGCGCGGGCGTGCATCCCTCGCTCGGCTTGCCGATGGACATCGACGTCGGCACGGACAACGACGCGTTGCTGCAGGATCCGCTCTATCTCGGCGTGCGCCATCGCCGTTTGCGCGGTGACGCGTACTTCTCGCTGATGGACGAACTGGTCGACGCGATCACGGTCGTGTTCCCGCATGCGCTCGTGCAGTGGGAAGACTTCGCGAACGACGTGGCGTTTCAGGTGCTCGAGCGGTACCGGTCGGTGCTGCCGAGCTTCGATGACGACATTCAAGGCACGGCGGCGGTGGTCGAGGCCGGCATTCGCACGGGCGTGAACCGCGCGGGACGTACGCTCGCGGACGAGCGCCTCGTGTTCTACGGCGCGGGCGCCTCGGGCGCTGGCTGTGCGATGCAGATGCGGCGCGCGCTTGCCGGCGCGGGATTCAGCACCGCCGAGATCAATCGACGCGTGCTCTGCCTCGACTCGAAGGGCCTGATCCTCGAGGATCGCCCGGGGCTGACAGGGCACAAGCGCGACATCGCGGCCGATCCCTCGGTTGTCGCCGGCTGGTCGAGCGCCACGCCCGGCCGCTTCTCGCTCGCCGACGTGGTCCGCGAGTTCGCGCCGACGATTCTCGTCGGTGTCTCGGGCCAGCCGGGCTCGTTCACCGAAGACATCATCAAGACGATGCACGCGGCGTGCGCGCGGCCGATCGTGCTGACGTTGTCGAACCCGACGTCGAAGGTCGAGGCGCGACCAGAGCAGTTGCTCGCGTGGACGAACGGCGCGGCGATCGTCGGCACGGGCAGCCCGTTCGCGCCCGTGTCGTGGAACGGCGTGTCGCACCAGATCGGCCAATGCAACAACGCGTTCGTATTCCCCGGGATCGGCCTCGGCGCCACCGTCGTCGGCGCGCGGGCGCTGCCCGACGAGGCGTTTGCGGCGGCGGCAATGGCGGTGTCCGAAGCGACGGGGCCGGAGACGGCGCCCGGCGCCGCGATCTTCCCGCCGATTCCGGCGCTGCGCGACGTCTCGGCCAAGGTCGCCGTCGCTGTCGGTGAAGCGCTCGTGCGCTGCGGCGCGGCGCCCGAGATGCCGCTCGATCAGGTCGCGCCGAAAATCCACGACGCCATCTGGGAACCGAAGTATCTGGCGTATCGGGCGGAGTAGAGCTTCGCGGTCCCGGTCCAGGTCCGTGTCGGCACAGTAGAATTCAGCCCATGAAGCGTGTCGTCTCCGTCGGCGTTCTTGCGGTGTGTGTGTCATTGGGCGTACAGACGTTGTCTGCGGACCGTGACCCCGGCCCAGGACGTGGTCCGGGGACGAGGGCGGACCTGAGCCAGGGGACCCGGAACCCGGGACCGCAGCGCTCGTTGCCGTCCCACACCTTCACCTTGGGCCCCGATGACTTCCTCTTCGACGGCAAGCCGCTGCAGATCATCTCGTGCGAGATGCACCCGTCGCGGATTCCGGCGGAGTACTGGGCGCATCGCATCGCGATGGCGAAGGCGATGGGCTGCAACACGGTGGCGGCCTACATCTTCTGGAATTACCACGAGACGGCGGAAGGCGTCTTCGACTTCACGACGACCAATCACGACCTCGCCAAGTTCTTCGCGCTCGTGAAAGACGCCGGGATGCACGCGATTCTGCGGCCGGGGCCGTATGTGTGTGCCGAGTGGGACTTCGGCGGCATTCCGAGCTACCTCTTGAAAGATCCGGAACTGCGCGTGCGCAGCATGTATCCGCGCTACATGCAGGCGGCCGAGCGGTACATGGCGGCGCTCGCGAAGGTGTTGAAGCCGGCGCTCGTCACGAACGGCGGGCCGATCGTGCTCGTGCAGGTCGAGAACGAATACGGCTCCTACGCGAATGACCGCGCCTACATGTCGCGGCTGCGCGACGTGTGGAAGGCGAACGGCATCACCGTCCCGTTCTTCACGGGCGACGGTCCTACGCCGTACATGCTCGAGGCCGGGTCGCTGCCGGGCGCCGCGGTCGGGCTCGACTCGGGTGAGAACGACAATCACTGGACGCTCGCCAAGTCGATCAACCCGGGCGTGCCGGTGTTTTCATCCGAGACCTATCCGGGCTGGCTCACGCACTGGGGCGAGAAGTGGCAGCGGCCGGGCATTCCTGCGCTGATTCGCGAAGTGACGTGGCTGCTCGATCACAAGAAGTCGTTCAACTTCTACGTCGCGCACGGCGGCACGAA
>CAYFLU010000323.1:0-2885 GCA_964343975.1 uncultured Solibacteraceae bacterium
GCCAGATCGTGCGGGGCGTGCTCGGCTCGATCTTCGGCGGGAAGCGCTAATACCCCGATACCCAGATTCCCCGATGCCCAGATGTCTTTTTCGGTGTCTAATCCCTTCGGAGGATCCATGAAGAAGCTGCTCTTTTCGTTTCTGGTCGCGGTCATGGCCGTGCCCGTTCTGTCATTTGCCCAGGCGCCGGCGCAGGAGCCGGTGTACCTGAACGGCGTGGAAGCGCTGCGGATCGGCGGCAACATCAAGGCGCCCGAGCGCGTGAAGTATGTGGCGCCGGCCTATCCGCAGGAAGCCAAGGACAACCGCATCCAGGGCATCGTGATCATCGAAGCGGTGGTCGACGAAGCCGGCAAGGTGGCGAACACGCGCATCTTGCGCAGTGTGCCCGCGCTCGATGCGGCCTCGCAGGAAGCCGTGATGCAGTGGGAGTACACGCCCACGCTCCTCAATGGCGTGCCGAAGCCGGTCGTCATGACCGTGACGGTGAACTTCACGCTGCAGTAGTTCTCTCGACGGGAGCCCCGGCCGGCAGGCCGGGGATGACCACCAACAGGGTTCGTCGTATGCTTCTCGGCATATGACGAACCCTGTTCGCGTTTCACGGCTGCTCGCGATCGCCTTTTCGCTGACGGCGCTGACGCCGCTCGTCGCGCAGAAGGCGCCGGCCAAACTTGGCGCCCCGACGCCCGACACGATCACGGAAGCGTCGATTCGCGGCCACATGGAGTTTCTGGCCGGCGACGCGATGCAGGGCCGCGGCAGCGGCACGGCGGATGAATGGCGCGCGGCCGCGTACATCGGTTCGCAGATGCGCCGCTGGGGCATCGAGCCGCTGGGCGACGACGGCGGCTATGTGAAGACGATCGACACGGGCCGCGTCACGGCGGCGTCGGCGCCGGTCCTGGTGGCCGGCGGCATGACGCTCACGCACGGTCGCGAGATGCTCGTGCAGTCGATCAACAAGGGCGCGGTGAGCGGCCCGCTCGTGCGCTACGAAGTTGGCGCCAAGATTCCCGACAACGCGTTTGTGTTCGTGCCCGATGGCGCCGTGGTCGACAACGCACTCATCGCGAAGGCGGCGGGCCTCCTCACGGTGGAGACGCCGCAGATTCGCACGCAGTGGGCGGCCACGGGCGGCCGCATGCCGGCCGCTGCGGCCGCCGGTGGCGCGCGCGGTGGCGGCGCCCCCGCACCCGCGATGGTCCGCATCGTCCTCGACAAGGCCACGCACGCGGCGTTTGCCGGGCTCGCTGACGGCACGAAGGTCGACTTCCAGTGCGCGCTGCAGCCGGGCCGCACGTACAACGCGCTCGGCAAACTCACGGGCAGCGACCCGGCGATGGCCGCGCAGGTGATCTTGCTCACGGCGCATCTCGATCACCTCGGCGTGCGCCCGGGCGCGCCGGATCCGATCTTCAACGGCGCCGACGATGACGCGAGCGGCTCGACGGCGGTGCTGGAACTGGCGGAGGCGATCGCCAAGGGCCCGCGCCCGAAGCGGACCGTGATGTTCGCGTGGTTCGGCAGCGAAGAAGCGGGCGGCTTCGGCGCGCGCGACTTCCTTGATCATCCGCTCGTGACGAAGGACAAGATCGTGGCCAACCTCGAGTTCGAGATGCTCGGGCGCGCCGATCCCCTCGTGCCGGACAAGACGCTGTGGCTCACGGGCTACGAGCGCAGTAACCTCGGCGTGGAGCTCGCGAAGCAAGGTGCGCGGCTCGTGCAGGATCCGCATCCGGAGCAGAACTTCTTCTCGCGCTCCGACAACATCCAGCTCGCGCGCGCGGGCGTCATCGCGCACACCGTGTCGAGCTTCAACCTGCACAAGGACTACCACCAGGCGTCCGACGAGGTGAAGACGATCGACTTCGCGCACATGACGATGGCGATTCAGTCGATGTTTGCGCCGGTGATGTGGTTGTCGAACTCGGCGTTCGTGCCGACGTGGTATCCGAACTGCCAGCCGACCGCGACCGCAGCGCGTGGCGGGGGACCGGGGCCGGCCGGTGCCGCGGCCGGGGCGCCGGCAGCGGCCACGCCGCCGCCGTGTCATGCGAACGGCAAGGATCCGGGCAAGTAAGCGACACGCTCGTCACACACAGCGCGGGCGCGTGATCGCCCTATAATTGGGAACGTGACCGCGCATAAGAAAATCGGAGACACCGTCCTTGATCTGATCGGCAACACGCCGATGGTGCGCATCAACCGCATCACCAAGGACATTCCCGCCACCGTGGTCGTCAAGATCGAGACCACCAATCCCGGCAACTCGATCAAGGACCGCATGGCCCTGAAGATGATCGAAGACGCCGAGAAGAGCGGCAAGCTCCAGCCCGGCGGCACGATCATCGAAGGCACGTCGGGCAACACCGGCATGGGCCTCGCGATTGCCGCGGTCGTGAAGGGCTACAAGTGCATCTTCACCACCACCGACAAGCAGTCGAAGGAAAAGGTCGACGCGCTGCGCGCCTTCGGCGCGGAGGTGATCGTGTGTCCGACCGACGTCGAGCCGGAGGATCCGCGGTCGTATTACTCGGTGTCGTCGCGTCTCGAGCGCGAGACGCCGAATAGTTGGAAGGCCAATCAGTACGACAACCCGTCGAATGCGACGGCGCACTACGAGCAGACCGGGCCGGAAATCTGGGAACAGACCGACGGCAAGATCACGCACCTCGTCGTCGGTGTCGGCACCGGCGGCACGATCACCGGCACCGGCAAGTATCTGAAAGAGAAGAACCCGAACATCCAGATCCTGGGCATCGACACGTACGGGTCGGTGTTCAAGAAGTACAAGGAGACGGGAATCTTCGACAAGAACGAGATCTATCCGTACATCACGGAAGGCATCGGCGAAGACTTCCTGCCGCAGAACGTCGACTTCA
>CAYFLU010000324.1:0-2856 GCA_964343975.1 uncultured Solibacteraceae bacterium
AGCGGCACGTGCTCGGCGGCCAACACGACGGCGTGCTTCAAGGACGGCGGCGTGCTCGGCAAGATCCCGGCGAACCGTCTCTACACGGCGGGCATCAACATCCTGAAGTGGTGGCCGTCGCCGACGCTCCCGAACACGACGGGCGTGGCGTACAACTACGAGAGCACGGATCCGGCGACGCGTCTGCTCGGCTATCAGCCGATCGTGCGTGTCGACTACCAGCCGACGCAGAACCTGCGTGGCAGCTTCAAGTTCGTCGAATACCAGCAGCCGAACGACATGATCGTCGGCACGATGCCGGGCTTCAACGACTCGAAGGAAGACAACTACGGCATCTGGGTGCCGGGCGCGACGCTCAACTGGACGATCAACAACACGACGTTCGCTGAGGCGTCCTTCGGCGCGAACTACCACCATCAGGAAGGCTGCTCGGTGGCCGGCGGCGCGCCGAACTACTGCCGTGGTGGCAACCCGACGAACGACATCGCGAACCGCGTGACGGCCGGCTTCGGCTCGATCCCGTACCTGTTCCCGGACGCGACGATCATCGATCCGAACACGTTCTCGTATGAAGTGATGCAGCGCTCGGGCGGTCCGATTTGGGACGGCACGCGCGTGAACGCGGCGCCCTCCTTCGCGTGGGGCTCCCGCGTGGCCAACGCCCCGCCGAACTGGCAGGGGCCGTTCAGCAACTTCATCCTCGATACCGATGTGAAGACGCTGAACCTGAGCGTGACGAAGGTCGCGACGTCGCACACGTTCAAGGTCGGCTACTACTACTTCCGCAGCTACCAGCGCCGCGGCCAGGGCAACATCTACGGCGCGATCAGCTTCGCGAACGACACGAACAACGTGCTCGACACGAGCTTCGGCTTCTCGAACGCGGCGCTCGGCGTGTTCAGCTCCTACTCGCAGCTGTCGCGGTGGGGTGAGGGCGCGTATCTCGCCGTGAACCACGAGGGCTACATCCAGGACAACTGGAAGGTCCGTCCGAACATCACGTTGGACTACGGTCTGCGCTTCGTGCATCAGGTGCCGCAGTACGACAGCTACGGCAAGTCGTCGAACTTCCTGCCGGATCAGTGGGCGGCCGCGCAGGCGCCGGTGCTCTACGTGGCCGGTTGCGCGAACGGCGTCTATCCCTGCTCGGGCACGAACCGTCAGGCGATGAACCCGATCACGGGCGCGTTCCTCGGCGCCAACTCGGCGCTCGCCATCGGCACGATCGTGCCGGGCACGGGCAGCTCGACGAACGGCGTCTTCGCGAACGGCAACGGCATCGTGAGCACCAACATCAAGTACCCGGCGCTCAAGATCGCGCCGCGTCTCGGTATCGCGATGGACGTGAAGGGCGACCAGAGCCTCGTCGTCCGCGGCAGTATCGGCGTGTTCTACGATCGTCCGCAGGCGCAGAACGTCTACAACACGGTCAACAACCCGCCGTTCTCGCGTCAGGTCACGGTCCGTTACGGTCAGCTCCAGAACCTGAGCTCGGCCGGTCTGACGACGGAAGCGCCGCCCGCCCTCACGGTGTGGCAGTACGACGAACCGCTGCCGACCTCGGTGCAGTGGAACGTCGGTACGCAGATGGTGTTGCCGTTCAAGGTGGCGCTCGACCTGGCCTACGTCGGTCAGCACAGCGACTACTTCACGCAGGGCGTGAACATCAACTCGATCGACTACGGCACGGCCTTCCTGGCGTCGAACCAGGACCGTACGCAGACGAGCACGACGCCCGGCGCGGCGTCGCTCGCGGCGTTGAACCCGGACCTCGCCCGTTTCTACAAGGGCTACGGCACGATCACGCAGCAGCAGGCGAACCAGAGCCGCACGTATCACTCGATCCAGATCGGTCTGAACCGCCGTCTGGCGGGTGGTCTCGCGCTGAGCTTCAACGACACGATCGGTCTCTACGACAAGCAGACGATCGCGCCGCGCTTGCAGCACAACGCGGACGGCACGATCACGACCCGCGCCGATCAGGACCAGGCGCAGGCGCTGCTCGGTGACAACGCGCCGCAGCGTCACGTGATGCGCGCGTCGATGGTGTGGCAGTCGCCGACGCTGTCGACGGGCGGCACGATGCAGAACATCGTGAGCGGCCTGTTGAGCGACTGGACGGTCGCCGTGTTGTGGAGCGGCGCGTCGGGCACGGCCTACTCTGTGGGCTACAGCTACACGAGCAACGGCGCGAACGTGAACATCACCGGTTCGCCGGACTTCGGCGGCCGCGTCATCATCACGGGCGATCCGGGTTCGGGCTGCAGCGACGATCCGCTCAAGCAGTTCAACACGGCGGCGTTCTCGGGCCCGGCGGTGGGCAGTGTCGGTCTCGAATCCGGCGCGAACTACATGCGCGGTTGCTTCGTGACCCAGACGGATCTCTCGCTCTCGCGCAAGATCCGCCTCCCGCGCGGCATCGCGGCCGAGTTCCGACTCGACGCGTTCAACCTGTTCAACCAGTCAGCCGTGACGGCCCGCAACACGACCATGCAGCTGGCGAGCCCGTCGACGTCGTCGACCATCACGAACCTGGCGTATGACGCCACGGGCGCGGTGGTGACGTCGCGGTCGCAGCCGAAGAACGCCGGCTTCGGCGTGGCGACGGGGTACCAGTCGCCGCGCACGATGCAGATGCAGCTCCGCATCTCGTTCTAGTCGTTTCACACCAGGCCGCAGGCGGCCTCTGACGCGTTCCTCCCGCATCAGACGCTGCCTGCGTTTCACTCCGGCCAGACACACCCGCCCCATCGGGTCTGTCTGGCCGGTTTTTCATTGGATGCGGGTTAGCGGATCAGGCCGCCGTTGTCTTGCGTTTCCGCCGGTGTGCAGGTCGGGCGGAAGTTCATCGGCGCG
>CAYFLU010000325.1:0-2849 GCA_964343975.1 uncultured Solibacteraceae bacterium
AAGACGGGCGAAGTCAGCGAATACACGACGCTCAGCGGCGCCAGCGTGTCGCCGGATGTGGCGACGACGATCGCCGACTGGCTGCGCACCGTGATGGCCCCGAAGAAATAGCCCCGACACCCACAGGACCGACAGATGGCTGGCTGGTTGCTCACGAGTTCGAATCCGGAAATGACGCTGCGGCTCGCGCCCGGCTCGCTCAAAACGCTTGGCCGCTCGGCGCGCGCCGAATTCATCGTGGAAGCCCCGCTCGTGTCGCGGCTGCACTGCCGGCTGACGGCCGGCGACGACTCGTTGCTCGTCGAAGACCTCGAGAGCACGAACGGCATCTTCGTGAACGGCGCCAAGACCGACAAGGCCCAGCTCGCCGCCGGTGACATCCTCACCGTGGGCCGCGTCGACTTCGAAGTGACGCGCGGCTAGGCGCCGCCCCGCTTCCGTCCGTACATCGCTTCGTCGGCGACGCGAATCACCGCGTCGAGCGACGCGGACGAATCAAACGGCGCGAAGCCCATCGCGACCGACACCGACACGGCCTCCTCGCGACCCGGCACGGCCACCGCGCGCAGACGCTCGTTCACATCCGCGAGCCGCACGCGCGCGTCCCCCTCGGCAATCCTACTGAGCAGCACCAGAAACTCGTCGCCGCCCCAGCGGAACAGCAGATCAGCCGCGCGAATCAGGCTGCGAATGGCCGTGGCCACCGCACGAATCGCCGCGTCTCCAGCCGCATGGCCGAACTGGTCGTTGATCGACTTCAGGTTGTCGATGTCGGCGATCACCGCCGTGCCGGCGAGCTCGCGCGACAAGACCGTCTGGAACGCGTGGCGGTTGAACGCCGCGGTGAGGTGATCGGTCTGCGCGGATCCCGCCAACCGGTCGAGTGCCGACTCCAGATCCGACTGCACTTCGCCGGTCGTGACCATGATCATCCCGAACGCGAGCATCGTCAGGAGCAGCAGGTCGTAGAACGACGAGTATGCGAGAAACGGCGGTTCATGCGCGATCACGCCGAACGCCGAGAGGGCGAACACCGGCCCATAGGCGATGTTGAGCAGCGCAAGGAGCGCGAGCGCCACGCGCAGCACCTGCACACCGAGCCAGCTGCGGCGGCGCACCTCCACACGACGCAGCTGCGCCCACGAGAGCAGAAAGAAGCCGCCATAGACGGGCCCGTGCAGCGCGAGAAACACGTTCAACTGAAACTGCGCCAGCCACGCGAGGAGCAGAGCCGGCACCGCGAGCAGTGCCACCGTTGGCCAGTGCCGCCACGTGATCGGCGTGCCCATCACGTGCTCACGACAGCCCGCGTAAACGAGATAGCCAAAGACATACTCAAAGAACATGTACGCCGGATAGCCGACAACATCACAGGCCGGCCAGAGCAACGAGAGCCACAACGCGCACAACGCGCCGAGCAGCGCGAGCCACGCCGCCGTCCACGGCACCAGCGGCGGCTGACGGATCGTGCGCGAGAGCGCCAGACACAACACCGCCACCATAAGCACGCCGGCGGTCTACAGGAGCAGGCCGACGAGCGAGGGGGTGGCGAAGATGTGCGTCATCTCAGATAGGGATTGGTGGCCCGTTCTTCGCCGATGGTCGTATCCGGCCCGTGGCCCGAGTGCACGATAGTCTCGTCGGGATAGACAAGCAACTGTTCCCGGATCGACCGGAGCAATTGCTCATGATCGCCCCCGGGCAGGTCGGTGCGGCCAATCGAGCCCGCAAACAGCGTGTCGCCGACGAACAGCTCCCGCTCCGTCTCACCGGGGCGGCCGATCGCCAAACACACGCCACCTGGGCAGTGCCCGGGCGTGTGGCGCACCTCGACGACGTACTCGCCGAACGTCAAGGTCTGACCCGGTGCATAGAACTGATCCACCGGCGTCGGCGCTTCCACGGTGAGCCCGAACTTCCGACCGTGCGCCACCGCGTCGTTGTAGAGGAACAGATCGTCGCGATGCAGCCACACCGGCACGCCGAGCGCGCGCGTGGCGCGCGCGACGCCGCTCACGTGATCGACGTGCGCGTGCGTCAACAGGATCATCGTGATGCGCAACCCTTCCTCGCGCGCGTGCGCGAGCAGGTCGTCGACTTCGTCGCCGGGATCGATGAACACCGTCTCGCGTGTGGCTTCGCAGGTGACGAGATAGCCATTCTTGAAAAAGGGCGGGGCGGCAGCGGCGACGATCTCCATACCGGTAGAATCTTTTCATGAATCGGCAGTCGATCGAGCGGGCCGCGGCGCGCCTGGCGCCGCACGTGCTCAACACCCCGCTCATCCACTCGCCGTGGCTCTCCCAGCACAGCGGCGCCACGGTCTGGCTCAAGCTGGAAACGGCGCAGCACACGGGCTCCTTCAAGGCGCGGGGCGCCATGCACGCGCTACTCGCGTTGCGGGATCGCGCGCCAGAGACCGACCTCGTCGTCACCGCCTCGGCCGGCAATCACGGCAAGGCGCTGGCCTGGGCGGGCCAGCAGCTCGGGATCCGCGTGCGCGCGTACGCGCCGGCAACCGTGGCCGACGCGAAGCGCGGCGCGATGCGCGCCTTCGGCGCCGACCTCATCGAGACCGCCGACTACGACGCGGCGGAAGCCGCCGCGCGAGACGACGCCGCGCGCACCGGCGTGCCGTATGTGTCGCCGTACAACGACGACGACGTGATCGCGGGGCAGGGGACGATCGCTCTCGAGATGCTCGCGGCCGTGCCGGAGATCGAGGTCTTCGTCATCGCCGTCGGCGGCGGCGGACTCATCAGCGGGTGCGGCATCGTGGCGAAAGACCGCGCGCAGCCGCTCGGCGTGATCGGCGCGGAGGCCGAAGCCTCACCGGTGTTCACCGCCGC
>CAYFLU010000326.1:0-2834 GCA_964343975.1 uncultured Solibacteraceae bacterium
TGCGCGCGCTCGTGGCCGATCTGCTTGTTCAGTGCGTAGCCGAACAGGCCGAGCACCGGGACGGTCGAGATGCCCTGCAGCAGATCGCGCCGATTGATCAACTTGCCCCCGTCGCGACTCGGCTGCTCGTTGTGCGTGTTCTTGTCGTCCTCTGCCATGGCGTCCTCTCGAAGCGTGCGTTCACGCGATCACTTGACGGGACGCCCGAACGCCTCGATCTCGATGTAGTGATTCATCTCGTTGGCGCTGTTGCCCTTGCTGTACAACCGCACATAACGCGCGATGGCGCCCTTCGCGTCGACCAGCCGGCCTTCGGAGGTCTCGACGTAGTTCATGTCCTTGCCGGCGCCGAGCCCGGATGTGTTGTCGTGATCGTTGTTGAAGAGCGTGCGCACGTTCTTCGTGAACGCGGCATCGTCGGCGATCTGCACGATGACGTCGAAGTAGACGCGCGGCGTGCGGTGGAAATGCCAGAAGAGGATGGCGTAGAGCTCGTGCATGCCTCCGAGATCCACGGTGACGTGCTGACGCCCCGGCCCGAGTTCCACCTCGCTGCCTTCTTCGGCGGTGCGGTCGCCATCCGTGATCATGGCCAGATCGCCCATGACCGGCGCCGCGTCGCTGCTCGTCACCTTCTTGCGCCGCGCCACGTTGACCGCGCCGGCCGGCGCGAGGAACGGCTCGCGGGCCTTGTACCGGGGCTTCTCGAGATTGGGCACCTTCATGTTCTGCGGCGTGCCCTCGAACAGCGGCTGCGGCAGCACGATCGGCAGGGGCACGAGCTTCTGGCCCGCGACGGCCGGCGCCTGTGCGGCGGGACGGCTGGGCATGATCAGCAGCATCACCGCGGCCACCGCGGTGACAGACATCGACACGGCCTTCAGGTTCATCGCTCCTCCGCCGCGCGGTGGGTGCGGGATGCGTTGCCACCGTCGCGTGTTCCTCGTCAGTGCATCGGATCCGGCCGGCGTCGCCGACCGGATCCGCGTCCTCATCGATCGTCCCGCTAGAGCGTGACTTCCCAGCCCTTGCGGTAATCCATCTTCAGGAGCTTGTTCGCCTCGAGGTTGTTGGTGAACAGACCGGTCTTCGCGTCGTACAGCAACTTGCCTTCGGTGCGAACGGCCGCCGAGCCCAGCACCAACCACTCGGTGTACGGCGCGGCGATCTCGAACTGCGAACACGCCGGCGCGCCGCCCTTGCAGGCGCGGATCCAGTCGCGCTGATGGCCAGGGGAACGCGTGAGGAACGACGGCGGCAGCGTGTAATCCGCCCAGCGTGACCCGGGCAACAACCCCACGCCTTCGCCGCGGCCGCTCGTGCCGAGGTAGCCCTTGCTGCCGACGAAGATGCAGTTGTAGCCACTGCCCTGCGCCTGCGGTGCGCCACCGCCGCGGCCACCCGCCGCGCCGGCCGCGCCGGCACGTCCGGCCCCGGCATTGGCACCGCCGGCACGTCCCGCGTTTGCGGGTCCGACCTGCGGTCCGGTGTTCGGAATCTTCCGCGCGTCGTCCGCCGACATCCCGTCCGGCAGATAGGCATCACCACCGGTGTGCTGGTACCAGTAGACGGTGACCGGCGGCATGTTCTTGCGCGCTTTGAATTCGTACTTGATCGTGAACACGTCCGGGAACGTGAACGCCGGCAGCGGATCTTTCTTGATGCACTCGACGCTGACGAGGTGCTCCGGGCTCAGCCCGAGCGCCCAGTTGGCCGGGCCCAGGATGTGCACGCCCCAGTCGCCGATCAGGCTGCTGCCGAAGTCGTAGTACCCGCGCCAGTTGAACGGCAGGTAGAAGCCGAAGTCATCGGCATTGCCACCGCCCCCGCCCGGCCCACCGGCCGGCGCGCCAGCCGGCGCTGCGCCTGCGGCACCGCCGGCCCGGCCCGCGCGAATCGCGTTACGGCTCGCGACGAAGTCCTTGTACTCCTTGTCACCGGCCGTGAACGGCCGCGCCGCGGCCGTGCCCAACCACAGATCCCAGTCGAGGTTGGCCGGCACCGGCGTCGGCGCCGGAATCTTCGTCATGCCCTGCGGCCAGCTCGGCCGGCTCATGTACGCATGCACTTCCTTGACGTCGCCGATCTCGCCGGACCAGATGATCTCGCTCGCCACGCGCGTGGCTTCATGCGAGTAGCCCTGATTGCCCATCTGGGTGGCGACCTTGTACTTGCGCGCGGCCTCACCCAGGAAACGCGCTTCCGAGGCGATGCGCGTGAGCGGCTTCTCGAGATAGACGCCCTTGCCGTGCTGCATGCAGGCCAACGCCGCCACCGTGTGCATGTGGTCGGGGATGCCGATCACCACGGCGTCGATGGCCTTGCCCTCTTTATCGAGCATCTGCCTAAAGTCTTTGTATTTCTTTGCTTTGTCGTAACGCTGAAACCCGGGCTCACCGCGCGACCAATCGACATCGGCCAGTGCCACGATGTTCTCGGTTTCGCACTGGCGCAAGTCGTTGAACGCTTGTCCTCCGGCGCCAATGCCCGCGATGTTCAATTTCTCGTTGGGCGACTGATACCCGAGCGCCTTGAGGGACGGCACGCTGCCGAACCCCGCGCGCGGGATCACGCCCGCCAACAATGTGCCGAAGAAGAAGTGCCGCCGTGAGATGCCGTGTTTTGCCATGCGCGTGATCCCATTCCCTCTCGTGTCAGACAGAGACTGGCCGACCACGGGGGCACAGGAGGCGCAGAGACGATGCGGTGGCGGATCACGATGCTGCGCGGTGCAGCGGTGATCCTCCTGCGTGTGGCCGATGGGCGATGGGCGGCCGAGCGGCCGGAGATCGCCTCACACCGCGGATTATGCGCGCGTCTCGCAGAGCCTCAGC
>CAYFLU010000327.1:0-2799 GCA_964343975.1 uncultured Solibacteraceae bacterium
ACCGAACTCTTCCTCGAAGGCCATGACGAGCTCGACCGTGTCGAGCGAATCCGCGCCGAGGTCGTCAACGAACGACGCATCCGGAGTCACTTCGTCTTCATCGACACCGAGCTGCTCGACGATGATCTTCTTGACCTGATCTGCTACTGCCATTTTTGTTGCCTCCAAGTTCGCGCTGTTCGCAATCACAGCGCGATGCGCCCTGTTGAATACGCGGCCCGAATCCCGGCCGCGCTCCGTACTATAGATACATCCCGCCGTTGACGGCGAGGACCTGCCCCGTAATATACGACGCTTCGTCCGAGGCGAGAAACGCCACGGCGCCGGCAATGTCCTCGGGCGTGCCCAGGCGCTTCAGCGGAATCTTGGCCGCCCATTCCTCGTGCGCGCCCTCCGAGATGCCCTTGGTCATGTCCGTGTCGATCAGGCCCGGAGCCACCGCGTTCACCGTGATCCCGCGCGACGCCACTTCCAGCGCCAGCGCCTTGGTGAAGCCGATCAACCCCGCCTTCGACGCCGCATAGTTCGCCTGGCCGGCGTTGCCCGCCTGGCCGACGACCGACGTGATGTTGACGATGCGGCCGGCGCGCTGCTTGACCATGGTCTTGAGCACGGCCTGCACGCACGTATAGGAGCCCGTGAGGTTCGTGCTGATCACCGCGTCCCAGTCGTCGCGCTTCATCCGCAGCATCAGCTGGTCTTTGGTGATACCCGCGTTGTTCACGAGAATGTCGATCCGCTGATGCGCGGCCAGAGCGGCGCTGACGGCCGCCTCGACCGTGGCCGGCTCCGCGACGTCGAGCGCCACGGCCATCGCCTGGCCACCGGCCGCCTGAATCGCGTCCACCGTGCCCTGCGCATTCGTGCCGCGCGCGCCGGCAATCACCGTGGCCCCCTGCGCGGCCAACCGCAACGCGATCGCCCGCCCGATGCCTCTGGATGCGCCGGTGACAAGCGCCACGCGGCCCTGCAGTGTCTGCGTCATCAATCGACCCCGTCTACTTCAACACACGCTGAACGGCTTCCGCAACCTGCGCCACGATGCCATCCGCCGCCAGTTGCGCCGTGAGCGCGATGCCGTTGGCAATCGCGCGCGCCGACGACCGGCCATGGCCCACCACGATGAGCCCGTTCACGCCGATCAGCGGCGCGCCGCCCGCGTTCACGTAGTCGAACCGCTCGAACGTCGCGGCATCCACGGCCGGGTTCGCCGCGCCACCGAGCGCATCCTGCACCATCGCGACGACGCTCTCACCCACTTTGAGGGCGATGTTGCCGACAAACCCGTCGCACACGACCACATCGGCCACACCCGAGAGCCACTGCGACGCGTCCACGTTGCCGATGCTCTGCACCGGCGCGGCCGCGAGCAGCGCATGCGCCTCTTTCGTGACGTCGTTGCCTTTGCCGGGCTCTTCGCCGATCGACAGGAGCCCCACGCGAGGTGAGGCGACGCCGAGCAGCACGCGCGCCAGCGCCGCACCCATGATGCCGAACTGCACGAGATGCGCCGGCCGGCAATCGACATTCGCCCCGGCATCGACGAGGACCGACCGTCCGCGTCGCGTGGGCACGATCACCGCGAGCGCGGGCCGTTCGACGTGCGGCAGAAGACCAAAGGCGCCGTGCGCAGCCAGCAGGGCCGCGCCCGTGTGTCCGGCGGTGTAGACAGCGGCCGCATCGCCCGACGCGGCCAACTCACACGCGACACGAATGGACGCCCGGGGCTTGCGCCGCAAGGCGGCCAGCGGCGGCTCGTCCATCGACACGCCGTCCGGCGCGTCGACGATCGTGACCGCATCGGCCGGCGCACCGGCCGACGTCAGCGCGTCACGAATGACTGCTGCCGGCCCGACGAGCGCCACGCGCACGCCGGCCAGAGCCGCCATCAACGCTCCGTCGATGACTACACGCGGAGCGTCGTCGCCACCGAGCGCGTCGACGGCAATCACACGCCGTTAGTCTTCGGCGACCGCGCGGACCTGGCGCTTGCCGTAGTAGCCGCAGTTCTTGCACACGACGTGCGGCATCTTCGGCTCCTGACACTGCGGGCAGGTGCTCAGGCTGCTCTTCTTGAGCGCGTCGTGCGTCCGGCGCTTGGACGTGCGGGACTTGGAATGGCGTCGCTTGGGATTCGGCATCGTTACTTCCTCAGGTTCCTCAGAACTTCAAATCGTGGATCGACCCACGTCGTTTCACACGAACACGTTTCCCGGTTGCGGTTCTTCCCACACACCGAGCACAACCCCTTGCAGTCGGGCGCGCAGAGCGGCTTCATCGGCAGCGCCAGATAGAACTGCTCGCGCATCATCTGCTCGAGATCGATCGCCTCGCCCGTATAGAACGAGACGCCCAGATCATCGTCGCGCATCTCGTCGCCGCCCTCGTCGTCATCCGCCGAGACCCGTGAGGGCTTGGCCGTGGCGCGCGGATCGGTCGCCGGGTAGTACGTCAGGTCAATGACGGCATCCACCGGCACACGATACGGCTCGAGACACCGGCTGCACGCCACTTCGAGTGACGCCGTCAGCCGGCCCTTGAACGCCACGCGATCGCCTTCTTTGTGGACATCCAACGCGAGCCGCACGGGCTCGGCGATACGGAAGTCCGCCGTGTCGGAAGCGGACGACGCAAACGCCTCAGGCGCGTACGTCTGATCGATGCGATCGGTGCCGCTCTTGAACCGGCTCAGGTCAAACTGCATGGCGCAAGGCCGGGGCCCACGCCCCGGACGCAAACCCTAATCGTATCAAACATATGGAGCAAGGTGCGAGAGTGCGAAGGTGCGATAGTGCGCCC
>CAYFLU010000328.1:0-2792 GCA_964343975.1 uncultured Solibacteraceae bacterium
GAAGCCCAACCAGACGTGCGCAAGGACGTGAGCACGGGCGAAACCGTCTCCGTGGGCATCGTCGAATCGCTGGATATCGAGTTCGGGCTCTCAGGCGCGCTGAAGACCGCCATCCTGCGCGAGTGCCGCTACCTGCCTCAGGGACTCACTGCCGAGCAATTGACGGCGCAGTTTCCCTGTGCCGAAGCCGTGCTACGTGTGGCCAAGCGCACAGCGATGTTGGCGCGCGCCACCGCCAGAGACCAGCTCTCCACGCTCGAAGATGTGATCAGCGCCATGGGCGTGGCTCCGGGCATCAAGCACCTGGTGCTGGTGAGCGACGGGCTCGCGGTGCGACGCGATCTCTCCAGCGTCGCGCCGATCGCGCGCGCCGCGGCGATGGCCGGCGTTCAGCTCAGTGTGCTGACCGAGGAATTCGACTCGTCCCTCGCCGATCAGGAATCCGCCGCGCGATTGGCCGCGAGCGACAGTGCCGCACTCGTCAGCGATTTGCAGACGGTGACCGATATGGCGGGCGGAAGCTTTTACAAAGTGATTGGATCCGCCGATCCGTTCTTTGACCGTGTGTTGTTGGCCGCCTCCGGCGTCTATCGACTTGGCGTCGAGGCGCCACCAGCGGCGGCGTCTCACACCTTTGAGGTGTCGGCCAAGGTCAGCACGCCAGGCGTCGTCGTTCGCGTGAATCGCGTGGCGATGGCCAACGAATCCTCGGTGAAATCAACATCCGCGGCCGCCACCGTCGAACGGGATTTTGGGGATGTCATCGCCGGGAAACTGAAGAAACACGAATTCCCGGTCACCGTCGGCACCAGCGTTCGTCGAGCCGACTCCGGCTCGTCATTGGAAGTCGACACCGAAGTGGTCGTCAAAGAATCGGCACGGGCTCCACTGATCGTGACGTACGGGATCGTTGATCAGAGCGGTGCCATCAGGGGTGGGCGACGAACGGTGGCAGAGGCCCCAGAGAATGGCCCGTTCCGTTTGACACTGGGTTTGGCCGTGCCTGCGGGAGACTACCGGGTGCGCGTCGGCGTGGCGGATGCCACCGGCGCGATTGGTTCCAGCGAACTTGCCGTTTCCGCTGGCACCGAACGGCTACGCGCCGGTCTGGTCAGCGACCTGATCACCTCCTGGATTGACTCGAATCGACGGGAACAGTTCCTGGGCACCTCAGAGCTGCCGGCCTCGGCCCAACAGATCGGCGCGATGATCGAGTTGTACCCAGTCGCAAGACGCGTTAGTCGCGCTCCCACGGGACCCAGAGAACTGAACCCGGGACCCGGAACTCGGGACCCGGGACCGCAACGTTTTTCTTTCCCCCCTCGGTAATTCCCCGCCTTTCTCTGCATCAGCTCTGAAGAACGACCACATTGCCAGGTTCGTTTTGCTTGGACCGACTGGTGCCTATGTCTACTACTCTGCTGCGCTCACGCCTGACCCGTTTTGTGGCCATGGCCGCCGCCGCGCTCCTCCTGTCCGTGGCTCCGGCCCGGGCACAGGTGAGCGGCCCCATTGCCGTGTACCCGGCCTCCCAGAATCTGGAGGTCACGAGCACGATCCAGTACTCGGCCTACGTGCCGATCTCGCCGAACACGATCACCTGGCTCGTGAACGGCATCCCCGGCGGCAACGCCACCGTGGGCACGATCTCGTCGACGGGCTTCTACAAGCCGCCCTCCACGATCCCGGCCAATAACGTGATCACGGTGTCGGCGCAGAGCACGGCCTATCCGGCGCAGATCGGCAACGCCACGGTCACCGTGACGCGGCCGTATCCGTGGCTCTGGAGCTCGTACCCGAGCTCGATCACGGTGGGCAACTACAGCCTCAGCCTCAACGGCTCGGGCTTCGCGGCCGACTCGCAGGTGTGGATCAACGGCGTGCAGCTGCCGTCCACCTACAAGTCGTCGACGAGCATCACCGTGAACGGCAGCGTCGCCGCCGCAGGCACGCTCTCGATCGTCGTGAAGCAGCCCGGCCCGGGCGCCGTCACCGGCAACAGCATCTCGGTGCAGGCCAAGGCCGTGGCGGTTGGCGTCTCTGTGGCGCCGTCCGCCACGAGCGTGCAGCTCGGCAACACGCAGTCCTTCACCGCCAACGTGACCGGCACCGCCAACACCGCCGTCACCTGGTCGGTGAACAACGTCGTCGGTGGCGACGCCGTGAACGGCACGATCTCGGCGAGCGGCCTCTACACAGCGCCGGCGACGATGCCGGCGTCGAGTGCGGTGACGATCCGGGCGACATCGCAGGCGAGCCCGGGTACGTCAGGGCAGGCGACGGTGACGCTCGTCGCGCCGATCACGATCGCGGTGAGCCCGGTGTCGGCCACGGTGGCGCTCGGCAGCACGCAGGCGTTCAACGCGACGATCACGGGCACGGCCAACACCTCGGTGAACTGGGCGGTGCCCGGCGTCTCGGGCGGTTCGAGCGCCACGGGCACGATCTCGGGCGCGGGCGTCTACACGGCGCCGGCGGTGATGCCGTCGCCGAACACGGTCACGATCACGGGCACGTCGGCGGCGAATGCGGCGAAGGCCTCGGCCACGGTCACGCTCGTGCAGCCGGTCACGCTCGCGCTCTCGCCGAACACGGCGTTCGTGCGGCTCGATCAGACGCAGCAGTTCACCGCCACGGTGGGCGGCACGAACAACACCGCGGTGACGTGGACGATCAACGGCATCATCGGCGGCGACAGCTCGAACGGCACGATCGACGCGACGGGCCTCTACACGCCGCCGGCGTCGTTGCCGGCCACGCCCACGATCACGGTGCGCGCCACGGCCGTGGCG
>CAYFLU010000329.1:0-2734 GCA_964343975.1 uncultured Solibacteraceae bacterium
ATGAAGACGAAGAACGGGAAGATCAGGTCCGTCGGCGTCCACGGCGTCCACCACGTGCCGTTCCACTCCGCATGGAGCAGCGGCGCGTACACGTTGTTCCAGTCGCCGGGGTTGTCGACGATGACCATGGCCGCGATGGTGAGGCCGCGGAACACGTCGATCGACATCAGTCGGGCCGGCGCGGGCGCGGTGTCAGCCATGGAATGGCGCCAGTATAGTCAAAGGCCTAGGCGGACGTGCGGGGGCCTTGCGCGCGCGCGTACAGCCACGCGCCGCCGAAGATCACAAAGATCACCGCCAGCGACCACACCTGCGGAATGGTCCAGCTGATGTAGTGCCGCGCGTGGGCGTATTCCACGAACAGCTTGATGGCCACCCACGTGATGATCACGAAGGCGCCGTCGACGAGCGGTGGGTATTTCTGCACAAGCGCCATCAACTGCCCCACCACCACGCGCATAGCGATGATGCCGAGGATGCCTCCGGCGATCACGACCCAGCGCTTCGGCGACATCGCCACGGCGACGAGAATCGAGTCGATCGAGAACGCCAGATTCATCAACTCGACCCGCACGACCGCGGCCCAGAACGCCGAGAGACCGAATGCCGGCTGCGCCGGCGGGGGCTGCGACCGGTCGGCGTCATCGCCATGCCCGGTGAAATGCTGCCAGACGAGATACAGCAGATACGCCCCACCGGCGACCTTCACCCAGAGCAACTGCATGAGGAAGACGGCCAGAAGTGTGGCGAGAATGCGCAAGCCGAACGCGCCGACGAGCCCGTAGCTCAGGGCCTTCTTGCGGTCGGCCTCAGGCAGCCCCAGCACCATCACGGCCATCACCAGTGCGTTGTCCGCACTCAACAATCCCTCCAGCACGACGAGGGTGCCGATCGTGACCAAATCTGCGGTGCCCGGAAGCATGGTCCCCATCATATGTAAGGGCGGTACAATTGACGCAGGCGTTATGGAGTTTCAGGACTACTACGCGACGCTCGGTGTTTCCAAAACCGCGACCGACGCAGACATCAAGAAGGCGTACCGCAAGCTCGCCCGGCAGTTTCACCCCGATCTCAACCCCGGCAGCAAGACCGCCGAGGCCAAGTTCAAGGCGATCAACGAAGCCAACGAGGTGCTGAGCGATCCGGAGAAGCGCCGGAAGTACGACGAGCTCGGCGCCAACTGGCGCGCCTACGAGCAGGGCGGCGCTCCCCCGCCGGGCCCAGGCGGGCCCCGCCGGCGCTCGCGCACCGTCACGCCCGACGAGATGCGCGACATGTTCAGTGGCGCGGGCGGACGCGAAGACCCATTCTCGGACTTCTTCCACACGTTCTTCGGCGGGAGCTTCGGTGCCGAGACGGACCATCGTCACGCCGGCCGGTCTGCCCGCTCGTTCCGCGGGCGCGACATCGAGCAACCCATCGACCTCACCCTCGAAGAGGCCTTCAACGGCACCACGCGCCGCCTCGAGTCGGAGCATCAGGGCAAACCGCGTCACGTCGACGTGCGCATTCCCGCGGGCATCCGCGAGGGCTCGCGCATCAAGGTCGCGCGCGAAGGGGAACCCGCGCCGAACATCGACGGCCAGCCCGGCGACCTGTTCCTGATCGTGCGCCTCGTGCCGCACTCACGGTACGATCGCCGCGGCAACGACCTCTACATCAAGGTCCCCGTGCCGGTGACGACCGCAGTCCTCGGGGGCGAGATCTCCGTGCCGACACTCGCCGGCACCGTGCTGCGCCTCAAGGTCCCGGAAATGACGACCGGCGGCCGCGTGTTCCGCATGAAAGGACACGGCATGCCCGTCGCACGCTCGACCGACGAACGCGGTGATCTCTACGCGACCGTCGAGATCATGTTGCCGGCCACGCTCACACCAGAGGCGCGTGCCCACTACGAAGCTCTGCGAAAACTCGATCAGCCCTAAGTTCGCCCGGAGGTCATGATCATGAACCTCAACAAGTACACCGAGAAAGCGCAAGAAGCCGTCGTCACCACCCAGCAGCTCGCGGAGCGCAACGGCAACCCGGAGATGATGCCGGAGCACCTGCTGAGTGCCCTGCTCGATCAGCCCGAGGGCATCGTCCCGTCCGTGCTCGGGAAAATGAAAGTCGACGTCGCCGCCCTCTCCGCGGCGGCGAAGGGCCTCGTCGCCAAGCTGCCCAAAGTGCAGGGCGGCACACAGTCCGGGCTCTCCGCGCGCTTGCGGCGCGTGCTCACCGCCGCGGAACAGGAAACGGCGACGCTCAAGGACGAGTTCACGAGCACGGAGCACCTGCTCGTCGGTCTGGTGGCCGAAGAGGGCCGCACGCCGAGCGGCGACCTGCTGAAGAAATCCGGCGTGACCAAAGACGCCGTCCTCGCCGCGCTCGTGCAAGTGCGCGGCTCGCAGCGCGTGACGGATCAGAACCCCGAAGGCAAGTATCAGGCGCTCGAACGCTACGGCCGCGACCTCACCGAGGCCGCCCGCAAAGGCAAGCTCGATCCGGTGATTGGCCGCGACGAGGAAATCCGCCGCGTCATTCAGGTGCTGGCGCGCCGCACCAAGAACAACCCGGTGCTCATCGGCGAGCCCGGCGTCGGCAAAACCGCCATCGTTGAAGGGCTAGCGC
The DNA here is from genome assembly GCA_964343975.1 of uncultured Solibacteraceae bacterium. Classification (GTDB taxonomy): domain Bacteria; phylum Acidobacteriota; class Vicinamibacteria; order Vicinamibacterales; family SCN-69-37; genus SCUN01. The sequence goes on from CAYFLU010000329.1 coordinate 2,611, forward strand.
AGCGCATCGTCCGTGGCGACGTGCCCGAAGGCCTGCGCGACAAGAAGATCGTCGGCCTCGACATGGGGTCGCTCGTCGCCGGCGCGAAGTACCGCGGCGAATTCGAAGAACGGCTCAAGGCCGT
>CAYFLU010000330.1:0-2717 GCA_964343975.1 uncultured Solibacteraceae bacterium
CGCGCGAGGTGAATGGCCCGACCGATCCGCCCGGCACGTTCTCCATCCTTGGCTTCGACCCGGAGACCGGTGAGATCGGCGCGGCGGTGCAGTCGAAGGTGTTCGCCGTCGGCAACGGCGTGCTCTGGGCGGAAGCGGGCGTCGGCGCGGTGGCGACGCAAGCGATCGTCAACGTGAACTACGGGCCGCGCGGCATGGCGCTCCTCAAGACTGGCATGGCGCCGAAGGACATCATCAAGGCGATTCTCGCGGGCGATCCCGATGAGACGCTGCGCGGACAGAAGTGGCAGAAGGCCGGCCGTCAGTTCGCCGTGATGAACGCGAACGGCGAGTTCGCCGCCTACACCGGGCCCGAAGCAACGACGTGGGCGGGCGACAAGCAGGGGCCGCATTGCACGGCGCAGGGCAACATCCTCGCGGGGCCGGCTGTCGTAGAGAACATGGTCGAGGCCTTCGAGAACAGCGCGAAGGACAAGGACGGCAAACCCAACCACATCTCGTTCCGGCTGCAGGCCGCCCTCGAAGCCGGCGATGCGGCCGGCGGCGACACGCGCGGCAAGCAGAGCGCGGCGATGATCGTCGTGAAGAAAGATGGCGGCGTGTGGCTCCACAACGACGTCGTCCTGCGCTTGCAGGTCGACGACAGCCCCGAGCCGATCAAGGAATTGGGCCGCCTCGTGCAATTGGCGGCGCGGCAGCGACCGCGTCGCTAGTACGGAATCCAGACCCGCATCTCGCCGCGGCCGCGATTGGCCCAGGCGAAATACGGGATGGCGGTCACGCCCTGCTCGCCGAGCTTGGTCGTGATCACTTCGAGACCGCCCAGCAGATCCGCACGGAACGCGTGGCCGAACGTCTGGTCGAGCGGCAGCTTCAGCGTGCCGGTCGTCGGGCCATTGTCGGCCGCCTCGAGACAGTAGACGAGCGGACCTCGTTCAATTGCCGCCTTGCCTCTGTCGTCGGCCACGTTCTCGTGCGCGAGCACGCGACGGATCGACATCGGCAGCGACACCGTGACGGTGTCGCCCTTTTGCCAGCGGCGCGTGATCTTCACGAAACCCTGCTCGACGGCGGTCTTCACCGGTGTGCCGTTGACGGCGACCGCGACCGGCTCGGCCGGCGCCGTCGCGAAGCGATAAAGATCGCTCGGCACAACGGCGTTGCGCGCCCACCCCGGGATGCGCACGTTCACGCTGAACGTCGCTGGCTGGTCCGGAGACACGGCTAGGGCCACATCGCCCTTCCACGGATAGCCCGTCGTCTGTGTGAGCGCCACTGATCGAGCGCCGAGCGTGGCCGTGGCCTCGCTGCCGACGAAGAGGTTCACGAAGACATCGCTCGTGCCGCGCGTGGAGTAGATGAGGCCCGGCAGCTGTGCCATCAGGCGCGTGAGGTTGGCGGGGCAGCACGCCACGTCGAAGTAGGCGCTACGCTGCGACCGGTTGCCGCCGTTCGACTCGAGCGGGTTCTGGTAGAAGAACGTGTCGCCCGCGATCGAGACGCCAGACAGGTAGCCGTTGTAGAGCGTGCGCTCGAACATGTCGAGCGCGGCGCCATCGCCGGTGCGCTGAAAGAGTCGGTGGTACCAGAGCATGCCGCCGATCGACGCGCAGGTCTCCGTATAGGCCGAGAGGTTCGGGAGCGAGTAGTCGGGCCCGAACGCCTCGGTGCTGCCGACCGAGCCGAGGCCGCCCGTGATGTACACGCGCTTCGACGTCACGTCCGTGAAGAGCAGGTCCGTCATCTTCGCGAGCGGCGTGTCGCCGAGCATCGTCGCCACATCCGTCATGGCGGAGAAGAGATAGGTGGCGCGCACCGCGTGACCGACCGCGCGCGTCTGCTCCAGCACCGGCAGATCGTCCTGCCGGTAGGCGAGGTCGTTGTACATGAAGAAGCGGTCGCCCTGCGGGAACACCGGCGCCGGCGTCGTGTGTGCGCGTCCCCGCTGGTCGAGAAAGAACTTCGACGTGTCGAGGTACTTCCGGTTGTTGGTGATGCGATAGAGCTTCACGAGCGCGAGCTCGATCTCCTCGTGGCCCGGCGCGTCCTTGCGGCCATTGGGCCCGAAGGTGTTGCAGATGAGGTCCGCCGCCTTGATCGCGATGTCGAGGAAGTTGCGCTGGCCGGTGGCTTGGTAGTGGGCCACGGCCGCCTCGATCATGTGGCCCATGTCGTAGGTTTCGTGGCTCACGAATTCCCACGTCCATCGTTCCGGGCCGGCGCCCTGCGCGGGCTTTGTGGGATCGACCTGACGCGGGTTGTAGAGATAACCGTCCGCTGCCTGCGCCGCCTTGATGATGTCGATGAGGTCGTCGAGTTGCTTCGCCAGCGCCGGATCCGGATGCGACACGAGCGAGAACGAGGCCGCCTCGATCACCTTGTAAACGTCGGTGTCGTTGTACCGCTGGCCTTCATAGGCCCCCGGCAGCTTCTTCGCCGTCTTGAGGAAGTTCGACACGCGCGGCGTGATCTCGTTCTGCTTGAGGATGTGCGGGATCGAGACCGTGCGGTTGATCTCCATCCGCGGCCGCCAGAAGTCGTCGGTGATCCGCACGCGCTCGAGCGGCACGTTGCGGATGGCGTAGTCGGCCACGGCGGCCGGCCGGGTCGTTTGGGCGGAAACCACGACGAAGGACAACGCGGTGAGGACGAGCGTCAGCAGGCGCATGGGATCTTCGCGGATTTTACGGCACCCGGCTTCGGCTACTCTATGCGGC
>CAYFLU010000331.1:0-2685 GCA_964343975.1 uncultured Solibacteraceae bacterium
GCCACGGTTGACAGCCCGGACGCGCACGCCTGATTGATCGTCTGGGCCGGCGCGGTCACGGGGACATTGGCGCGCCGCGCCACTTGTCGGGCCGGGTTCGGACCGGAGCCGGCCTGGCGGCCCAGCCCCATGTAGACCTCCTCGACCGCCTCTGCCGGGATTCCGGCACGCTCGAGCGCCGCCGTGGTCGCGCGGGCCCCAAGTTCCGCCGGGTGCGTGTCCTTGAGGGTGCCACCATAGCGGCCAATGGCTGTGCGGGCGGCGCCCACGATGACGATGTCGGGTGTGGCCATGACTCGCGATGATACCAATGTGCCCCGATATCGAACGCTTGCTACTGGTGGGTAGCCCCCCCTAGAATCTCTGCAACGCGTGTGCGGCGGTTGGTCCCGTCCGGGATCCGTCCCGTCACGCTCTGGAGGAGGAACTAATGAAGAAGGTAGTACTGGCTGTGCTGGCGGCAGCTCTGCTCATTGCAGTGCCTGCGGCAGCCCAGGAACAGCGCGGCGCGATTCAGGGCGTCGTAAAGGACAGCTCAGGCGGCGTGCTGCCGGGCGTCACGGTGGAAGCCAAGAGCCCGTCGCTCGTCGGCGTTCAGGTGGCGGTGTCCGATAGCAACGGTGTGTACCGCTTCCCGGCGCTCGCGCCCGGCACGTACGCGCTGTCTGCCAACCTGCAGGGCTTCGGCCCGGCGAAGGTCGAGAACGTACAGCTGTCGGTTGGCGCCACGCTCAAGATCGATCTCACGCTGACGGTCGCCGGTGTGGCCGTGTCGGAAACGGTGAAGGGTGAACCGCCGCTCATCGACGTCAAGGCGAATGCCGCGACGGCGACGGTGAGCTCGGACATCATCGACCTCATCCCGAAGGGCCGCAACTTCACGTCGGTCCTCACCCAGGTCCCGGGCACGAACAACGAAGCGCGCGGCGGCGGCATCATGATCGACGGCGCCTCGGCCTCGGAAAACCGGTACATGGTCGACGGTCTCGACACGTCGAACGCCCGCACGGGCCTCTCGGCGAAGGACGTCATCACGGACTTCATCGCGACGGTGCAGGTCAAGCAGTCGGGCTACAACGCGGAATACCGCGCGGCCACGGGCGGCGTGATCTCGGCCGTGACGAAGAGCGGTTCGAATGCGTTCCACGGCGACGCGGGCACCTACTACACGTCGAACGACTTCCTCGGCGCGATCCGTCAGTCGGTCCGCCAGACGCCGGCCGACGCCTCGAAGGCGGAATACATCACGACGCCGCGCGACAAAAACACCTACTCGGTGGACCCGCTGTTCGACTTCGGTGGTCCGTTGATGAAGGACAAGATCTGGTTCTTCGTCGGCACGAACCCGTCGTACAACCGCAGCCAGCGCACGATCACGTGGGCCAACCCGGGCATCTACCCGGCCACGCAGACGTTCGACCTCGAAAAGCCGCACGACTACTCCACCAACTACAACCTGACGGCGCAGATGACCAACAGCCTGCGTGGCCGCTTCACGGGCAGCAACGAGCGCGTGCGCGGTGCACTGGGCCTGCCGAACATCCAGCCGGATGGCACGTCGACCTCGACGGCCTCCTCGTTCAACCCGCGTCCGACGGTCCGCACGGATTCCTTCACGGACTCCTACACGGGCGTGTTCGACTGGGTCGCGAGCAACAAGGTGTATGTGAACGTCACGGCGGGCTACCTCGGCTACGGCTCGAAGTCGGCCGGCGGTGACTACTACCATGGCATCCGTCACTCGTTCAGCCAGTCGAACATCGGCTTGCTCGACGTGCCGGCCAGCCTGCAGCAGCTCTCGGGCTACGTCGATTTCCCGGCGAGCACCTGGGCGAACAAGGACAACTACAGCCGTCTGCAGATCAACTCGGACCTGACCTGGTTCGCGTCGTGGAAGGGCGACCACGCGATCAAGATCGGTGGCCTCTACGAGCGCATCGGCAACGACGTCGACACGGGCGCGCAGTTCCCGACCGTGGCGATCAGCTGGAACTCGACCTACGCGACGCTCTCGGGCGGCACGGCGAAGGGCAAGTACGGCTACTACACGGTGTCGCGCACGTACACCCAGGGCAGCATCCACGAGAACAGCATCGGGCTGTTCGCGCAGGATGCCTGGACCGTGAACAACAAGCTGACGATCAACTACGGCATTCGCGCCGAGCACGAAGAAGTGCCGTCGTACCAGTCGCAGAACCCGGGCGTCACGTTCGGGTGGGGCACGAAGATCGCCCCGCGTATCGGCTTCGCGTATGACGTGAAGGGCGACTCGAGCTGGAAGACCTACGGCTCGTTCGGCTACTTCTACGACACGTTCAAGCTCGAACTGCCGCGCGGCGCCTGGGGCGCCGACCACTGGATCGACTACATCTACACGCTCGACACGTTCAACTGGCCGTCGATCGACTGCTCGGGTGACCCGACCGCGTCGGTCAAGTGCCCGGGCACGTTCATCGAACAGAACGACCGTCGTCACGTGTCGAACGATCCGAACAACAACCTCGTCGACCCGAACCTCAAGCCGACGAAGACCGGCGAGTTCACGCTCGGCATGGATCACGAGATCAACCGCGTGATGTCGATCGGCGTGCGCTACGCCCACAAGTGGTTCGTGCGCACGATCGAAGACGTCGGCGTCACGGTGCCGGGCGTCGGCGAAGTGTTCTACATCGCCAACCCGGGCTA
>CAYFLU010000332.1:0-2651 GCA_964343975.1 uncultured Solibacteraceae bacterium
TACTTCAGGTCGTGGCCGATCTTGCGGATGGCCGCATCCTCGAGCACAGGTTGCACACGCGCGAGCACCTCGGTCTGCGACAGATTGGGCGTTTCGGACAGTCCGGTGTGGGCGAGCGGAATATACAGCGCGTGATGATCGCTCGCCGACACGGCGATGCCGACGATCGACGCGCGCACGGCCGGCGCACCTTCCGTGATCAGCGTGACGCTCATCGACTGGGACGCGCGCACAGCCGCGACGAGCGCGTCGACATCCTGGAGGGTGCCGGCGATCCGGTAATCGGTCGCCACATCCTTCGCGGTCGGCGCGAACTCGGCCGTGAGCGAGCGGAAGCCGAGCGACGAGAACAGCGCGTAGCACGCGTCCCGTTTCGGCCCGCGGTACCGCAGGGCCTCCGGATCGAACGTCACGGGCACGTCGCGTCGGATCGTGGCAAGCTCGCGGCTCGCATACGCGTCCGCGGCGTGGTTCAACAGGCCCTCGCGATAGCGCTTCTGCGTGATCGACGGCGCCGCCTCGATCAGTTTGTCCAGGGTGCCGTGCGTCGCGATCAGCTCCTTCGCGCCCTTCTCGCCGATCCCTGGCACGCCCTTGATGTTGTCCACGCTGTCGCCCATGAGCGCCAGCACGTCCACCACCTGGTCCGGACGCACGCCGAACTTCGCCACGACGCCGTCCGCGTCGTACCAGGTGCCCTCGTCGCGCGGGTTGAACACGCGCACACCGTCACCGACGAGTTGGAAGAAGTCCTTGTCGCCCGTGACGAGCGCGACCTCAAACCCGTGAGCGCGCGCCTGCATCGCCAGGGTGCCGATCACGTCGTCGGCTTCGAACCGCTCGAACGTGAGCACCGGCACGCCCATCGCCTCGCAGGCCTCGCGCACGAGCGGCGCCTGTTCGACCAGATCCGGCGGCATCGGCGCGCGCGTCGCCTTGTAGGTCGCCGACAATTCGTCGCGGAAGGTCGGGCCGGCCAGATCGAAGGACGCGGCAATGTAGTCGGGCTGATGGTCCGCGATGAGCTTGCGGAGCATCGTCACGAAGCCGTAGATGGCGTTCGTGGATCTGCCGTCGGGCGCCGTCAACCCGCGGATCGCGTGATAGGCGCGATACATCTGCGAGCTGCCGTCGATCAGGAACACGCGTGGCATTGGGCGAAAAGGATATCATTCGCTCGATGCACTGGATGGGAAGCGGGCGCGCCCGGCGCGCCTTGGTGACGGTGTGGCTCGTGTGTGTGGTGGCGTCGGTGGCCGGATGCCAGCGCGTCAGTCGCATGCTGGGGCGTGAATACGAGTACGAAGAAGACATCACGCTGACGGTGGACGGCTCGGCCACCATCAACATCAACGCGTCGTTGGCGGCGCTGTCGGTGTTGCGCGGTCTGCCACTCGATGTGAATCCCCGTACGCGCTTTGCCCCCGAGAAGGTGCGAGCCGCGTTCGAGGCCGTGGGCTGCCAGGTGACGCGCGTCAGCAGCACGCCGTGGGTCCGCGAGAATCGGCGGTTCGTGCAGGTGCGTTTGGATTTCCCTGATGTCCGCAAGGCCGCGTCGTGTGGCGTGCTGGCGTGGTCGACGTACACGTTCACGGATGCCGACGGGCAGCTCAGCTATCGTCAGGTCGTCGGCATGCCCGCCGCGGGCGACGCCAAGGACATCAACTGGAAGGGCACCGAGCTGGTCGGCTTCAAATTACATTTGCCGAGCAAGATCCGTTCGCACAACGTGCGCGATGTGGACACCCATGAGCCGATGGCGCCTGAACGCGGCAACATCCTGACGTGGGAGCAGTACCTCAAGGATCGCCGCATCGGCACGCCGCTCGTGATGGAAATGGCGATGGAGCGCGAGTCGATCCTGTATCAAACGCTCTGGCTCTTTGTCGGAGCGATCGTCACCGCAGTCGCCGTGATGGGCAGCCTCATTATCTGGGTGCTGCGCCGGAAGCCGAAGGCGTCTTAGCCGCCGACGTTCAAGCGCAGGTCCTGCGTTTTCTTGTCACCCTCATTCAGCGTGACGCGGGCCGAGGCCGCGCGCAGCTGCTGCAGGAACTCGGGATCGAACCACTCGCCGGGTTCGATGTCCGTCACCGCCGCGATCAGGTACTCGCCCGGCGGCAAGCTCCGCACACTGAATTTGCCGTCGGTGCCCGGACGCACCGAGACGATGCGCCGCGCCTGCGGCAGCCAATACTGCGGGTCCGCCGCATAGACGATGACGGAGTAGTCGGGCGCGGGTTGATTCTGTGAATCGGTCAGCGTGCCCGAAAGCTCCTGCGTCTTCGTCGTCATCGTCATCGTGATGTCGGCGACGTCTTCGTTCGGCTTCACCTCGAGCGGGAAGTCGAGGATGTCGCGCGTGCCGGTAAACGCGGAACGGAGCGTGTACGACGCCACGCCACCCTGCACACGGATCGTGTAGCGTCCGGGCGCCACACCCGTGATCGTGAAGTGCCCGGTCGCGTCGAGTTGGGCGGGGGTGTTCTGCGCCATGTCGCTCGGGGAGGCGCCGCCGGCCGGTGCGAGCGCCACGCGCACACGCGTGAGGTCGGTTGGCGGCGTGCCGCCATCGAACACGAGGTGGCCGTTCACCTTCATGCCGGCCTGCAGCGTCACCGACACGCCGTTGACCGCGTGACCGTCCACCG
>CAYFLU010000333.1:0-2630 GCA_964343975.1 uncultured Solibacteraceae bacterium
CGCCGATGTCGAGCACGGCCTGCTTGCCGTCGTCACTCCGGATCTTCCAGTTCATCAGCGCGTTGTAGTACGCCGCTTCCTTCTTGTAGTCGGCCACTTGAATCGTGAAGTGGTCGAGCAGCACCGTCGTCCACCCCGTGCGCTCGAACGGCAGCTTGGCCGGTGTCGGATTGCACTGCGGCGTGCCGGCCTTGGCGCCGCCGCAGGTGCCCTGCGCGAACGCCGCCGCGGGACGAATCACCGCCGCCACGCCCAGCGCCTGCAACAGGTGCCGACGGGAAATGTGTCCTCGATCGAACTGGTCGAACAGACGTGCCATGGCGTCGCTCATGAAAGGCTCCTCGGATGAATGGCGGATCAGTCGCGCAGTATAGCGGTAGTCGCGCGCCAAAAGGAAAAGGGCCGGAAGCGTCTCCGCCCCCGGCCCCTGTGCCCCTTCTTACTTGCCACTTCCCACTTTTACTTCTGGCTTGTTGCTTCTGACTTCCAACGTGCTCTTATCCCATGAACCCCAGATCCACCGTCCCGAAGTTCGGCAGGTTCGGGAACACGGCCGGCAGGTTCGCATCCGGCACGCCGAACCAGCGGGGGAGTGTGGACCCGTACTGATCGGTGGACGTCGTCGGGATGAACGCGCCGCGCGAGCCCGAGTCGTTCGGGCCGCCGAGCGCCATCTGCGGGAACGTGCCGTAGACCGAGCCGCCCTGCACGGCGCCGCCGAAGATCAGGTGGTGGCTGCCCCAGCCGTGGTCGGAGCCCGTGCCGCTCGGCTGCAGCGTGCGGCCGAAGTCGGAGAGCGTGAAGCTCGTCACGCGATCCGGCACGCCCATTTCCACCGTCGCCTTGTAGAACGCGTCGAGGGCTTCGGCCACCTGCTTGAGCAGGTCGTACTGCTGCCAGCTCTGCGCGCCGTGCGTGTCGAACCCGCCGAGCGCGCAGAAGAACACCTGGCGGCTCATGCCGGTCGCGCCCTGCGCGAAGGCGTTGGCCTTGCCGAGGAAGGAGAGGAGCGCGGCGCCCCCAAGCCCCTGGAGCAGATGGCGACGAGTGATCGGATGCTGATGCATGACGTGTCCTGTGTCTCTCGAAAACGTGACTAGTACTGAACCGCGTAGAAGCCGCTGAGCACGGTGAGGTAGATCACCGTCGTGATCCGTGCCTGCGCGTCGTAACCCGGCGTCGCCGCCGTGATGATCGCCTGCTTCATCGCCGCCGGCATGCGACCGTAGAGGAACATCTGGTTGGCCACTTCCACCGCGCCCGCCATGTCGTTGCCATACGGCGCGAACGTCGGGTGGTTCGCGAGCCCGCTGATCAGCGTGTACATGAAGTTCCCGCGCAGCGTCGCATCTGTCGCGCTGTAGATCTGGAACTCCGGGCCGAAGGTCGTGCTGTTTGGCACTTTGTAGAGCGGCGAGAACCAGTTGAACACCGACGGCGGCGTGAGGATGCCCTGCGACATGTAGTCGTAGAGGTAGGTGATCTGGTTCTGCGAGCTGAACTGCCCGCCGAACGCGCGCACCACACCCACGGTCTGGCCGATCGCGTCCTTCAGGCGTCCGGCCGTCGCCGGCGCGTTGTCGTTGCGCGCTTCCGGATCCGTGAGGATCGCGATGAGCGTCGCCTTCAGGTCGCCGGGCGTGCCGCCGTTGACCGCGCCGAACACATCCGCCACGCGCTGGATGTAGGCCGGCGACGGGTTGCTCGTGACGATCAGCCGGATGAGGCGCGTCGCGATGAACGGCGCCGTGTTCGGATGCTGCATGAGGCAGTCGATCACGCTGTCCATGTCGTCATCGACCGACTGGCCCGCCGGCACGTCGCAGCCGAGGAACGACTTCGGCCCCATGTCGTGATTGGCCGGCCGCGTCTCCATCGGCGCGCCGAAGTACTCGTTGTTGAGTGACTGCGGCGTGTTGCCCGGCGCCGTGGCATACGTCCAGCCGGTGAGCGCGAGCGCCACCTGCTGCACCGTCTGCTGGTTGTAGGTCGGGATCTTGTTGCCCTGGCCGTCCAGCACGTACGAGCCGTCTTGATTCATCTGCCACAGCCCGATCGTGAAGAGCTGCATGATCTCGCGCGCGAAGTTCTCGTTCGCGCCGCTCCCGCCCATCGGCTTCACCGAGTTGGCGAGGTCCAGATACTTGCCCATCGACGGGCCCGTCGCAATCTCGCGGAGCAGCGTGCGGTAGTTGCCGAACGCGTGCGTGCTGAGCGAGTTCAGCCACGGCAGGATCTCGTCGGCGTAGATCAGCTTGTTGGCCGAGGTGACGATGATCTGGCCGAGCGCGTAGGCCATCTTCTGGCGCAACTGATCCGGCGCAGCGCTGTAGTTGTAGAGCGACCACTGCCGCAGCGTGCCCATGCTGTTGTCGGCCGGCACCGGGATCTGCGTCGCCGGCATCTGGAACTGCTCGTCGAGCCACGCGGCCTGACCGATCTGTGCGAGATGCTGCAAGGACGCGGGCGAGGGCCCGAACGTCGCCTGCTCGAGGAAGCGCGCGTCGGCGAGCGATACGGCCGCCGGCAGCTTCATCGCGAGCGTGATCGTCGCCTGCTTGAACACGCTCGGCGCCGCCACGGCCGTGGCGCGCACCGTGATCGTGGGCGTGGCCGGCAACGACGCCGGC
>CAYFLU010000334.1:0-2628 GCA_964343975.1 uncultured Solibacteraceae bacterium
GGGTTCATCGCGCTCTTCGGCACGGCCGTGCAGACGGCGGTGGTGATGGTGATCTATCTGGAAGAGGCGGTGGTGCGGAAGCGCGCCGCGCTCGGCCCGGCGTTCGATCGCGCGGCGCTCCGTGACGCGGTGATGGAAGGCGCGCTGCTGCGCCTGCGCCCGAAGGTCATGACGGTGTCGACGGTGGTGGCGGGGTTGCTGCCGATCATGTGGAGCCATCGCGTCGGCGCGGAAGTGATGCGGCCGCTCGCCGCGCCGGTGCTCGGCGGCATGGTCACGTCGCTCGCGCACGTGCTGATCGTGACGCCGGTGATCTTCTACTGGCTCCGCGCCCGCGCGATCGCGAGCGAGCCCGAGGGGATCGCGGGGCTGGCTGCATCGGGACGCCGTGCGATGTGGCTGGTGATTGCCGTGGTCGTGGCGCTGGCCGGCGGGGCGTGGGCGTGGTCTGCCGCCACGCGTTCCGCCAGCGTCGAGGGGCAGCAGTGGCCCGTGGCACATCGAGAGACGAAGGGCGGCATCACGCTGACTGTGCGCGCGCGTGATGGCGCATTCGTGCGTGCCGGCAGCCGGCTGCTGCTGGAGTTCACCGACGCCGCAACCGGCCGCCCCGTCGACGTGAGTGCGCCGCAACTGCGCACGACCATGTTCATGCCAGGCATGCCGATGACCGGAGGCGGGCGACTCACGCCCACCGGTCGCGTCGGCATCTTTGCCGGCACGGCGGACTTCTCCATGTCGGGCACCTGGCAGTTCGCCGTGACGTGGCAGGGCGCGTCGGGGCCGCAATCCGTGTCTTTCGAGGGAGATGTGCAATGAGCACTCACACGCGCGTGTGGGCCGGTCTGTGCCTGGCCGTCATGGTGGCGACGCCCGCGATGGCGCAAACGCCGGACCATCCGATGACGGTGCGGGAACGGCCAACGGGGCCGCCGACATCGATTGAGGCGCTGGTCGACAAGGCCCTCGCCGAGTCGCCATCGATCACGGCCGCGTGGGCCCGCGTGGACGCCTCGAAGGGGCAGATCACGCAGGCCTCGGGCCGCGCGGGTGTGGAGGTGATGAGCGAGCACCGCGACGACTACACCGGTCTCAACCGCGAGACGGCCGTGGGCGTGTCGTGGCCGCTCGAACTCGGGCGGCGGCAGGCGCGCATCAATGTGGCCGTCGATCAATCCGCGCAGGCGGCATTGACGGCGAACGAACTGGCGCGGCAGGTGGCAACGCGCGTCCGGCTGGCGGCCGTGCGCGCGCTGGCGGCCGAGCGGCTGCTCGCACTGACCACGCAAACGGTGGAGGCGCACCATCAATGGTGCGATCTGCTCGCCGAACGCGTGCGCGCCGGCGCCTCGTCCCCGCTCGACCGCGATGCCGCGGAGATCGAGCTCAGGCTCGGGCAGGCGGCGGTCGCCAAGCTGCGCGGCGAGGCCGATGCGCGGTGGGTGGAGTTGCGCGCGGCGGCTGGTCTGGATCCCACGGCGGCAATCTCGCTGACGGAGACCCTCGAAGAAGCGGTGGCGGCGATTCGGCGCGACGCGCTTTCCGAGACGGCCGGGGCCGTGGAAGATCGGCCCGACGTGGCGATCGCCGACTCGGCGATCGAGATCGCCGAGGGCAAAGCTTCTCTGGCCCGGCTCGAAGGGAAGCTCGATCTGAAGCTGTCGGTGACCTACATGCAGTCGTCGAGTGGATTTACGCCGCTCGTCATGCTCGCCAACGGATCCTCCGCGTCGCTGAAGCAAACGATGGGCGAGATCGCGCTGGGCGCGACGATCATGCTGCCGTCGCCGACGCGTGCATCGGGCGCGCTGGCGTCCGCGCTCGCCGAGAAACGGGCCGCGCAGTTGGACCGTGACGCCGTGCTCATCGCCGCGCGTGGGGAGGCGAGTGCGGCTGCCGCACGTGATCGTGAAGCGGGGCGCGCGCTCGAGCTCTTCACGACGGGGCTCCTCGAACTGGGCGCGCACAACCTTGACGTGCTGCGACAGAGCTTCGACCTCGGCCGCGTCACGCGCGCCGAGGTGATCGCGGAGGAACGCCGATATCGCGAGTTACAGGCGGCCTATGTGGCGGCGTTGCAGGACGCGTACGAAGCGCGGGCAATGTGGCGGCAGGCGTTGGGGAGTGTGCGATGACGACGATGGCATCACGGATCGGCGCTGCGGTGGGGCTCGTGGCGGTCGGAGTGGCCGGCACCCTGATCTGGCAGCGAACGTGGGCGCCGGCGCCGGTGACGACGGTGGCGAATGCGCCGGCCGCCGCGCCGGCGGGCGGCGACGCGGCGGCGTCGTCGACCGTGCAGTTGAGCGACGCGCTGGTCGCGCGCGCAGGCATCACGGTGGCGACGGCTGCCACCGGATCGGTGACAGCGAGCTGGCACGCGCCCGGCACGGTGGAGGCGAGCAGCTATCGCCAAACCGTCGTGACCCCGGTCGCGGCCGGTCGCGTGACGGCGATCAGCGCGGAGCTAGGACAACGTGTGGCCGAAGGGCAGCGGCTGGCGGAGATCTACAGCCCGGAGCTGGCGGAGGCCGAGCGCGCGTATCTGGCGGCCACGGCCGATCTCGAACTCGCCACGCAGAAGCGCCAGCGCGCAGAGAAGCTCGGCGCGATCGGCGCCGTGGCGCA
>CAYFLU010000335.1:0-2582 GCA_964343975.1 uncultured Solibacteraceae bacterium
GTCTTCGTGCCCTACACGGATCCGGGTCTGCCGTTGGCGCAGGCGATCCGCACGTCGGTGCGGGCGTTCATCAAGCGCCTGGCGCGGCCGCCGCGGGTCATTCTTTTGGAAAACCACGGGCTGATCGCGCTCGGTGCCACCCCCGAGGCGGTGACCGCTTCAACCCTGATGACTGTGAAGGCCGCGGAGATTCTGGTTGGCGCCGCGACGCTCGGCGGCCCGCGCTTTCTCAGCTCCGCGCAGGTCGCGCGCATCGCCGGTCGGCCCGACGAACACTACCGCCAAAAAGCCCTCGGCCTCTAACGGCCTCCATCTCTCCACTTTCAACTCTCCACTTTCAACTTACGCACATGTCCTCCTACAAGTACGTCACGTTCGCCTGGGATGATGCCAAGGCGGCTTCACTCGATCCCGTCGGCCGTCTGGTCTATCGCTCCAATCTGCTCGGCAGCGACCAGCGCATCACCAACACGGGCGGCGGCAACACGTCGTCCAAGCTCACCGAAAAGGATCCGCTCACGGGCCAGCCCGTCGAGGTCCTTTGGGTTAAGGGCTCGGGCGGAGACCTGCGCACCAGCACGCGCGAGAACTTCTCCTCGCTGTACCAGCAGAAGCTCGTCGATCTGCAGCAGCTTTACGCGGCTCGCGCGGACAAGGGACTCAAGTCCACCGCCGAGGACGACATGGTCGGCATGTACACGCATGCCACGTTCAACCTCAACCCGCGCGCCTCGTCGATCGACACGCCGCTGCACAGCTTCATCCCCGGCAAGTTCGTCGACCACATGCATCCGAACGCGATCATCGCCATCGCGGCGTCGCGCCGGTGCGAGCAGCTGACGCGCGAGATCTTCGGCGGTGAAATGGCCTACGTGCCGTGGATGCGCCCGGGCTTCGAACTGGGTCTGGCGATGCAGGAAATCTGCCGCCGTCAGCCGAAGGTGAAGTCGATCATGATGGGCCAGCACGGCTTCATCTCGTGGGCGGACAACGAAAAGGCCTGTTACACCTACACGCTCGACTGCATCGAGCAGGCCGCCGCCTACATCGAGGCCAAGTACAACGCCAAGGGCGGTGACGCCGCCGCGTTCGGCGGGGCCAAGTACCAGACGCTCGACGATGCGCGCCGCGCCGCGACGTTTGCCGCGATTCTGCCGTGGCTGCGCGGGCAGGTCTCGAAACAGAAGCGCTTCATCGGCACCGTGCAGGACGACGCGAAGATTCTCCGCTTCGTGAACTCCAAGGACGCCGCGCGCCTGTCCGAGCTCGGAACGTCGTGCCCCGATCACTTCCTGCGCACCAAGATCAAGCCGCTGTACGTCGACTGGAATCCGCAGGCCGAGGACGTGGCGGCGCTCAAGGCCAAGCTCACGGCCGGCCTCGAGGCCTACCGCAAGGACTACGCGGCGTATTACGCGAAGTGCAAACACACGAACTCGCCCGCGATGCGCGACCCGAACCCGACGGTCGTGCTCATCCCCGGCCTCGGCATGATCGCGTGGGGCAAGGACAAGTCCGAGTCGCGCGTGACCGCCGAGTTCTACAACTGCGCGGTCGAGGTGATGCGCGGCGCGGAGGCGATCGACGAGTACATCGCGCTCCCGCAGCAGGAGGCCTTCGACATCGAGTACTGGCTGCTCGAGGAGGCGAAGCTGAAGCGCATGCCGGCCGAGAAGGAACTCGCGCGCCAGGTGATCCTCGTGATCGGGGCCGGCTCCGGCATCGGCAAGGAAACCGCGCACCGCCTGGTGAAGGAAGGCGCGCACATCGTGTGCGTCGACATGAAGCTCGAGACGGCCGCCGCGACCGCGAAGGAGATCACCGACAAGCTCGGGCTCGGGATCGGCGTCGCCGGTACCGGCATCTCGAATTGCGGCCCGGCGGTGGGCCTCGCGTGCAACATCACGGAGCGCGCCAGCGTTCGCGCGATGCTCGACCAGGTCGCGCTCGCGTACGGCGGCTTCGACTCGATCTGCGTCACGGCCGGCGTGTTCTGGCCGAGCGACACCACGGGCCACATCCCGGACGACAAGTGGGCCTTCACGTTCAACGTGAACGTCACGGGCAGCTACATCGTCGGCGACGAGGCGTACAAGACGTGGAAGGAGCAGGGCCTCAAGGGGCAGCTGGTGCTCACGACGTCGGCCAACGCGGTGGTCGCGAAGAAGGGTTCCGTGGCGTACGACACCTCGAAGGCGGCGGCCAATCATCTGGTGCGCGAACTCGCGATTGAGCTCTCGCCGCTCGTGCGCGTGAACGGCGTCGCGCCCGCCACGGTGGTGCAGGGCTCGGCCATGTTCCCGCGCGACCGCGTCATCGGCTCGCTCGCGAAGTACAACATCCCGTACACCGAGGACGAGGCCACGGAGTCGCTGGTCAGGAAGCTCGCGCAGTTCTATGCGGACCGGACGCTCACGAAGGCGCCGATCACGCCCGCCGATCAGGCGGAGGCTTACTTCCTCCTCGTCTCGCAGCGGCTGAGCAAGACCACCGGCCAGGTCATCACCGTCGACGGTGGCTTGCACGAGGCGTTCCTGCGCTGATTTTCGCGCGGCCGGCGCGTGATGGTGACGCGTCGGCCG
>CAYFLU010000336.1:0-2579 GCA_964343975.1 uncultured Solibacteraceae bacterium
CGCGATCAACTGGTCGGGTACGTCAGCAGTTGGTCGGCCGTGGCCCGGTGCCGGGCCGCGGAAGGGGCGGATCCGCTGCCGGCGTTCGTGAGCGACCTCTCGGTCGGTTGGCCCGACGCCTCGTCGGTGCATGAGGTGCGCTGGCCGATGTATCTTCTCGTCGGCCGGGTATGAGTGAAGACAAGGAAACCGCGCGCATCGAGGCCTTCAGCGACGGCGTCTTCGCGATCGCCATCACGCTGCTGATCCTCGAGCTGAAGGTGCCCGACGTCGACGTGGCGGAGGTCCTCCATCCTGACGCGCTCGTGCTCGAGAAGCTGCGCGCGCTCGGCCCGCACTACTTCGCATTCTTCCTGAGCTTCATCAGCATCCTCGTGATGTGGGTGAATCATCACCGCATCTTCTCGGTGATCCGCCGCAGCGACGATGCGTTCCTGTACTGGAACGGCCTGCTGTTGCTCTGCATCACGATCGTGCCGTTTCCGACGGAGCTGCTGGCGCACTATCTGATGACGCCGGCGGCCAAGACCGCGGCCGCGGTGTATGCCGGGCATGGGCTCGTCATCGCGCTCGCGTTCACGTGCGTCTGGCAACACGCCGTACGCGGCAACCGCCTCATCACACCGGGCTATCGCGATGACGAGGTGCGTGCGTTGAGCGATCAGTACCGCTACGGGCCGCTGGCGTATCTGGTGGCGTTCGCCCTCGCGTTCGTGTCGGCGTACGCGAGCATCGGGCTCTGCCTCACGCTCGTGGTGTTCTTCGCGTTTCGCGGACTGGCGGGGTGGAAGTGATCGCGCGCGTGCTCTCGTGGGTCGTCGCCGTGTCGGCGCTGTTGGCCGCGCAGGCGCCAAGCCCGCTCGGCACCGCGCCACAGCGGTTCACCGTGACCGCCGACGGGCATCCGCTGGCGGTGTGGGCGCGCGTGCCGGCGGCACCGAAGGCGGCGATCCTGCTCGTGCACGGCCGCACGTGGAGCAGCCGCCCCGACTTTGATCTGCAGCCGCCGGGCCTGAAGCGCTCCGTGATGCAGTCGCTCAGCGACCGTGGGATCGCCGCCTATGCGATCGATCTGCGCGGCTACGGCGAGACGCCGCGCGATCCGTCGGGGTTCACGACACCGAACCGCGCGGCGGCCGACATCGCCGAGACGCTGAAGTGGATCGCGTCGCGCCATCCGTCGCTCGACAAGCCAGCGCTCCTCGGCTGGTCCAATGGCGCGGCCATGGCGCTCATCGTGGCGGTGACGCGGCCCGACACCCTGTCGTCCGTGACGCTCTTTGGATTCACGCCGGACGTGTCCTACGACATCGCGCCAGTGCCCGTGGCCGGTCCGGCGCCGCGCACGCGCAATACGGCGGCGGCGGCCGCGAGCGATTTCATCGCGCCGTCCGTGACGCCGCCGGCGGTGGTCCGCGCGTTTGTCGCCGCGGCCCTCGCCGCCGACCCGATCTTCGCCGAGTGGAAGAACGATCACGAACTGAACGCGATGGCGGCCAATCGGCTGACGGTGCCGGTGTTGCTGATGCACGGCGAGAAGGACCCGGGCACGAGCACGGAAGACGCCGGGCGGTTCCTGGCCGCCGTGGCCTCACATGCGAAGAGCTACGTCGTGCTCCCGCTGGCGGACCACTGCGCGCAGCTGGAAGACACCCACGACGCGTTCATCAGCGCGGTGACCGAGTTCATCACCCGGCCCGCGCCGCGCCGTTAGCGCGAGAGCGCGATCACGTCGTAGTAGCTGTTGATCTTGCCTGCGGCGAACGCCGTGAGCAGATCCTGGATGCTGCAGGTCAGCTGGGCCGAGCGCAAACCACCGCCGTACCCGCCGCCAAAGCCCATGTTGAAGACCGAGCGGATGAACTGGCTCGAGCCATCGAGCGGCAGCGTCGCAACGTTCTTGTAATACTCCCGCCACAGATTGTCCTGGAAGAGGTACTGCTCGACGTTCGAGGTGTAGAACGTCGTGACGACGCCGCCGTGCTCGCGCACCCAGGTGCCCACCGCGCGAATCGCCTTCGGACCGCCGAAATTGCCGACGACCGGCACGAGAAGATTTGCCGTGAACAACCGCTTGATCGCACGAAACGCCTCGTCGGTCTGTAGATAGCCGTGGTTGTGGCCCTGGTTGTCGTCGGTGACCTGCATGTCCCAATACGTCGGGTACGCGTTGCCGCGGTTCGAGTTCTGGTACGTGATGCCCGGCCCGTAGGCATAGAACATGTCGTAGATGCCGATGAGCTGGCGCAACTGCGCGGGCGTCAGCGGGAAGCCGTGCGTCTTCGTCAGATGTTCTTCGATGAGCTTGGCGGTCTGGTCGTGCACGGTCTTTTCGGCGGGCCGCGCATACACGGCTTGCAGGATGTCGTTGGCCGAGGCCGTCGCGGCGATGTCGGGTGGCGTCGTCCGGCCGAAGAGCTTGGCCGCGAACTCGGCGCGCGTCGCCGAGGTTTCGATGAGGGCCTTGTACATCAGGATCTCGAGCAGGTTGCCTTCGCGGATGTCGACGAGGAAGGCCATCCTGGGCTGGAGCGCGGTGATGTAGGTGAAGTTCTGGTCCGGGGCCACGCCGAGATAGA
>CAYFLU010000337.1:0-2579 GCA_964343975.1 uncultured Solibacteraceae bacterium
AAGGCGCTCGAGATCCTCGACAAGGGCCACATCACGCTCGACCAGCTCAAGGGCTCCTGGGCCGGCGCGATGGGGCAGCCGCAGTTCATGCCGTCGAGCTATTTGAAATACGCCGTCGACTTCGACAACGACGGCCGCGCCGACATCTGGAACACGCTGCCGGACGTCTTCGCCTCGATCGCCCACTACCTGAAGGAATACGGGTGGGCGCCGGGCACCCGCTGGGGCCGGGAAGTGAAGATCGCGAAGGCCGCGCTGCCGAAGATCGCCAAAGCAGTGCCGATGCACGCCGGCGGCTGCAAGGCGGAACGCGAGCTCACCGACTTCGCGGCCGTCACGACCTGGACGAAGCTCGGCGTCACGCTCGCGAGCGGCAAGCCGCTTCCGGCCACCGATCCGGAGCTCGCGCTCGTGAAGGGCGACAAACGCCACTTCCTCGTGACGAAGAACTACCTCGCGCTCATCGGCTACAACTGCGCCAACTCGTACGCGGTGAGCCTCGGCCTGCTCGCCGACGCCATCAGCCAATGACCGCGCGCCAGCGCTTCTGGCTCGTCGGCGCGGGCTACACGCTCGTGGCGCTCGTCTTCACCGCGCCACTCTCGTTCCACATGCTGAGCCGCGTGTTCTCGCTCGACTCGGATGCGCTGCTCGTGCAGTGGATCGTGGCCTGGGACATTCACGCGTTCACGCACCAGCCCCTGCACATCTTCGACGCGAACACCTTCGCGCCGCTCCCCAACACGCTCGCCTTTGCCGAGAACCTGATCGGCGGCGCGCTCTTCGCCGCGCCCGTGTTCTGGCTCACGCACAACCTCGCGCTCGCCATCAACCTCGTGAGCGTGCTCTCGATCCCGGTCAGCGGCCTCGGCACGTATCTGCTGGCCCGGCGGCTGAAACTCAGCGAGGCGGCCGCGATCCTCGCCGGCCTGATCTTCGCCTTCACGCCGCCGCGCTTTCTCCGCATCGAGCAATTCCAGCTCACGACGATTCACTGGCTGCCCTTCTGTCTCGCCTACGTGCACGCCTATCTCGACGAAGGACGGGCACGGGACCTGCGGCTCGCGCTGCTGTTCTTCTCGCTGCAGGCGCTCAGCGGCGGCCACGGCGCCACATTCCTCACGACCGCCATCATCGCCCTGCTGCTGTGGCGCTTCCTGCAGGGCGAGCCGCTCCGGCTCGTGCAGCGCGTGAAGGACGCCGGGATCGTCGGCGCCCTGTGTCTCTTGCCGACGATCCTCGTGTTCCTGCCCTATCGCGATGCGCAGGCGCATGAAGGCCTGGTGCGGAACCTTGACGGCTGGGACACGGCCGCGTCGAGCTTCTTCGCATCGCCGTCCTTCGTGGACGTCGCGATCCTGAACCATTTCCCGGCGTGGCTCCGCGAGCAGCCCGACGCGTATCTGTTCCCCGGCTGGCTGCCCCTCTTGCTCGTCGCCGCCGGCCTTCTCACCGCCATCGTCGCCACGCCCGGCCGGCGCTGGATCGAGCGCTCGGCGCTTCTGTGCGAAGTGATCGCCGCGGCCTACCTGGCGCTGGCCGTGTGGGCCGCCGTGTCTGCATCGCCGCGCCTGAAGATCGGCGAGGCCACCGTGATGACGGTGCGCCATGCCGCGCGCCTGTGGCTCGGGGCGGCCCTCGCGCTGGCCCTACGCCTGCTGCTCGCCCGTGCGGTGCCGCTTGGCGACCGCTGGCGTCGCATCGGCGCCGTGATGGCCCGCCAGCGCCACAACGCGCTGCTCTTCTACGCGCTCCTCACCCTGTTCTGCACGTGGCTGCTCTTCGGCCCGCCCTTCGGCATCTGGCCGCTCGTCTACAAATGGCCGGTGCTCAACTTCATCCGCGTGCCCACGCGCTTCGTGCTGCTCGCCGTGCTCGGCCTGGCCGTGCTTGCCGGCGCGGCCTTCGACCGACTCTCGCGCACGTTCAGCGCACGCGCGCGAGTTGTCACGGCCACGCTCGTCTGCCTCCTCACGCTCGGCGAATTCGTGTCCTCGCCACTCGAAGGCCGGCCCTACGACCCGAGCCTCCCGAAGATCGACGTGTGGCTCAACACGCTGCCGACGCCCTTCACGATCGCCGAATGGCCGATGCCGAACCCCGACAACGTCGACGGCCAGAACGCGCGCAACGCGCGCTTCATGCGCCACTCGATCGCGCACTTCCAGAAGACCGTGCACGGCTTCAGCGGCATCCTGCCGAAGGCGCACGAGCAACTCTTCGGCGCGCTCTACAGTTTTCCCAACGACGATTCCCTGCAGCGCCTCCGCGCCTTCGGCGTGACCTACGTCGTGTGGCACGACGACTTCACGGACCCGAAGGTCCGCGCCGAAACGGACGCGACGATGGCCCCCTGGGCGGGGCGCATTCAGTTCGTACACGAAGAAGCGGACGGCCGGGTGTACCGGCTCGTCCGCTGAACGTTCCCGGGGTGCGACATTGGAGCCCTGGACCTTTAGGTCCAGGGTCCTCCCGGGGCCTGAAGGCCCCGGGCTCCATGGCCGTGCTCCGCGCTAAAACCCTTTGCAGGCGTCGGCGACGCGCTGGATCTGCTCCGACGTGATTTCCGGGAACATCGG
>CAYFLU010000338.1:0-2568 GCA_964343975.1 uncultured Solibacteraceae bacterium
GTGTTGCTCTACCCCTCAAGTCTCCGAGCCTCCGCGTCTCCGTGTCGCTCTTTGCTCGTGCACTTCCGTGCACTTTCGCCCGGGCCTGTCTTGATCTGTCACGGGGGCCGATAATCCTCGGTCAGGGAGAGTTAGCGTCATGGCAGCACGTCCCACGTGGAAGGGCTATCTCAAGATCAGCCTGGTCAACATCCCGGTCCGGGTCTTCCCGGCCACCGACAGCGCGGCCACGATCAGCTTCAATCAGCTGCATCGCGAGTGCCGGACGCGTATCCAACAGAAGAAGTGGTGCCCGACCTGTCAGACCGAGGTCACCAACGACGCCATCGTGAAGGGCTATGAATTCGAGAAGGGCAAGTACGCCCTCATCGAAGAAGACGACATGGCCAAGGTCCGGCCCGAGTCGACCCGCGTCATCAACATCGTCCAGTTCACCGACGCGAAAGTGATCGACCCCGTCTACGTCGAACGGCCCTACTACCTCGGCCCCGACGGGCAGGTCGCGGCGGATGCATTTGCCGTGATGCGCGAGGGCATGGCCGGCAAGGCCGCGATCGGTAAGCTCGCGCTCTACGGGCGCGAGTATCTGGTCGCGATCGAGCCGCGCGAGAGCGGCTTCGTGATGTTCACCATGCGCCATGCCGCCGAAGTGCGGGCGATGGGGGCGATTGACGAGCTGAAGCTCGTCCCGGCCAAGGTCAAGGCCGACGAAGTGAAGCTGGCCAAGCAGGTGATCAGCAACTTCGAGAAGGAAGGCGACCTGACCCAGTACGAAGACGACTACCAGCGCGAGCTGCGGAAGGTCATCGACGCCAAGATCGCGGGCGAAGAGATCGCCGCCCCGGCCGACGAGGCCCCGCCGAAGGTTGTCAACCTCATGGAAGCCCTCCGGCAGAGCCTGGAGCGGGTGTCGGCCAACAAGAAGAAGCCGGTCAAGTCGGCACAAACTGGAGGGGTAGTATCCATGGGCGCCGTTTCGGCTAAGCACACTCCGAAGAAAAGGGCCAGAGGGTGACAGGCTAGCCCTAGCCGTACTAGCATCTTCCCGTGGCGGAAACGACCAAGGTCAAGCTCGCCGGGCCCACCAAGCCCCTGGGGACCACTGATATCCCCCAGTGCTACCTGCCGGCCCAAAAGCCGGCCGGGAAGGCCGTGTACGCGCCATTTCTCTACGGCGCCGCCACCATCCAGTTTGCCGACAAGCGCCGGGGCGTCGATGAGGTCCGGAAGGTCATGGTCCTCCTGCCGCTGGATCCGGCGGCCAAGACGATCGACTGGGAGCAGGCCAAGCCGACGGCTGTGACCCAGGAACAGCTCCTGCCTGGGCAGCCCGTGGTCGCTGAGCACCTGCCGCTGCCGTCCGGCGCGACGCAGGCCAAGATCTTCACGCGGTGGGCCAAGCAGTTCGATCGCTGGCTCGCCCGCACCCAGCGCGTCACCCTCGAGCTGAAGGCGGACGCTGCGGCGCAGCCGGATTCAGTGGAGATCCGCCCGAAGCGCGGCGGCGTCACGGTGAATCTCGTCGCGATTGTCTGGGAATTGACCACGGCCGAGTAGGCCGTGGGGTTCACACGCCGGCTAGCGCAGGCCGCCGTGGCGCAGGTAGTAGTAGAGCGCGGCGGCGGCCGCTGCCGCCCCACCCAGCACCCCCAACCAGAACCAGAGTCCTGATTTCTTCGGTGCCTCGACGGCATGGAACATCTCGCCGTCGCCCACGGCCGGCAGAGTGGTTTCGTCCAGCCGGTCGAGGAAGTCGTCGGGATCGGCCTGGCGCGCGAGCGCGGCGTCAGGCGCGGGGTCGAACGGGAAATCCGGAATGCTCAGCCCGTCGCGGTCGTCGTGCCACACGGCGGCTGGTGGGGGCGCCTCACGCTCCGTCTCGCGCGCCGCATCGCGCGTGTTCGGCGCGTCCACGGCGGGCAGTTCGATCACCGAGATGTCTGTGAAGCCGGCCGGGGTCGACGGCGCGACGGGGACGACGGCGACCGCCGGTGCCGGCGATGCTGAAGGTTCAGGCGCGGTGGCCCCCGCAATGGCCTTCGCCGCGCGCGACACCATCGCCGCGTCGATCACGCTGCTGTTGGCCGCGCGGCCGATCTCGAGCGAGCGATCGCAGAGCAGGTTGATCCGGCGCGGGAGGCCGTCGGACAGATCCGTTACCCGCTGGATCGCGTCGGGGCCGAACGTGACGTGCCCCTTACCGCCCGCGATCGCGAGACGATGATGGATGTAGGCCGGCACGTCGACCGCGGGCAACGGCCCGAGCGCCACGCGCCGCGAAATCCGGTCGGCGAGCGCGCGGAGGCCATCGCCGCGCAGCGTCTCGACGAGCGCGGGCTGGCCGGCGAGCATGATCTGGAGCAAGCGCTTGCCGTCGAACTCGAGCGAGCCGAGCACGCGAATCTGGTCGAGCACGCGCGGCGACAGGCTCTGTGCCTCGTCGATGATGACGACCGCGTACGACTTGAGCGCGATGAGCGACCGCAGGAACTGCTCGAGCGTGTCCATGAGCTGTGGCACGTCGGCGCGCTCGAAGGCGCCAGTGCGGATCTCGTCACGCGTGACGAG
>CAYFLU010000339.1:0-2558 GCA_964343975.1 uncultured Solibacteraceae bacterium
CCGTCGATCACGATGCGGCCATCGCCGAGCGTAAACGCCGCGGAACGCGCGACGTCTGCGACGGCGGCTTCGTCGGCCAGGTCCACGCCCAACTGACGCGCGCGCCACGCAACGGCACGATACATCCCGCCCGTGTCAATGTGCTGATACTGCAGCGTCGTCGCCAACGCACGCGCAACCGTGCCTTTGCCGGCGCCCGAGGGGCCGTCGATGGCGATGATGAGCCGGCGATCCGTAGTCATTGCCCTTATTATTTCCGCAATGGCCGCCCCGCGGAAACTGCGCGCGTATCTCGTGCCGCTGGTCTGCGCCGCGCTCGCGGTGCTGGCGGTGCGGTCGCTGTGGCCGTACGTGCGCGGCACGGCGCTGATTCTCGATCTCACGCACGCCGCGCCGAGTGTGCGGCCGTGGATTCCGGTGCGCGCCGCCGCCGTCACCACACGTGACATCGACGTGCCCGCGCGTCATGGCGCGATCCGCGCGCGGCTGTATCAACCCGATCGCGCGGATGGCGGCACCGTCGCGGTGTTTCCCGGCGTGCACGGCGGGGGCGTCGACGAGCCGCGTATGGCGGCGCTGTCGACGACGCTCGCGGCGGCGGGCTTCATCGTGCTGACGGCGCCGCTGCCGGAACTGCGCGCCTACATCATCAAGCCGCGATCGACCGACGACATCGAAGACGTCGCGCGGTGGCTGGCCGCCGAACGGTCGCTCGCGCCGACCGGGCGCATCGGCCTCGTGGGCGTGAGCTTCGCGGGCGGCCTCGCCCTCGTCGCCGCCGGACGTCCGTCGCTCGCCGGCAAGATCGATGTCGTCACGGCGCTCGGGAGTCACGCGAACCTGCCGCGTACGATGCGGTACCTCTGCACAGGCGAACTGCCGGGCGGCGGCACGCTCGCGCCGCACGACTACGGCGCCGCGGTGATCATGCTCGCCGCGGCACATCACTTCGTGCCGGCCGAACAGGTCGAGCCGCTGCGCGCGGCGATCACACACTTTCTCGACGCGTCGAGCGACGAAGTCAGTTACCCGGACCGGGCGAAGGCCCGCTTTGAGGAGGCACGCGCGATGGCCGACGCGCTGCCGGAACCCGCGCGCACCGTGGCGACGTGGGTCAACACGCGCGATGTGAAGACGATGGGACCGAAGCTCGTGCCGTACATCGAGGAACTGGGCGGAGATCCCGCGCTGTCGGTGGAACGATCACCCGCAACCACCGCGCCGGTGTTCCTACTGCACGGCTCGCACGACAACGTGATTCCGTTCACGGAGACGCCGGCGCTGGCGAGCTATCTCGCCGCGCACGGCAACACCCGCGTGACGTCACTGCTGACGCCGCTTATTTCGCACGCCGAGGTCGGCGCGGAGCGGCCGCCTTCGGAGATTTGGAAGGTGATCCGGTTTTGGGGCGCCCTGCTGAGCGTTTCGCCAGGGCGCTGACTTCCTCGAGGCTGACCTCGCGCGCTTCGCCGGGACGCAGCGTGCCGATCGTGAGCGAGCCGATGCGCGTGCGCTTCAGCGTGACCACCGGATGGCCGATGCTGTCGCACATGTGGCGCACCTGACGGTTGCGCCCTTCCGTGATCACGACTTCCACGATGCCTTCGGGACCGCGCGGTCCCTTCTCCACGCGCTTGAGCGTGACGCCGGCCGGCAGCGTGCGCCGCCCGTCGATGACCACGCCCTTGCGGAGCCGATCGATCTCGTGCGCATCGGGCACTCCCAACACACGCACTTCATACGCGCGCTCGAGCTGATGGCGCGGGTGCGTCACGACCTCGGCGAACTCGCCGTCGTTCGTGAGGAGCAGCAGCCCTTCCGAGTCGTAGTCGAGGCGGCCCACCGGATAGAAGTAGCCGCGGATGCCCAGCCGCTGCAGCACGTCGATCACCGTCTCGCGCTGCTGCGGATCCGAGCGCGTGCTCACGACGCCGGTCGGCTTGTAGAGCAGGAAGTATTTGCGGTCGTCCGAGAACTTCAACCGGCGGCCGTCGACCTTGATGTGATCCCGTGACGGGTCGGCCTTCGCGCCGAGCTCCGACACGACATGTCCGTTCACTTCCACGCGGCCCTGCGCGATGAGCTGATCGGCGAGGCGCCGTGAGGCGACGCCGGCTTGCGAGAGCAGTTTATTGAGACGGATCATGTGACGGCGCGCGCTACTGCGCGGGCTCCTCGTCGTGCCCCGTCGCATCGGCGTCGGTCACGTCAGCCGCGGACGGTTCGGCCGCAGGCTCCGCGACGATGACCTCGGTCTCGACCACCGTCTCCGCGATGACACCTGGATCATCCGACGACACGAGCACTTCCCCGTCCGCCAGCGGCTCCATCGCCGCATCGTCGCCGTCGAACGGCAACGCCGACTGCGGCACCGGATCGCCGACACCGGCCGGCAGATCGAAGCCGAGCAGTTCCGACATGTCTTCGACCTTCGGCAGGTCGGTGATGTCGTTGAGGCCGAAGCGCTCGAGGAAGTCGCGCGTGGTGCCGTACATGAACGGACGGCCGACGACGGCCTTGCGGCCGACGATCTTGATGAGCTTGCGATCGACGAGCGT
>CAYFLU010000340.1:0-2537 GCA_964343975.1 uncultured Solibacteraceae bacterium
ACGCCGAGTTCGGTCTGGTAGTTGCGGCCGATTTCCGCCGGGTCGATGTCGATGTGCATCAGCCGCGTCGGGGGAATCTGGAACGTGAACTCCGTTTCCCACGAGCTCGAGTTGGCTTCCGCGAAGCGTGTGCCGATCGCCACGATGAGGTCGGCCGTGCGCAGCGTTTCATTCGCGATCGGCGTGCCCCAGAAGCCCGACTGGCCGAGCAGCAGGGGATGATCTTCGCGCGACACGCCCTTGCCCATCAGCGTGTGCGCCATCGGTACCTGCAGGGCTTCGGCGAGCGCCACGAACTCGCGCGCGGCGCGCGCGGCGTGCACGCCACCGCCGGCGTAGAGCACCGGACGCTGTGCCTGCGCGAGCGCGTCGACGATGCGCTTGGCGGTGACCGGATCAAGCGGCGGCTTCACCATGGCCGGCGGCGTCTTCGCGAACGAGCCCTCGGCCAGATCCTGCGAGAAGAGGTCCATCGGCACGTCCACGAGCACCGGGCCGGGACGGCCCGTCTGGCAGAGGTGGAACGCGCGCTCGACAATGCGCGGCAGATCGCGCACGTTGTCGACGCGGTACACGCGCTTGCAGAAGGGCCGGTAGATCTGGAACTGGTCCGCGTCCTGATGGAGGTTGAACTCCTGATGCGGATGGCGGCCGTAGTAGTAGGACGGAATGTCGCCCGCGATCACCACCATCGGAATCGAATCGAGCGCCGCGTTGGCGACGCCCGTGGCCGCGTTGGTCAGGCCGGGGCCGAGGTGGCAGAGCACGACGCCCGGCTTGCCCGTGGCGCGCGCGTAGCCGTCGGCCGCATGCGCGGCGATCTGCTCGTGCCGCACGCTGACGAACTTGATCGGACTCTTCTCGAGCGCGTCGAGCATGCCGATCACGGTGTGGCCGCAGAGGCCGAAGATCACCTCGACGTCGAGCCGCTCCAGATATTCGACGAGCTGGTAGGCCGCGATACGCGTCGGCGCGCTCGGGTCGTCCGGATTGAAGGCCGGTTTACCCATCAGGTTCGTCGTCGTGGTGGTCGAGGTCGCCATAAAGGTCAGGATCCTTTGCGCGTCTCAGAAGATCTCGGAGTTGTAGAACTCGCCGAAGAGTTCTTCGTCGGAGGGGCGGTCCTCCGGGATCGGCCGGCTCACCCAGGTGATGTTCAGGTAGTGCTTGAGCGCGACGTTCTCGTTGGTGATGTTGCCGCCCCAGATGCCGCAGCCCATGCTGGACGTCATCGGCATGCCGTTGGTGAACGTGCCCGCATTGGCGCGCGACTGGATCTGACGCACCATGATGCGGCTCACCGGCGCCATCATGGCCAGGCGGTGAATGTGATCGTCGTTGAACGAGTAGATGCCGCACGAGTGACCGCGGCCGCCCGTCTCGTAAATCTGCCGCACCTTGTCGAGCGCATCGTCGAAGCCGTGCGCCTTGAAGAGCGTGATGACGATGCCGAGCTTCTCGGTTGAGAACGGATGCTGCTTGCCGATCTGGTCCTCTTCGACCATGAGGAACGTCTTGCCCGCGGGCAGCGTGATGC
The DNA here is from genome assembly GCA_964343975.1 of uncultured Solibacteraceae bacterium. Classification (GTDB taxonomy): domain Bacteria; phylum Acidobacteriota; class Vicinamibacteria; order Vicinamibacterales; family SCN-69-37; genus SCUN01. Next base: position 1,538 of record CAYFLU010000340.1, read on the forward strand.
CGGCGAGCTTGGCGACATCGGCCGCCGGGCGCGCGATCGTGTTGTCCGTGCGATGCCCCTCGGCGTCCCAGTAGATGTTGCGCAGACGGACCTTTTCCTCGCCTTCGACGAGGTAGCCGCCTTCTTCCTGGAATTTCGCCTTGAACGCGTCGTAGATCGACGCGTCGATGATGAGGTTGCCGTCGGCCGAGCAGCCCGAGCCGTTGTCGTTGGTCTTGCTGATCCGTGAGTTGCGCGCCGCTTCCGCGACGTCGGCCGTCTCGTCGATCACCATCGTGGCGTTGCCCGCGCCGACGCCGTAGGCCGGCTTGCCGGACGAGTAGGCGGCCTTCACCATGGCCGGTCCGCCCGTGGCGAGCGTGAGATCGCACGAACTCATGAGGTAGTTCGCGAGCGGAATGCTCGGCTTCTCGACGCACTGCAGGACGTCTTCCGGCACGCCGAGCTTCTTCAGCGCCGCGCGCAGCACGCGCACGGTCTCGAGCGTGGTCTTGCGGCTGCCCGGATGCGGCGAGAAGATCACCGCGTCTTTCGCCTTGATCGCGTAGATGGCAATGCCGATCGGAGTGACGTAGGGGCTGGTGACGGGGACGAGCGAGGCGATGACGCCGGCCGGCTTCGCGTACTTCACGATGCCCTTCGCAAGGTCCTCCTCGATGATGCCCATGCTCTTCTGGCGGAGCGCGTCGCGGAGAATACCGAGGACCTTGCCTCGGCGGGTGGGCTCACGTCCGCCCATGCCGCTTTCGTCCACGCTCATGTTGGCGAGCTTGATTGCCGTGGTTTCGTTGCCGCCGGCCCAGGCCACGGCGCGAATGATGCGGTCGACGGTGGCCTGATCGTAGTGCGCGATGGCGGCCATGGCCGCGCGGGCGCGGGCAACATGGTCGTTGACGGCGGCAATTTCCTCAGCAGTGATCTCTCGTGCCATTCGGACTTCCGGCCGGGGATTATCGCCCGTACACCACGTGCGGGCGTCCTGTTACGGTACTGACACCGT
>CAYFLU010000341.1:0-2534 GCA_964343975.1 uncultured Solibacteraceae bacterium
TGGAAGAAGGGCACGGACCCGGAGCCGGCCAACATTCGCCGCAAGCGCGAGACGTTCAAGTTGGCGCTCGCCGCGGGCGTGACCATCGCCAGCGGCTCGGATGTCGGTGTGTTCACGCATGGCGACAACGCCCGCGAACTCGAGATCATGGTCAACTACGGCATGAAGCCGCTCGACGCCGTGAAGGCGGCGACGTCGGTGGATGCGAAGGTGCTCCACATGGAGTCGCAGATCGGGCGCGTGGCCACGGGGCTTCTGGCCGACCTCATCGCCGTCGATGGTGATCCGACGAAAGACATCTCGGCCCTGCGCAAGATCAAGCTCGTGATGAAGAACGGGCAGCGGGTCAAATAGCGACACGGAGACTCGGAGGCACGGAGAAAGGCGGGTTGGGGGGAGATCAACACCCTCTTGCACGCTGCATTCCTGAAAAACACCTCATGGACAGAAACATTCGGAAAACCTCGCTGCACGCTGTCTTCGCTGGTGTCGTCGTGATGTCGGTGGCCTTGAGCGCGGCCTCGCTCATCTGGACCCCCGAAATGTCGGGAGTTAATTCGACGTTGCGCGGGGTGACGGCCGCGAGTGACGCGGTGGCGTGGGCCGGCGGGTCGGGCGCGACGATGTTGAAGACGACAGACGGCGGCGCGACGTGGGTGAAGCAGGTCGTGGCGGAGGATGCCGCGACAGCGCGTCTCGATTTTCGCGACGTGGACGCGATCGACGCGCAGACGGCGTACGCGCTGAGCATCGGCAACGGTCCGGCGTCACGGATCTATCGCACGGACGACGGCGGCGCGACGTGGGCGTTGCAGTTCAAGAACGAAGACCCGAAGGGCTTTCTCGATGCGATGACGTTCTGGGATAAGGATCACGGTCTCGTCATCGGCGATTCGATCGACAACAAGTTCCAGTTCCTCATCACCGACAACGGTGGCAAGACGTGGTCGAAGGTCCCGGCGTCTGCGCTGCCGCCGGCGCTCGACAACGAAGGCGGCTTTGCCGGCAGCGGCACGAACATCGCGGTGTTCGGCACGCACGCGTGGATCGGCACGGGCGCCGGGCCGCGCAGCCGGATGCTGCACACGCCGGATCGCGGCAAGACGTGGACGGTGGCAGACACGCCGATCATCGCGAATGCCTCGACGGGCATCTTCTCTGTCGCCTTCCGCGACGCGCAGCACGGCGTAGCCATCGGCGGCGACTACCGCAAGGAAAAGGAAGGCGTCGACAACGCCGCCATCACCAGCGACGGCGGCAAGACCTGGACGCTCGTGAAGGTCTCCGGTTTCCGCTCGGTCGTCCGCTACATCCCGGGCGCCACGTCATCACTGATCGCCGTCGGTCCACAGGGCGCGGACCTCTCCACGGACGACGGCAAGACGTGGACGCCGGTGACGATTCCCGCGCCGATGACGGGCTGGCACACGCTCGCGCTCTCGCCGAGCGGCAAAGTCGGCTTCGCCGCCGGCGGGCGGGGGACGATCGCGAAGCTCGAGATCAAGTAGCAGCTTCGCGAACGCTCCAGACCCTGGACCTGACCTGGCCCCCGGACCTGACCGGGTCCCTGACCCCGGGACGACGGCGGACCCGGAACCCGGAACCCGGGACCCGGGACGACGGCGCTCTTCACCTCGCCAAGTGAAACGGCACCGACGTCACGACGACGTTCGGCTTGAAGAGCAGCGCGCCCTTGATCAGGAGCGCGCTCTGGTTGTGGAAGATGTGGTGCCACCAGCGCGCCGGCACGAATTCCGGCAGCACGATCGTGACGTAGCTGTCGGGTGCCTCCGTCTGAATCGTGTCGATGTACTCAAGCAGCGGCTCCATCAGTGACCGGTACGGGGAGTCGAGGACCACGAGCGGCACGCCGCGTTCGTACACATTCCACTGCGCCTGCACTGCCGCCGTGACCTGCGGGTCGAGTCCCACATACACCGCGCGCACGTCGTCCGAGAGCGTGCGGGCGTAGTCCACCGCCTGCACCACCGCGCGGTGCACGCCGCTGATCGGCACGAGCACCGTGTTCGTGCGGAGCGCCGAGCGGTCGAGGTCGTTCACGCGCAGCTGCGCCGCCACCGAGACGTAGTGCGACTTCGATGCGCGGAAGAACCACACGTGCACCGGTATGAGCAGAATGATGATCCACGCGCCTTCGTGCGCTTTGGTCGCGGCGACCACGAGCAGGACGATGCCCGTGACGAGCGCGCCGAGGCCGTTGACGAACGCGTGGCCCTGCCAGCCGGCGCCGCGCTCACGCCGCCAGCGAATGACCATGCCCGCCTGCGAGAGCGTGAACGAGACGAAGACGCCGATCATGTAGAGCGGAATCAGTGCGTGCGTGTCGCCGCCGAAGATGATGAGGAGCAGGCTCGCAAACACGCTGAGGCCGATGACGCCGTTCGAGAAGGCGAGACGATCGCCCTGGTTCGCCAACTGCCGCGGCAGATAGCCGTCGCGCGCGAGAATCGACGCGAGTCGCGGGAAGTCCGCATACGCCGTGTTCGCCGCCAGCACGAGGATCGCCATCGTCC
>CAYFLU010000342.1:0-2529 GCA_964343975.1 uncultured Solibacteraceae bacterium
CCCGGAGACGCCTTGTGAAATCGCTGAAGACATCGCTGCTGGCTGTACTCGCCCTGGCGGCGTTTGGCGGAGCTGCCCTGAAGGGGCAGGCCCCGACGACGTCGCTCACCGCGGACGCGTTGAAAGCGTTCGAGTTCCGCACGGTCGGACCGACGCTCAACAACGGTCGCGTCGTCGACGTCGAGATCGATCCGAAGAACCCCAACGTTTGGTACGTGGCGTCGGCGTTCGGCGGCGTGTGGAAGACGTCGAACCGCGGCATCACGTTCGACCCGATCCTCGCCAACTACGCGTTCACGACCTGCTGCGTGGTCGTTGACCCGAAGGACTCGAACATCATCTGGGTCGGCACGGGTGAGAACAACAGCCAGCGCTCGGCGCATTTCGGTGACGGCGTCTACAAGAGCACCGACGCCGGCAAGACGTTCACGAACATGGGGCTCCAGACGTCGGAGCACATCGGCAAGATAATCGTGGACCCGCGCAACTCGAACACGGTGTGGGTGGCGTCGCAGGGCCCGCTCTTCTCGGAGGGCGGCGAGCGCGGTCTCTACAAGACGACCGACGGTGGCAAGACGTGGACGGCGGCGCTCACGATCAGCAAGGACACGGGCATCAGCGACATCGTGCTCGACCCGGTGAACCCCGACATCATCTACGCGGCCGGCTATCAGCGTCGTCGGCACGTGGGGCAGATGATCGGCGGCGGCCCGGAAGGCGGCATCTGGAAGTCGGTGGACGGCGGCAAGAAGTTCGTGAAGCTCACGAGCGGGCTGCCGAAGGGCGACGTCGGGCGCATCGCGCTCGCGGTGGATCCGAAGGGCACGATCACGCCGGCCGTCGAAGCGAAGGACGGCAAGAAGGCCGTGCCGGCGAAGAAGGGCACGGTGCTCTACGCGATCGTCAATGCGCTCGCCGATGAGCGCGGCTTCTACAAGAGCGTGGACAACGGCGCGACGTGGGTGAAGCAGAGCAACTACGTCGGCGGTGGCGCGGCCTACTACTGCGAACTCTTCATCGACCCGTTCCGCGAGGACACGATCTGGTCGGCGAACACGCCGCTCGAGTGGAGCAAGGACGGCGGCAAGACGTTCACGCAGGTTCCGAACATGAATAAGGTGCTGTTCAACGGCACCAACGAGCAGCATCAGTATGTGCACGTCGACTTCCACGACGTGACGTTCGATCCGACGAACAAGGACCACATCCTCGTGTCGAGCGACGGCGGCGTGCACGAGACGTACGACGGCGGCGAGCACTGGCGCGCGTTCATGAACATCCCGGCGATGCAGTTCTACCGGATCGCGGTGGACGACGCGAAGCCGTTCTACCGCGTGTGCGGCGGCCTGCAGGACAACTTCTCGGTGTGCGGCCCGTCGCGGACCGACCGTCGCTGGGGCGTGCGTCTGTCGGACTGGTTCTACGTGTCGAGCGGTGACGGCTTCCAGCCGCGCGTGGATCCGAGCGACCAGAACATCATTTACGGCCAGTCGCAGGACGGCAACATCACGCGCAACAACCTGCGCGACAACTCGAGCAAGAGCGTGCGGCCGCGCAGCGGCGGCGCCGGTGGTCGTGGCGGTGGCGGCGGCGCGGCGGGTCGTGGCGGCGCCGGGGCGCCGGATCCGAATGCGGATCGCCCGAACTGGGACACGCCGTACATCATCAGCCCGCATTCACCGACGCGTCTCTACTGGGCGAGCCAGTTCGTGTATCGCTCGGACGATCGCGGCGATTCGTGGACGAAGATCAGCCCGGACCTCACGCGCAACCTCGACTGGCGCACGCTCCCGATCATGGGCAAGGTGTGGCCGCTCGAATACCAGCAGGGGCTCGCGCTTCACGAGTCGACGACGGCCCTCTCGAACGTCGTGTCGCTCGACGAGTCGCCGCTTCTCGAAGGCCTGATCTACGCGGGCACCGACGACGGCCTGCTGCAGGTGACGGAAGACGGCGGCAAGAACTGGCGCAAGGTCGAAGACTTCCCGGGCATCCCGAAGTGGACGTACATCAGCGACATCTTCGCGTCGCCGCGTGATGCGAATGTGGTGTTCGTCGCGTTCAACGACTGGCAGCGCGGCAACTACTCGCCGTACATCCTGAAGAGCACGGACCGCGGCCGCACGTTCACGTCGATCACGGCGAACTTGCCGGCGCGGCACGACGTGTGGTCGGTGATCCAGGATCACGTGAACGGCGACCTGCTGTTTGCGGGCACCGAGTTCGGCGTGTTCACGAGCGTCGACGGCGGCAAGGCGTGGGTACAGCTCAAGGGCAACATGCCGGTGGCGCAGGTGCGCGACATGCAGGTGCAGAAGACCTACAGCGACCTCGTGCTCGGCACGTTCGGGCGCGGCTTCTGGATCCTCGACGACTACAGCCCGCTGCGCGCGATGACCTCGCAGGCGCTCGGCGAAGAGGCCAAGCTCTATCCGACGCGCGACACCGTGCCGCTCTACAACGTCGGTGGCGAGTCGCAGCAGAGCGAGCCGATGTGGGCGGCGCCGAACCCGACGTTCGGCGCGGTGC
>CAYFLU010000343.1:0-2524 GCA_964343975.1 uncultured Solibacteraceae bacterium
CGATCGAAGGTGTGTTGACCGACGAGTTCGGCGATCCGGCGCCGGGGATCACGGTCCAGCTCGCGCAACCGGCGATGGTGGCCGGCGTGCGCCGCCTGATGCCGATGGGCGGGCCCGCGCCGCAGCCGAGCGACGATCGTGGTCGGTTTCGCGTGACGAATGTGGCGCCCGGCGAGTACTACGTGATGGCGCTCTCGGGAGCGTTCGCGCAGCCGGAGACCCTGACGGGATTTGCCCCGACGTTCTTTCCGGGCACCGCCCAGCCTGGGCAGGCGCGCGCCGTGCGCGTGGCGGCGGGGCAGGACGTGGTCGACACGAGTTTCGCGTTGGAGCCGGCGCCGCCACGCACGTTGAGCGTGCGCACGGTGGATCAGGCCGGCACACCTGTCCCGGCGACGCTCATGCTGGCAGCGCTGAGCGGCGGCGATGTGAAGGCGATGATCATGGCGCGTGGTCAGTCGGCGCCGGATGGCAGCTACGTGTTTCGCAATGTGCCGCAGGGCCAGTATGTGCTGCAGGGGTTCGGACGGCCCGAAGGGGGCGGCTCACTGGGCACCTCGCCGTTCGGCAGCGCGATCATCGATCTTCAGCAGGACGTCGCGGATCAGCGTCTCGTCATTCAGCAGAGCCCCGTCCTGCGCGGGCGGATCGTGTTCGACGGCGATGCGACGGCGTTGAAACCGAATGCCGTGGTCCTTGCGGGCGCGCCGGTGGAGTTTCTCTCTTCACCCCTGGTCGGTGGCGGCCCGCCGCGGACGACGATTGCCGAGGACTGGTCCTTCCAGACGCGCGATCTCTTCGGCCTGCGGGTGATTCGCGCGTCCATCGGTGCGCCTGGCTGGTATGTCAAACGCGTCACGCTCGCGGGCGTCGACGTGACGAACACGCCGATCGACTTCCGCAAGGGCGACGTGAATGACGTCGAGATCACGTTGTCGAATCGCCCCGCATCGATCACGGGTGGCGTAACGGACGCTGGCGCGCCGGTCCGTGACTACACCGTGCTGGCGTTTGCCGAGGAGTCCAGCCGATGGGGGATGGGGTCCCCCTACGTCGCGATCGGGCGGCCGCAGCCGGATGGCTCGTTCAAGATCGGGACTCTGCCGGCCGCCGCCTATCTGGTGGTCGCGCTGACCACGGCCTCGACCATGGACATGCAGGACACGGCGTTTCTGGAATCCTTGCGCGGCCGGGCCACACGCGTCGTCGTTGGCGATGGCGAGCAGAAGACCGCGACATTGACCATAATCAAGCGCTGACTGTGGCGCTCACATCGACGATCTACACCTTCGACATCCAGTTGTCCGACATGGACCGGAATGTCTACGAAACCCTCGACGTGCGCGCGGCCATGCATCCGTCGGAATCGGCGGAGTTCATGGTCACGCGCCTGCTTGCGTACTGCTGCGAATACGCCGAGGGCATCGAGTTTTCGAAGGGCATCTCGACGCCGGACGAGCCGCCCGTGTTCGTGCGGGATCTGACCGGCCGCACGCGCGTGTGGATCGACATCGGCATGCCGGACGCGGCGCGCATCCACCGCGCGAGCAAAGCGGCCGATCGCGTGGTGATCTACACGCATCGGGATCCGAAGCAGCTGTTGGCGCAGTGGGCCGGCGAGCGCATCCACAAGGCGGAAGACGTCGAGCTCTACGCCGTGGACCGCGCGCTCGTCGATGCGCTGGCCGCGAAGCTCGAGCGCCGGATGCAGATCGGCGTCACGGTGACCGACCGGCACCTCTACCTCGCGCTCGGCGACGAGATGATCGACGGCGCGCTGACACGCCATCCGCTCCCGCAATGAGGCCGTACACGATCGTGAACGTGGGCTACCGGTCGACGAACTTCTGGGTCGTCACCGCCGGCCCCGTGCGCCTGCTCGTTGATCTCGGTTGGCCCGGCATGCTCGGGGCGCTGCGGGCCGAACTCACTCGGAAGGGGATTGCGGTGGCCGAGATCACGCACGGGTTTGCCACGCACTACCATCCGGATCACGCGGGGCTGGCCCAGGAACTGAAGCACTCCGGCATGCAGCTGCTGATCACGCCCGAGCAAGTGCGAACCGCACCGGAGATGACGCGCTGGACCAAACCCGAGGAGCACTTCGTGCCGATTCGCACCGATGACGCCCGCACGCGCATCGTGTCGATCGTCGAGAGCCGGTCCGTGCTGCACGACCTGGGGATCGACGGCGAGTTTGTGCACACCCCCGGACATTCGGACGACAGCGTGTCGCTGCTGCTCGACGACGGCGTCGTGTTCACAGGCGACCTCACGCCGCCAGGGTCTGCGGAGGAGGATCACCTCGCGCTCGTCACGCAAAGCTGGGCCGCGCTGAAAGGGCGGGGCGCCCGCCGGGTGTATCCCGGGCACGGGCCGGTGAGAAATCTGGAGGGATAACGGCGTCTGTGGCCTATAATGATCTCTCCCCCTTCGTGCGGAAGTGGCGGAATTGGCAGACGCGCCAGCCTCAGGAGCTGGTTCGAGCAATCGAGTGAAGGTTCGAGTCCTTTCTTCCGCACCA
>CAYFLU010000344.1:0-2516 GCA_964343975.1 uncultured Solibacteraceae bacterium
TCGATGAAGAGGCGCAGCGTGCGGCCGGTCTCTTCCTTGGTCTCGAGAATGTCGGCCTTACCGTCGGGCGATTCCGCGATGCCCGCATCAACCCACGGCGTGCCCGCGTCGGACAACAACGCCGCCATCAAGCGCTGCATCTGCACGCGCATGCGGCGCACGCGCGCTTCGTTGAGCTGTTCAGGCGTGGGCGCCTGCCCACCGGCCGGACCGGCGCCCGGACCCGGTGCCTCGCGGATCATGATCTGCATCCCGCCGCCCATGCCGCCGCGGTTCGCGGTGTCGTCCCACGCGGTGTTGCCCGCCAGCACCGACGTGCGTTCGATGCTCGGGCCGCCGACCATGCCGCCCATCTGCATTTCTTCAACGCGCTTGAACTTGTCGGGCCGCGCCAAGGTCACGCTCGCGGTGCCTTCCATGTCGCGCGGACCCATGGTCCGGCGGAAGGGCCCTTCGGCGGTCAGCGTCTTCACGCCGGCCATCTTGTCTTCGCCACCCAACGCCTTGCGCGCAGCGCCGAGCACCGTGGCCACGCGGTCTTGTGCCGCGATGGGCGACAGTGAAATCCCGTCCACATGCAGGAGCGACGCGCCCACGAGCACGACCGTCGCCATCAACAACCTTCGCATCATGAATCCCCCTACCCGCTTGATATTACGGTTGGCCCGGAGAATCAGACGTTAAGGCTGGGCAAAGAGGTTGTTAAGGATGTTAAATCCTTGATTTGCCGCCATTTACGCGCATTTCTCGCGTGCTAGACTCGCCTCATGCGCGTGGGCCACACGCTCGGACTCGGGCCGCAACGGGGCCGCTTCTCGGCCGTCACGATCCTCGTGGGGATGGTGATGCTGCTCGTACCGGCGCTCGCCTGGATGCAGTACCAGTGGCTTGGCCAGATCAGCACCGCCGAGCGCGATCGCATGCAGCGCACGCTGCGCACCGCAGCCGCGCAGTTCGCGAACGAGTTCGATTCGGAACTGTCGCGCACCCTGATCAGCCTCCAAGTCGATGGCGCGGTGATGCGCGACCAGAACTGGTCCGCGTACGCGCAGAACTACTCGAAGTGGGCGAGCAGCGCGGCCGAGCCCCGGTTGGTGCGCGATATCTGGCTGGTTGACACGGCCGCCGGCACGCCGCTGCCCAATCCGCTCGCGCTGGATCACGCCACGCCGATCACGCCGGAGCAACTGCGCATCCGCAAGTGGAACGACCAGGCCATGACCTTCGAGCCCACCGCATGGCCGGCCGACATGGCGTCCCTGCGCGGCACGGTGGCGTCCCGCTTCATTGGACTGCAGGTCCAGCGATTGCGCGGCGATGCACCCGGCGGCCGCCGCACCGAGTCGTCCAGCTTCATCAGCAGCGACGATGACGACACGCTGATCGCCCCGGTCACGCTGTTCGAGATGCCCGACGGTGCCGGGGCGCCGAAGATCTCGATCCTTGGATTGACGGTCGTCCGGCTCGAATCCTCGGTGGTGCGAGAGACGGTGCTGGCCTCGTTGGCATCCAGGCACTTCCACGGCAACGACAACGAAGCCGACTATCGCGTCGCCGTCGTCGAGCGCGACAATCCTGCGAAGGTCATCTGGGAATCGGAACCCGGCGCCGCATCCCTGGTCACCTCGTCGCCCGACGCGACACAGCCCTTCATGGCGGCGCGGCCGGAGCAGATGATCGTGTTTGCGAGGAACATGCGCGGACAACCTCCGCCGCCTCCGCCGGCCGCCCCAGAGCCGCCGGCCGCAAAGGTCGAAGTCCACGACAACGTGGTCGTGCAGATCGAACGCGGCAACCGCAATGGTGGTGGCGGTGGACGAGGGCGCGTGATCACGCGAGGGGGCCCGCTGGCTGATGGCTTTGACGGCCGCTGGACGCTGATGGCGAAGCATCGCGCGGGCTCGCTCGAAGCCGCCGTCGCCGCCGCACGCACGCGCAACCTGCTGGTGAGTTTCGGCGTCCTCCTGCTGTTGAGCGTCTCCATCGGCCTGATCCTGGTGTCGGCGCGCCGCGCGCAGGAGCTGGCGAGGCAGCAGATGGAATTCGTCGCCGCCGTGTCGCACGAACTCCGCACTCCGGTGTCGGTGATTGGCGCGGCGGCCGGCAACCTGGCCGACGGCGTGGTCGGCGATCCGCACCGCGTGCGCAAGTACGGCGAGACCATCCAGGGCGAAGCGCGCCGGCTCGGAGAGACCGTCGAGCGCGTCCTGCAACTGGCTGGCATTGCGGCCGGCAGGGCGGCAGCGGCCAGGAGCACGATTGGCGCCGCGGACCTGGTGAACGACTCCTTGTCGGGATGCCGGAGCGAGATCGATCACGCCGGCGTCACCGTCGAGGTGTCCGTGGCCGACGATCTGCCGGCCGTGTCCGGCGATGCCGCCGCGCTGCGGTCGGCGGTCCAGAACCTGATCAGCAATGCCGTGAAGTACGGCGGCACGGCGAAGTGGCTCCGGGTTTCGGCCAGTCGCGACCGCGACCACGTGCTGTTCACCGTGGAAGACCGCGGCCTCGGGATC
>CAYFLU010000345.1:0-1996 GCA_964343975.1 uncultured Solibacteraceae bacterium
CGACTTCGTGCTTCTTGATCAGATGCAACAGCAGATCGAGCGGCCCCTCGAAGTTGGAGAGGCGCACCGGCAGATCGCCGAGGATCGATTCGAATTCGAGCTGCTGCGGTTCCGACATGTCTAGTACTTCAGCTTCACGGCGGCGCGCACGCGGTCCATCGTCTCGCCCGCGACCTCGCGCGCCTTCCGCGAACCGGCGAGCAGGATGTCGCGGATGTCATCCGGACGCTTCAGCGCTTCGGCGCGGCGCGCCCGGATCGGATCGAGCAGCGTGTTGATCGCGTTGGCGAGCTTCGTCTTGACCTCGACGTCGCCGACCTTGCCGGCGCGGTACCGTTCCTTGAGGTCGTCGACCTCGGCCGTGTTCGGGTTGAACGCCTCGTGGTAGATGAACACGGGATTGCCTTCCACCGTGCCCGGGATGTCGGCGCGCACGCGCTTCGGGTCGGTGTACATCTGCCGAACTTTCTTCACGACGTCTTCGGCCGTATCCGAGAGATCGATCGTGTTGTTGTAGCTCTTGCTCATCTTCCGGTTGTCGAGCCCCGGGAGGCGCGGCGTCGGCGTGAGAATGGCCTGCGGCTCCACGAGCCCGCACGGATAGAAGTTGCTGAACCGGCGCACCACCTCGCGCGTGAGCTCGAGGTGCGGCACCTGATCTTCACCGACCGGCACGAAGTCCGCGTTGTAGACGACGATGTCGGCCGCCTGCAGAAGCGGATAGCCGAGAAAGCCGATGCTCGACAGGTCGCGATCGTTCAGCTGCTCGACCTGTTCCTTGTAGGTCGGCACGCGCTCGAGCCACGGAATCGGCGTCACCATCTGAAACAACAGGTAGAGCTCCGCATGCTCGGGCACGAGCGACTGGATGAAGAACGTGCTCTGGTTCGGGTCGAGTCCCGCGCCGATCCAGTCGGCGACGTTGTCGTATCCGTTGGCCACGATCTCGCTCGTGTCGGCGTAGTTGGTCGTGAGCGCGTGCCAGTCGACGACGCAGTAGAAGCAGTCGTACGTGGCCTGCAGCGCGACCCAGTTCTGCAGGGCGCCGACCAGATGTCCGAGGTGCAGTTTTCCTGTCGGGCGCATCCCCGACAACACGCGTTTTTTCGCCGTCATGACCACCGAATCACAGCAAGAACGATAACAGGAAATGCTGAACGGGCCGCATCACCACCGACAGGACGCCCGTCAGCATCAGCGCATAGATGATAAGGAAGCCGTAGGGCCGCAGCCAGTTGATCGACCGCGCCACCGCATACGGCACCACGCCCATCAGGACGTTGCCGCCATCGAGCGGCGGCACCGGGATCATGTTGAACACCGCCAGCATCACGTTCAGCACAACGGCATTGAACAGGAAGATCCCGACCACGTTCGTCTCGCCGCCGAGCGCGAGATACGGCTCCAGGATCAGCGCGGCCACGCTCGCGAGCAGCAGATTGCTCAGCGGGCCCGCCACCGCGACGAGTGCGAAGTCGCGGCGCGGCTCCCGCAGATATCGCGGGTCGACCGGCACCGGCTTCGCCCAGCCGATCAGCGGCACGCCTGACGACATCGCAATCAGCGGAAACAGCACCGTGCCCATCCAGTCGATGTGCTTCAGCGGATTGAGCGTCAGCCGGCCGAGGTCGCGCGCGGTGGGATCACCGAGGCGATTGGCCGCCCACGCGTGCGCCGCCTCGTGAAACGACAACGAGAGGATCAGCACCGCTAGCGATGGTAGGGCTTCTTGGAGCGACAACAAGCGCTTGAGGTTATCACGGGGGCCGCCCCAATTGGGCCGCGCGCTACCCGCCGAAATGCTTCCGCACGGCGGCCGCCGCCTTCGCGCCGACGACCGTTTCGAGCTCTTCTTTGCTCGCGCGCCGCACGCCGGCCACCGAGCCGAACGTGCGCAGGAGCGCCGTGCGCCGGCGCGGGCCAACGCCCGCGATGTCGTCGAGCGTGGAGTGCAGGTCGCGCTTCGTGCGCGACTGCCGGTGGAACGTGATGGCGA
>CAYFLU010000345.1:2006-2512 GCA_964343975.1 uncultured Solibacteraceae bacterium
CGAAGCGGTGCGCCTCGTCGCGGATGCGCTGCACGAGCTGGAGCGCCGGCGTGTCGTGCGGCAACGCGATGCCGTCTTCGCGCTCGCGCGTGAAGAGCAGTTCCTCCTGCTTGGCCAGCCCCACCGCCATGAGCCGATCGAGTCCGATCTCGCGCAGCGCTTCGTAGGCCGCGCCGAGCTGGCCCTGGCCGCCGTCGATGATGATGAGGTCCGGGAACGGCCCGCCCTGCTCCATCACCTTCTTGTACCGGCGCAACACGACCTGCCGCATCGCCGCGAAGTCGTCGAGGAAGCGCTCGCCCTCGGCGGCCTTCACCTTGAACTTGCGGTACTCCGACTTGCGCATCGCGCCTTCGATCGCCACGACCATCGACGCGACCGTGTCGCGGCCCTGCAGCGTGGAGATGTCGAAGCAGTCGATGCGGCGCGGCAGCGCGGGCAGGTTCAGCACCGCGCGCAGCGTGTCGAGCGTGTCGAACGCCGCTCACGCGTCCTCGTCGAAGCGC
>CAYFLU010000346.1:0-2451 GCA_964343975.1 uncultured Solibacteraceae bacterium
GCGGCCAGCGCATCGATGTGCGGCGTGTTCGCGGGCCCGCCATACGCGGACAAGGCATCGCCGCGCAGCGTGTCGATTGTCACGAGCAGCACGTTCTGATCGGCGCTGGGCTCGAGCGTGAACGCCGGACCCCGTTGCCACCACAGATACCCGCCGGCGAGCACGAGCAGCACGGCGATCAGGGGGAGCCACGGCACACGCGCTCCGGCGGTTGCGGGGGTCGCGGAGGCTGCGGTCTTCTTCTTCGGAGTCTTGGGAGTGGACGGGCTCACGGCAACGCTCTTGTCTTACTTGACCACAATTCCGGTCTCGGTCGTCGCCACCGCATGCGAATCGGTCGCGGTCACGCGCAAGCGGAACGCGCCCGGCGCAAGGGCGCCGAGCGGCGCGAGCGGCACGCGCAGATCCACGCGCCCGGGTTCACCCGGCAGCACCGCGCGGTCGATCGCCATGATCGGCCGGCCCGCGGCGTCCGTGATCGAAATGGTCATGTGCACCGTCGACTTCGTGTCTTTGCGCGCCACTTCGAAATACGCGCGCAGCGCGTCGGCCGGCGTGAACTCGCGGCTGAGCGTCGGCTCGAATGGGGGCCGTTGCGTGGTGGCTGCGGCCGTCATCGCTTGCGGCGCCGGCGTCGGATCCACGCCGCCGCCGCGGCCGCCGAGCGCGCGGCTCGACGACGTCATCATGGTGGACGCGCTGCCCGCGCCGCCACCGCGCGACGCAGCGTTGTCGTTCGTGCGGCCCACCGGCACGCGCGCGCCATCGGCATAGCCGAGCGCGATTGGCGTCAGTGCGAGCGGCGTCTTCGAGAAATCGGGCACCGTGATGTCGAGAAACACGCTGCCGCCGCGATCGAGCTTCTTGCTGAGCGCCGACGCGCGCAACTGGTAGTTGCCCGGTTCGAGGTCGAGCGTCAGCGGAATTTGATACGTGACGCTGTCGGGCATCGCGCCGCCGCCGTCCTTCGCTGTCAGCGCGAGCTTGGCGCCGCTGCCCGTGCGCTGCGTGACCTTGGCCTTCTTGTCGTCGACGACGAGCACCGAGTACGACACGTCGTCGCGCAGCTTGCTGTCGGCGTCCTTCATCGCGCCGGTCGGCGCGGTGATCTCGAGCGCCACCGAGACCTGCGCCGTCTTGCCCTTGCCGACCAGCGGCAGCGCCGTGAGTCGCAGCGGCAGATCCGTCTTCGGCATCACACCGGCGGCGAGCGCCACGAGCGGATCCTTGTTCTTCTCAGGCGCCGGCGGCGCGCCCGGCACGTAGCCGTGGCGGAAGCGCAGCGTGTAGTCCGGATGTCCTGGCATCGTCACCACGAGCGGGCGGTATTTGTCGCCGCCGCTGGTGTCGGAAGGATAGAAGCCGAGGAGGTAGTAGTGATCGATGTCTTCGATCACATGTTGCAGGCCGCCGGTCAGGTCATCCGTGTCGGTGACGGCGAATCCCCCTGACGCCTCGGCGATGAAACCGAGCCCGTCCTGCGCGCGGCGGATCGGGTTTTCCCAGCGGAACACGGGGTCGCCGCCGAGCGGCGCCGGATGCAGCTCCTGCTGCATGTCTTCCGGCCGCACCTTGCCGCGCGGATCGATCGCGTACGTCGACACGTTCGACCGGCGGAACTGCTCCATCATGTCGCGCAGGCTGCGGTCGTGATAGCACGGGTTCGACATGCTCACGGTTTCGCACGGCGTGAGCGTCGAGTCGAAAATCCCGTTCAGTTCCTTGTTGATGCCTTCGGTGATCAGCACGAACGCCTTGCGCCGCTGATCCTCGCTCGCCAACATCTTCGCGGCATCCTGCATCGTCTGGAACTGCCGCATGTTGTCTTCGAAATCCTGAAGCGACGTTTCCTGCGACGCGCCCACGGTGTTGAGCGCCGCCAGCGAGTCGCCGTCGGCGGAGATCGCGGCTGCGCGCTGCGAATCGATCGCCTGATGCGGGCGCCGCCAGCTCTGGCGCGCCTCGAGTGTCTCGACAGCCTTGAGCAGCGTCGAGCGGTCTTGCGTGATCTGGGTGCTGTGGTCACCGCTCGTGAAGAGCACCGCCATCGACGCCTGCGCGCCGAGTTTGGTGACAACGTCACGTGCCAGTTCTTTGGCCTTGTCGGTGCGGCCTTTCCAGATGTGCAGGTCGTCGATCACCACCATCACGAGGCGATCGGCCTGCGTCGACGTGTTGCTCGACACGTCGAGACGCACCGTCGGCGGCAGCATCGGGCCGGCCACCGTACGCGTGGTCTCGTGCGACACCTCGTCGAAGGTCGCGATCTCCTGCAGCGTCTTCCGGTCGGTGAGTGCGAAGTCTTTGGCGGTGAGGCCGCGGACGGCGTTGCCGTCTTTGTCGACCACGACGACGTCGACGTGGACGAGCTCGGTGTTGGTTTTGAACGTAGGGGGCTTCTGCTGGGCGACCAGGATCGTCGTCGTGGCGACGACAGCGAGGGCGCCCAGC
>CAYFLU010000347.1:0-2443 GCA_964343975.1 uncultured Solibacteraceae bacterium
AGGGCGAGATGGTCGTGATCGGCCTGCAGAATCAGCCGGGCACGACCTTGATGACGGTGTCGGATCTCGGCCAGATCGACGCCGAAGTGAAAGTGGCCGAAGCCGACGTATTGCGTCTCGCGCTCGGTCAGCCGGCAACCGTCACGCTCGAAGCCGTACCTGGCAAGTCCTTCGCCGGCAAAGTCGTCGAGATCGGCGCGAGCGCGCTGCCCGTCACCGGCACCGGCGCGGCCGCGCGCGAATTCAAGGTGGTCGTGCGGCTCGATCAGCCCGACGCCGGCCTCCGCCCGGGTCTGACGTGCGACACGGAAATCGTCGCGAGTGAACGGTCGAACGTCCTCACGGTGCCGCTCCAGGCCGTGGTGCTGCGCCCCGGTGCGGGCGGCACAGACACCACCGGCGTGTTTCAGGTGAAGGACGGCAAAGCGGCTTTCACGCCGGTGAAGACCGGCGTCATCGGCGGCCTCGACATCGAAGTGAGCGGACTCGCGGCCGGTGCGAGCGTGATTGTCGGGCCGTATCAAGTGCTGCGCACGTTGCAGGCCGGCATCGCCGTAGCTCCGGCCAAGACCAAGTAGGCACATGCGCCTCTCTCCGCGTGTGATCGTGCTCGAGGGCATCCGGCAGGCGCACGCCACCGTGTCGGGTAATCCCTTGCGCGGCGGCCTCGCGGCGCTCGCCATGGCCGTCGCCGTCGCCACGACAGCGGTCGTGCAGACGGGCCTCGACGGCCTCGCCGAATCCGCGCGCCAGGCCAGTGCACGCGCCTTCGGCAGCGACTCGTTCGTCCTCACGCGCATCGCCACCGGCACACTCAGCCGCAAAGAAATCGCGGAGCGACTGCAGCGCAATCCCGCCATCCGCCGCGACGACGTGCGGTTTCTCGATCGGGTCAGCGGGAGCGAGGTGCGTTATGCCGCCACATCCCTGCGCATCGCCGACGTGGTCGCGGGGGCGCGCAAGTTCGAAGGGGCCTCGGTCAACGGCACCCAAGCCTCGCTCGCCGACATCCGCGATGTGGGCATCGGCGAGGGCCGATTCTTCACAACGCAAGAAGAGACAAGCGGCACCGCCGTCGCCGTGATCGGCAAGGGCGTGGCCGACAGCCTCTTCCCCACCGGTGATCCGCTCGGTCAGTCCATCCGCATCGCGGGCCGCGCGTTCTCGGTCGTCGGCGTCCTGCTGGGGCAAGGCACCGGTGCGGGCGTATCGCTCGATCGCTACGTGTGGATGCCCATCACCACCTTCGAGCGCACCTTCGGAACGCCCGACAGCGTGCAGGTGTTCGCGAAGGCCGCCGAGGGCGCCACCACGGATCAGGCGGAAGATCGCGCGTACGCCGCGATGCGCGCGCGACGACACCTCGCGCCCGGCGCGCCCGACACCTTCGACATCGTCACGCCCGAAGCCTCGCGCAGCTTCGTCTCGCGCATCACCGAGCGGATCGGCGCCGCCGGGCCGCCGATCGCACTCATGGCGCTCATCGCCGCGATCGTCGTCGTGACCAACACCACGCTCGTGTCGGTCACGCAGCGCACGCGTGAGATCGGCGTGCGGCGGGCGCTCGGCGCCACGCGCACGAGCATCATCGCGGAGACGCTCGCGGAAGCCGCCATCATCGCGCTCGCAGGCGGCGCGGTCGGTCTCACACTCGCCCATCTCGTCATCCGCGCGGCCTCGGT
Organism: uncultured Solibacteraceae bacterium; assembly: GCA_964343975.1. Classification (GTDB taxonomy): domain Bacteria; phylum Acidobacteriota; class Vicinamibacteria; order Vicinamibacterales; family SCN-69-37; genus SCUN01. The sequence continues at coordinate 1,683 of CAYFLU010000347.1, forward strand.
GCCGCTCGGGCTCCCCCTCACCATTCGCCTGCCCGTCGCGCTCGGCAGCCTCATCGCCGCCGCGCTGGCCGGGATCGTCGCGGGCTGGTATCCGGCACGTCGTGCGGTGTCGTCCGACGTCATCGCCGCGCTTCGGCAGGACTGATGCCACGCCGCTCCCTGCGCGAATCGGTCTCGGAAGCCGCCTGGCTCGCCGGCGACTCGCTGCGCACGCATCGCGCGCGCTCGGCGCTCGCCATCACGGGCATCGTCATCGGCATCGTCACCGTGGTGCTGATCGCGTCGGTGTTGGCGAACGTGCGGAACCAGATCGCGATCCTGTTCCGCGATCTCGGCACCGACAACATCTTCGCGTTTCACATCACCGGGGATCCCTACGCCACGCCGAACGAGAAGGAAGCCCGGCGGCTGCCGCTGCAACTGGAGTGGGTCGAGGACCTGCGTCGATTGACCACGGCGTCACGCGACGTCGGCGCGCAGGTGATCGTGCCGACGACGTCGACGGGCGGCGTGCTGGTGGCACGCGCCGGCGGCAACGAGTCGGACACCGTGCTCGTGGAGGGCGTCACGCCGACGTTCTTCGACATCATCGGCGCGGAGTTCGAGCGCGGGCGTCCCTTCACCGCACTGGAAGACCGCGCGGCGGCGAAAGTGGCCGTGGTCGGCGCGAGCCTCGCCAGGGCCTTGTACGGCGCCGACGATCCGATCGGCAAGACCTTGACGGTCGGCGGCGACACCTACACGGTGGTGGGCGCGCTCGA
>CAYFLU010000348.1:0-2436 GCA_964343975.1 uncultured Solibacteraceae bacterium
TGCGTGAAGCGTCGTGGGCGCCCGACGGCAAGCACCTCGTCGTCACCTGGTTCGATCACCTGTGGGTGATGAGCGCGGACGGGAAAGAGCAGAAGCGCGTCAGCCCGACACCGGCGCTCGACAGCGAACGCGACGGCGTGTACTCGCCCGACGGCAAGACGATCGCCTTCGCCGGCGAGACCAACGGCCAGTTCGACATCTACACCGTGCCGGCGACCGGCGGTGCGGCGACGAAGGTCACCTCCGAGGCCGGCGACGAGCGGTGGCCGTCGTTCGAGCCGGACGGCCACCTTGTGTACGCGCACCGCGCGCCGAAAGGCGCCTGGCAGCTCTATCGGAATACGCCCAACGGCAAGCTCACGGTTGACGATGCAGCCGAGTGGCATCCCTCGGTGTCGAAGGACGGCAAATGGGTGGCGTTCGTCTCGAATCGCGAGTCGGACAGTGGCGAGATCGACATCTGGGTACGCGAACTCCAGCCGGCCGATGCCGGCAAGCCGCGGACGATTCGCGTGACCAGGACGACCGGTGCGGAGAGCGCGCCGACGTGGGCGCCCGACAGCAAGCGCATCGCGTATGCGCTCGGGCTCGGGGCGCAGGCGGCGACGTGGGTGGCGACGGTGCCGACGACGCCCGCGGCGCCGGCGAACGCCGGCGCGGGCTTTGGCGGTCGCGGCGGTCGCGGTGGCGGTGCCACCGGCGCCGATCCCGCGGATGCGCCGGTGCTCGCGTCCAAGCTCGCGGGCGTGGCGTCGTGGTCGCCCGATGGTGAGCAGCTGGCCATCGCGACCCTGACGACGACCGATCCGGGCTACAACGGCGATCCGCTGCGCAATGACGACGACGCGCCGATGCTGTTCAGCGATGCGAAGGACTTCACGCTGTGGCGCGTGCTCGCGCCGCGCGCGGTGGATGCGAATGCCGCGACCGTGCCGACTGCGGGCGCATCGTCTGTTGAACAGTTTGCCGCCGCATTCGATCGCGTGTGGAGCACGCTGAAAACGCTCTACTACGGCAGTGGCCCGGCGGCGACGCAGTGGGATGCGCTCCGCACGAAGTACCGCGGACCGGCGATGGCGGCCAAAGACGCGAAGGCCGCCGAAGATGTGATCGACAAGATGGTGGCCGAGCAGCCGCTCATCAAGCAGGGAGCCACCGGCACACGCGCCGTGATCACGTCCGGCAGCGCGTATGCGTCGCGCGCCGGTGCGGAGATCCTCGCCCGAGGCGGCAACATCGTCGACGCGGCCATCGCCGTGGATTTCGCCCTTGGCGTGACCGAGCCGGACGCGTCGAGCATCGGCGGCGACGGGATGTGCCTGCTCTTCCTCAAGGGCATGTCGGAGCCGATCGCCATCGACTTCAAAGACATGACGCCCGGCCACGCGACCGGCGACAACGCCAAGATTTTCAACGCCAACGGCACGCGCACATCGCCCGATGGCCCGAGCGTGACCAACATTCCGGGCATCGTGGCCGGCATGGACCTGCTCTACACGAAGTACGGCTCAAAGAAAGTGAACTGGGCCGACATCTTGGCGCCGGCGATCAAGTTGGCGGATGAGGGCTTCGTCCTCGACGAGGCGTTGCCGACGACGATCCGCGAAGGACAGGCGCAGTTCGCGAAATACGCGGAATCGAAGAAGGTGTTCATGCCGGGCGGCAAGGTGCCGAAGGCGGGCGACACGTTCGCGAACAAGGACTACGCCGAGACGCTGCGGACGCTCGCAAAGGAAGGCGCCAAGTCGTTCTACACCGGCTCCATCGCGAAGCGCATCGTCGAGGATTTTGCCGCCAACGGCGGGATCATCACGGCCGAAGATCTGGCGCAGTACCGCGCGATCGAGCGCAAGCCGGTGTCGGGCATGTATCGCGGCCATCTCGTGTACTCCGCGCCGCCGCCGGTCAGCAACGGCGCCGACATGATCGAGAAGCTGCAGATCCTCAACAACTACGTGCCGAAGGCGGGGGCCTCGTACGCGAACAACGCGGACTTCCTGCACTACCTGATCGAATCGTGGCGCGTGAAGGACGGCGGTCAGCGCATCGCGGATCCGGACCGCTGGCCGATCGATCTCGGCAACCATCTCGAGCCGGGGCACGCGCTCGAACGCTACAAGTTGCTGGACAAGGCCAAGGTGTTCGTCAGCCAGGGCGGTGGCCGTGGCGGTGGTGCGCCGGTGCCGTCGACCGAGCCGACGCTGAATCAATCCGGACTTGTCGAGCCGGATTCGCGCATCGGCACGGGAACGACCTCGTTCGCGCTGGCCGACACGGACGGCAACATGATCGTCTTCACGCAGACCTTGTCGACCTGGGGCGGCAACTACTACGTCAGCAAGGGCCTCGGCTTCCTCTATAACGATCACTTCCGTGGCGGGCGTGGCGGCACGGGCTACGGCTCGATGCTGCCGCTGATGCGCTCGTCATCGACGA
>CAYFLU010000349.1:0-2426 GCA_964343975.1 uncultured Solibacteraceae bacterium
CCCAGTTCCGTCGGCGCGAAGAGCAGGTTCTTGTTCACCGGATCCTGACGGATCGCGTTCACGTTGCCGAACGACGGCAGGTCGCCCGACACGGCCGTCCACGTCTTGCCGTAGTCGGTCGTCTTGAAGATGTACGGCTTCAGGTCGTTGTGGCGGTGTCCGTCGAGCGCGACGTAGGCCGTCGCTGCGTCGTACCACGACGCTTCGATGCCCGACACGTAGTACTCGTGGTTCACGCCCGGAATGTTCTTGCCCACTTCTTCCCAGTTGTCGCCACCGTCACGGCTCACCTGAATGTTGCCGTCGTCGGTGCCGGCCCAGAGAATGCCCGGCAGCACCGGTGATTCGGCCATCTCAGTCATCGTGCCAAATTCGTTGGCCACGTAGCCGTCGGCCTTCGACAGGATGCACGGCACGCCCGGACCCGCGCCGCGGCCGCAGCCCGGCAGGTCGTACTTCACGCCCATGATCGAGCGCTCGTTGAGGTTGATGTTCTTGCCGAGCTCCTTCGTCGTCGTCCACGTGTCGCCACGATCGCGCGAGATGTAGAGCGAACGGCCGCCGAGGTAGATCGTGGCCGTGTTGAACGGCGACAGACGGATGGGGGAGTTCCAGTTGAACTGGATCGTCGCGCCCTGAATCGGGTTCAGGATGTTGCCGCGGCCGAGCTGGCCGCCGCCCGCGCCGCCACCGCCACCTCCGCGGCCGCCGAGGCCCGCGTTCGGCTTGATCGAGCGCACGTCACCCGTGTCGTAGTTGTAGCGCTGGATGCCGGCGTTCTGCGATTCGGTATAGAAGATGTTCGGATTCTCGCGGTCGATCTGGTTCTGGAAGCCGTCGCCGCCGCCCACGCTCTGCCACATCCACTGACGGATGCCGCCGCCGTTGCGCACCGAGCTCGGGCCACACCACGAGCCGTTGTCCTGAAGGCCCGTGCACACGCGATACGGATGACGGAAGTCGACTGACGACGCATACGCGAGGCCGGCGGTGAAGTTGCGCACCGATTCCCACGTCTCGCCGGCGTCGTAGGTCACGTCGAGCGCGCCGTCGTTGCCGTACATCACGTGCTTGCTGTTGAGCGGATCGATCCAGATCGCGTGGTTGTCCACGTGGCCCATGTTGTTCAGGCCCTTGAGCGTCTTGCCGCTGTCGGTCGACTTGCTCGGACCGACGCCGCCCATGTAGATCGTGTCGCAGTTGTTCGGATCGACGCGGATCTGCGAGAAATACATCGGGCGCTGGTTCTCGTTCGACACGATGACCCAGGTCTTGCCCTTGTCGATCGACTTGTAGATGCCGTCACGCTGGCCGTTGAGCGGCACCGGCGCCGCGTTCGCGCCGCGCCCCTGTCCGCCACCGCCGCCCTGCCCGCCACCCTGACGGCCGCCGCGACCCGCGTCGGCCGCAGGCGCGGCATCGCCGGCCGGCTTCGGCTGCTTGTCTTCGGCCACTTCGATCTGTGCGTAGATCACGCTCGGGTTCGCGCGGCAGAAGTCCATCGCGATGCGGCCCATCGTGCCGTTCGGAAGGCCCGGCGCCGTGACCTTCTTCCAGGTCTTGCCGCCGTCGAGGCTGTTGTAGATCCCGCTGCCGGGGCCGCCGCCGTTGAAGCCCCACGCCGTGCGCTGGCGCTGATACATCGCGGCCCAGAGGTTCAGCGGGTTGCTCGGATCAATCGCGATTTCCGTGGCGCTCGTGTACTCGTCCACGAAGAGCGTCTTGTTCCACGTCTTCCCGCCGTCGGTCGTCATGAAGACACCGCGCTCGGCGTTCGGTCCGTAGAGGTGGCCGCCCACCGCGATCCACGCGATGTTCGGATCCTTCGGGTGGATCAGCACGCGGCCGAGCGTCTGCGCGTTCTTGAAGCCGACGTTCGCGAACGTCTTGCCGCCGTCGGTGCTCTTGTAGAGGCCGTCGCCGTAGGACGTGGTCTGGCGGTTGTTCGCCTCGCCCGTGGCCACGTAGAGGATGTCCGGATTGGACGGCGCCAACGCGATGTCGGCGATCGACGCGGCCCCGTAGGTGTCGAAGATCGACGTGAACGTCGTGCCGTTGTTCACCGTCTTGACGACGCCGCCGACGGCGAAGCCGATGTAGTAGGTGCTCGGGTTCTTCTCATCGACGGCGATGTCGTCGATGCGGCCGCCCTGGCCGACCGGGCCGATCGCGCGCCACTTGAAGCCGCGGAGCAGCGGGTTGTCGGGCAGATTGATGGGCGGCGCCGGCGCGGGGGCCGGGGCCGGTTGCTGAGCGAGAAGCGCCGGCACGAGTGGTGACGCGAGCGCGACCAATCCCGCGGCAAAGACGAGGGATCGGAACTTCGAAACACGCATGGGACAGACCTCCAGGCAAGGGAAGACGCGGGAAACCGAACAATGCTACCGCAGGTAGTAGGGGGGCGGGGTTACTAGGCGAGCGCGTGG
>CAYFLU010000350.1:0-2412 GCA_964343975.1 uncultured Solibacteraceae bacterium
CGCTGCGCGACGGCAAGTCGGTGGAAGTGCCGGTGTACGACTTCGCGCGGCATGCGCGCGTGTCGGCCACCACACCGGTGTCGCCGCGCACGGCGATCATCGTGGAAGGCATCCTCATTTTCGCGGACGCGCCGCTGCGCGACCTCATGGACGTGAAGGTGTTCGTGGATGCCGACGATGACACGCGGTTCATCCGGCGGTTGCAGCGGGATATCGCGGAACGCGGGCGCACGGCCGAGTCGGTGATCGATCAGTACCTCAACACCGTGAAGCCCATGCATCTCGAATTCGTGGAGCCGAGCAAGCGCTACGCGGATGTGATCGTGCCGCAGGGCGGGCACAACAGCGTGGCGATCGGGATGTTGCTGTCGCTGATCCGCAGTCTCGCGATTCGCTGAGCGTTAGTTGGCGCGGGCGTAGCCGCCCACGCGGAGCTGCACGCCCACGAGCACGCCCAGCGCGTTGCGCCGGCCGCCCACGCGCACGACGAGTTCGGCCCCGGACAACGTGCGCGCGTGCGTGGTCTCAAAACCGAGCGCGACGCCCGCCATGGGCGCCACGTTGTCGATGGTCGTCACGCCGCCACTGACGCGCACGTAACGCCCGCGCCCGAACTCGGCCCCCACGAGCATGTAAAACGGGGCCACCGCATCGTTGTAGGCCGCCAAGCCGTTGACGTGCCGGTCCTGCGCCGGCCGCGTCTGCGCCATCAACTCGAACACCCAGCCGAGCTGCCCCGCCCTCGACGTGCGGAACTGAAACCCGAGCGTCGGCCCCGGCAGGTTCTGCGGACCGGGCACGGGCGCCGTGCGCAGCACCTGCTGCGACAGCAAACCGACGAGGCCATAGACCGACGTCGGTTCCTCAGCCTGCGGCGGCGTCTGTTGCGCCGACGCCGGCACCGCACACGCGCACACGCAGACGAGCGCGATCAGCAGCTCACGACCACGACGCATCGGCATCTCCCCTGCGGAGGCTACCACGGGTGGAAACGAAAAACGGGGCTGGGGCCTCGGAGGAATCTCCGAGGCCCCAGCCCCGCATGAGTATCAGCGAACGGTTACTACTTCACGATCGGCGGCAGCGGCACGACCTGGAAGTTCTGTGCCTTGCCGACCGGCGTGAGCGTCTCGCCCGTCTGTTTCGCGAGCTGCGCCGTGTAGCGGCCCGCTTCGACCTGCGCGCCACCACCGCCGCCGCCACGACCGCCACCGCCGCCACCCGCGCGGCCGCCGGCCGGAGCCGCCGCCGGATCCGCGCGGAGGTTCCAGTTCACGCGATGGAGCCCGGCCGTCTGGTCGATGTCCATCGTCCGCACCTTCTTGCCGGTGCTGTCGGTGATCGTGAGCACGTACTTCGTGCCGCTCGCCGGCGCCGCGCCGAGGCTGTAGGTCATCATCGCGCCCACCGCCGGGTTCGGCATCGACTCGTTCATCCACGCCGCCTGCTCGTAGCCGGCCGGCGTGAACTGGAACGCCGCGTCACGGGTCGGATAGAGCTGCGCTTCCTGGCCGAGTGAGTCGTTCGTCACTTCACGCAGCGCGCTGTAGTCGTCGAGGATATAGAAGCTGCGACCGAACGTGCCGATCGCCAGATCGCTCTCGCGCTTCTGGATCGCGATGTCGCGGATCTGCGCCGTCGGCAGTCCCGTCTTCAGCTGCACCCAGTGCTTGCCGCCGTCGACCGACGTCCACAGCGCGAACTCGGTTCCGAGGAAGAGCAGGTTGCTGTTGCGGAAGTCCTGCGCCACCGTCCACACATTGTTGCGCGTCTTCGGCAGGTCGCCCGTGATCGACACGAACGTCTTGCCGCGGTCGTCGCTGCGGTAGAGATACGGCGCGTAGTTGCCGCGCTGCCAGTCATTGAGCGCCACGAATACGACGTTGGCATCACGGGGCGACGGCTCGACGTCGCTCACGTAGGTGCCGGCCGGCGCGCCCGGGAAGCTCTCGACCTTGCGCCAGTTCTTGCCGCCGTCTTCCGTGATCTGCAGCAGGCCGTCGTCCGTGCCGACGTAGATCAGGCCCTCGAGCAGCGGCGACTCATCGAGCGAGACCGCGTTCGACAGCGCCGTGGTCGCGTTGCCCCACGACACGGTCGTCTGCGGATCCCACTTCTTGCCCATGATCGGCACATCGGCCGGGTTCAGGTTGCGGCTGATGTCGCCGCTGATGCGCGTCCACGAATCACCGCGATCGTCGCTGCGGTACACGTAGTTCGTCGCCCAGTAGAGGCGCATCGGCGAATGCGGGCTCACGATGTACGGCACGTCCCAGTTCGCGCGATCCGCATTGCCACCACCGCCTCGCCCACCCTGCTCTTCGAACTTGGGTAGCGCGTCTTTCGGCTCTTCCTCGGCCTGCTGCGGCGTGCCGCCACGGCCACCCGCCTGCGGCGGACGGATCGACTTGC
>CAYFLU010000351.1:0-2408 GCA_964343975.1 uncultured Solibacteraceae bacterium
CGGTCGCTGTCGAGCGCGGCCCGCGTCATGTCCCGGTACCGCGGCTCGAAGATGTGCAGCGGCAGAAACACGTCGGGGAAGAACACGACGTTCGGGAGCGGGAAGATCGGCAGCGTGGCCGGGAGCATGCCCTCTCAGTGTATCGTGCGCGTCTTGTTGGTGAGGAAGTCGGCCAGCACGTACTCGCCGAGCGTGTAGGGCGTCGTGAAGTACGCCTTGCCCTTGCAGATGCGGGCCACGCGGCGGACGAAGGCCACGAGGTCGTAGTCGCGCGCGAGCATGAACGTGTTGATCATGATGCCCGCGCGGCGGCAGGCGGCCACTTCCGCGAACGTCTCGCGGAGCACGTACGGATCGAGGCCGCCCGGGTTGCGGTAGATCTGCCCATCCGGGCGGGTGATGGCCGACGGCTTGCCGTCGGTGATCATGATGATCTGGCGCATGTCCTTGCGCTGGCGTTCGAGCAGCCGGCGCGCGAGTTTCAGGCCTTCGCGCGTGTTCGTGTAGTAGGGCCCGACCTTCACGCGGCCGAGCTGCTTCAGGGGCACTTCCTCGGCCGAGTCGTGGAAGAGCACGCACTTCACGACATCGCCCGGGAACTGGTGCTGGATCATGTTGGCGAGCGCCAGCGCCACGCGCTTGGCGGGTGTGAAGCGGTCTTCGCCGTAGAGCACCATCGAATGACTGCAGTCGAGCATGATGACGGTCGCGCAGGAGCTCTGGTATTCGCCCTGTGTGATCATCAGGTCCTGATGCTCGATGTTCACGCCGGTGGAGTCACCGGTCGAGAACGCGCCGCGCTTGATCGCGTTGAGCACCGTGGCCGCGGCGTCGAGATTGAGCGTGTCGCCGAACTCGTACGGACGCGGCGGGCCGCCGGCTTCGACACCGGTGGCGAGATCGCGCGTGTCGTGCCGCCCTGAGGCGCTGCGACCGATCGCGCCGAGCAGATCGCGCAACGCGCGGTAGCCGAGAAAATCGAGCGCCTTGTCCGTCACTTCGAAGCGCGCGTTCGGATCCTCGGTGCCGCCCTGGCCCTGCACCGCCTGCTTGCCCGGCTGACCGGCCATGCTGATGAAGCCCTGCTCGGTGAGCCGCTCGATGATCTGCTGGATCAGCTGCTCGATCTGGTCGCGCACTTCCTCGTTCTTGCCCGCGGCCTGCTGATCCATCAACTGCTTCAGCATCTCGTCCGACATCGCGCCGCCGTTGAGCAACGCGTCGAGGATCGCATCGTGCAACGCCTGCATCGTGCGATCGTCCTCGTTCATCGGGTCGTACGGGTTCCCGAAGCCGCTCGACAGGAAGAAGTCGGACAGCTTGGCGACGAGCGAATCGAAATCCAGATCGTCGAGGAGCCCGGGCGTGAACTTCGTGTACTTGTATTTCACGTCAGTTGTAGTACTTCTTCTTTTTGCCGCCGCCCTGCGGGGCGTCGTCATCGTCGAGCAACTGTTCGAATGAGCGGTCGCGCTCGTTCTGCCGGCCGCTCTTGCGTTCGGGCGCCACGCCCTGGAACCGGCCCTCGTCGGTGCGCGTGATCTTGCGCGTCGAGGCGAGGCCTTCGAGGATGAAGTCGAAGGCCGCCGCGCGCACGAGGTCGCCCTTCTTCACGGCGAGTCCCATCTGGCCGAGCGCCCGCTCGAGGCCGTCCACCTTGCGGGCTTCCTCGAGCACGAGCGCCGCGGGCGCGTCGTCGGAGAGCTGCAGCGTGCCGCCGCCTTCGAACCACGCGATGACGGGTTTGAGATCGGCCACTTCGGCATGGCCGCCGAACACGGTCGCGATCGCCGCGCGCACGAGATCGCGCGCGACGGTTTCCGCGCCGCGCAGTTCGCCTTCGTATTCGAGTTCGATCTTGCCGGTGAGCGACGGCAGCGCGGCGTAGACGTCGGTGACGCGCGGCACGATCAGCGACTCGCCGGCCTTGAGCGCGCGGCGCTCGGCGTTCGACACGGTGTTCTCGAGGCACGTGATCGGCAACCGCTGGCTGACGCCCGAGCGCTTGTCCACGCGCTGGTCACCGCGCGCCTGAAACGCGACCTCTTCCACCACTTCGCGGACGAACGCCGGCACGTCTACCGTCGCGCCGCCATCTGCGCGCTCGGTCCACGCCTCCTGCGCGGTGATGTCCATGCCGTCGCGCCGCGAGGCGGGGTAGTGCGTGCGGATTTCCGAGCCGATGCGGTCCTTGAGCGGCGTGATGATCTTGCCGCGCGCCGTGTAGTCCTCCGGATTCGCGCTGAACACGAGCACGATGTCGAGCGGCAGGCGCACCGGATAGCCTTTGATCTGGATGTCGCCTTCCTGAAGGATGTTGAAGAGACCGACCTGCACCTTGCCGGCGAGGTCGGGCAGTTCGTTGATCGCGAAGATGCCGCGGTTCGCGCGCGGGATCAACCCGTAAT
>CAYFLU010000352.1:0-2394 GCA_964343975.1 uncultured Solibacteraceae bacterium
TCGGAAAGTCCACACCTTCCCCCATCACGCCGATCACTTCCCACACGCCGTCGTGCCGATCGGGCTCCCGATCGCCCGGTCGGCCAACGGTGAACGTGCGGCCGACGATGTGCGGATCGGACTGAAAGCGCGTGCGCCACAGGGCGTGGCTGATGAGCGCCACGCGGTGACGCCCGTAGACCTCTGCGTCAGCAGTGAAGAGGTGTCCAACGACCGGCTGCACGCCCAACATCGGGAAGAGATTCGACGTCACCATCTGTGCATGCAGCGCCACGGGCTCGGTGTTGTCGAACACGGTGAGGCCAATGCCCTGATAGGCGGCCAGACTCTCGAACGAGGTCTGGCGCGCGCGCCAGTCGAAGAAGTTCGCGGCGTTGGTGTAACCGCCGCCGAGGCCCTTGCCGGACGGACTGACCTCCTCGACCAGCATGAGCCGGTCGGCATCCCGGAACGGCAGCCCGCGAAGCGCGACGGCGTCGACCACCGAGTAGATGGCCGTGGTGGCGCCGATGCCGAGGGTGAGCACGAACACCGCGACGGCAGTGAAGGCGGGCGCGGACCGAAGCGCGCGCCAGGCGAAGCGGAGGTCCTGCAGCATGGTCATGAGACGGGGCCATCGCCAAAAGCGTTGGCCGCCAAAAGAAAACGCCCGGCAGGATCGCTCCTGCCGGGCGTGGGTGTGTGTGGTGCGAGCGGGCTTACTTGCCCCAGTTCAGGCGGCCCGTGAGCTGCACCTGACGCGAGGTGTTGATGCCCTGGAGCGCCGTCACTTCGTAGCCGGCGAGCGTCGTGCTGCCCACGCCGACGACCGGCACGTAGTTCACGTTGTTGAACGCGTTGAGCAGTTCCACGCGGAACTCGAGGCGCGCGCCGCCGACCAGTTCGGCCGACTTCACGAGCGCGAGGTCGTGTTCCTGGAACATCGGGCCGCGCATCACGAGGGTGCGGGCGCCGCAGTCACCGTAGCCGGTGGCAATGGTCTCGATGCAGTCCGGGCCGTTCGCCGGGGCGAAGTACTGACCCGACGGGGCGCCGAGCGAGCCGTAGCCCGTGGCCGACGACGCGCTGACGCTGTAGGCCTTGATCGATTCCTGGATCAGGGCATCCGGCAGCATGTAGACGCGATCGGTGCCGCTCGACGTGTCGTGGCGAACCTTATACATGTTCTTCAGGTCCGCCGCGGTGAAGCCGACCATGCGGACGTTGCCGAAGTCGACGAGGCGGCCCGTCTGGAAGCGCAGGTTCGCCGCGATCTGCCAGCCACCGAAGATCAGGTCCACGAAGCGGTTCGCGTCGCCCATGAAGCGGCGGCCCTTGCCGAACGGCAGATCGACCACGATGTTGGCCTTGAGTGCGTGCGGCACGTCACCGCCGGCGCCCGTGAGCTGCGTTTCGAGACGCGGCACGCGGAACGAGTAGCGGGTCGACTGATAGCCCTTGCCGTACGCGTAGTTCACCTGGAACTGGAAGCCATCCGCGTAGCGGCGGCGCAGTTCGAGCTGCAGACCGTTGAAGCGCGTGAACCCGCCGTTGCCGGTGATGTTCGCGCCGCCCAGGTAGTCCGGGTTCGTGTAGAAGAAGTTCGCCGGCAGGCCCGCCGCGATCGCGTTCGCACGCTGCGCCGCCGCCGCGCCAGAGCCGGCCAAGTTGGCTGCTTCGGTGAACGGGTTCGGGTTGTACTTCGCGAGCGGGTTGATGAACGTGGTGCTCGTGTAGTTCGCCGACGTGTAGAGCGCCGCGTTGCCCGCGTTGGCCGCCGACACGCCGCTGAAGTACGCCTGGAAGATCGGGAGCGCCACGGTGCCCGTGCCCGCGCCGAAGTACTTGAACGTGGCGCCGCGGCCCGCCGCGATGTTCGCCTGCAGGTTGGCCTGCGCGTTCTTGAACTCCGTGATGAAGCCGTTCTCGATGATGTTGACCTCGCCGTTCAGGTTGTAGGTCGTGATCGAGTCGCGGCTGCGCGTGCCGACATAGCGCACTTCGAACGCCATGTTCTTCGTGATGCCGCGCTGGATGCCGGCCGTGTAGGTGTCGGCATACGGCACCTTCACGCCATCGGCGAACGCGTTCATCGAGTCGGTGACCAGACCCGACATCGGGTAGGTCGGCGTCGTCGGGAACGCCGCCGGCGTGAGCTGCGCGTCGTTGCGGAGCAGGACGACGTTCGACGGCATGTTGGCGAGCGACTCGGACTTGTTCACCGTGATGCGGATGCCCGGGTTCGCGTTGAACACGCTCGAGTAGTCGTTCAGACCGTTACGCGTGTAGGCGCGCGTCCAGCCGGCGCGGATCGCGAACTGGCCGTCGTCGCCCATGAGCGTCTTCAGCACGCCGTTGCTGCTCGTCGGCGTCCAGTTCACGCCGATGCTCGGCGCGAAGTTGTTGTAGTCGGTC
>CAYFLU010000353.1:0-2329 GCA_964343975.1 uncultured Solibacteraceae bacterium
CGTCCGCGCCGCGTCGCGGTGGTGCCGGCGGGGTATGCCGACGGAATGGATACGCGGCTGGCGAATCGCGGCGTGGTGCTGGTGCGAGGCCGGCGCGTGCCGATCGTCGGATCGGTGTGCATGGACATGATCACCATCGACGTGACCGGACTGGACGTCGCACCCGGCGATGACGTTGTCCTGATCGGCCGTCAGGGCGAGGACGAGATCAGCGCGCGGGAAATCGCGGCCACGATCGGCGCGATCCCGTGGGAAGTCGTGTGCCGCCTGGGGAGCAGAATCGAGCGACGTCATGAAGGCGCCTAAGACCGTCTTTGCCTGCACCGAGTGCGGCGCGCAATCGCAGAAGTGGCTCGGCCGCTGTCCGGATTGCGGCGCGTGGAACACGTTTGTCGAAGAGAAGGCCGCCCCGGCCGGCACGGGGAAGCAGGCCGAGTTGCCGCCGCTGGGCGGCGGCGGCGCGCGGCTGTATGCCGACGTTGACGCCATCGTCACCGCGAGGATGTCGACGGGGATCGACGAGTTCGATCGCGTGCTCGGTGGCGGCGTCGTGCCCGGGTCGCTGGTGCTGCTCGGGGGCGAGCCGGGCATCGGCAAGTCCACGCTGTTGCTGCAGGCGGCCGCGCACTTCGCGCAGTCGGTCGGGCCGGTGTTGTACTGCTCCGGCGAAGAGTCGGAGCATCAAGTGAAGATGCGCGGTGAGCGGCTGGGTGTCGGCCGCGCCCCGCTGTATTTGTTGGCTGAGACCTGCCTCGAACGAGTGATCGAGGAGGCGCGGAAGGTGAAGCCCGCGCTCTTGATCGTCGACTCGATTCAGACCGTGTTTTCGCTCAAGCTCGCGTCCGCGCCCGGTAGTGTCGGGCAGGTGCGCCAGGCCGCGACCGACTTGCTCTTCCACGCGAAGGGGCACAACGTGCCCACGGTGCTCGTCGGTCACGTGACGAAAGACGGCAGTCTCGCGGGGCCGAAGGTGCTCGAGCACGTGGTCGACACGGTGCTGTACTTCGAAGGGGAGCGTCATCACGCCCACCGCGTGGTGCGCGCGGTCAAGAACCGCTTCGGCGCGATCAGCGAGCTGGGCGTCTTTGAAATGACCGGCAACGGCCTGCGGGCCGTGCCGAATCCGTCGGCGTTGTTTCTCGCAGAGCGGCCCAAGCAGGCACCGGGGTCAGCGGTGCTGTGCTGCCTCGAAGGCTCGCGGCCGATTCTGGTCGAGGTGCAGGCGCTCGTCAGTGCCGCGACGTTCGGCAATGCGCGACGCACGGCCGTGGGCTTGGACCAAACCCGTCTGGCGCTCCTCCTGGCGGTCCTCGACAAGCGTGCGGGGCTGAATCTGGCAACCGACGATGTGTTCGTGAACGTGGCCGGCGGGATGTCGATTGATGAGCCGGCCGCGGACCTCGCCGTGCTGGCGGCCGTGGCGTCGAGTTTGCGGAATCGTCCGATTCAGCACGACGCGGTGATCTTCGGTGAAGTCGGCCTCGCCGGCGAAGTGCGCGGTGCCGCGCAAGCGGCGCTGCGTGTGCGAGAGGCGCACCAGTTGGGCTTCACGCGCTGCGTGGTCCCCGAAGGCAACCTCGCGGCCGCCGATGTGCCGAAGGGGATGACGATCATCGGCGTGCGCACCGTGGCCGATGCCCTCGACGCGTTGATGTAGTCAGCGCCCGCCCGGTGCGAAGCGCGACGCCGGTAGCTTCGCATTCACTCCGAACGTCGTCATCGTCCATGTGGTGATTGTCGTGCCGTTCGTGCGCACGATCGTCTTGGGCAGCGGATACCCGTGCTGCATTCCGATGTCGGAATAGGTGAACGTGGTCTCCACCAGGGCGGCCGTGCCGCCTCCGCCGGGCTGCGGCGGTTCGACGAGCCGACGCGGCAAGTGGGTGGTCGGATCGAACACGATGCGCCCCACACGCCCATCCGGGCCATCGAGCCACAGCTGTGGGGCACCCGCATCGGGGCCTGTGTCGGCGACGCCGGCGTCCGACACCGTGTAACGCCCCGTGTCGGTGAGCCACGCGATGTTCATGCCCACCATGACGCCCGCCATCGTCTGTCGCGCCGCGCGGGTGTATGCGCGACGGGAGACCGCAGGATCGGTCGAACGGCCGTCACCGGCCAGAACGGCGCCCACCATCCATCCGCTGTCGTTCAGCACCCCGATGGCGACGCGCAGTGCCGGCACGTTGGGGCTCGTGGGTCCCTCCTCCAACCGGAATGCGTTCGGATACCGCGCAGCGACCGTGAGTCGCCGTGGCGACCGCAGCCCGGTCATGGTCGAGGTGCCGATGAGTTCAAGACTGCGGAACGTCGTGAGGGCGTCGCCGCC
>CAYFLU010000354.1:0-2316 GCA_964343975.1 uncultured Solibacteraceae bacterium
CTTCAGCGACGGCACGAGTCCCGTCGCGGCCTGCACGGCGCGCGCCGCCGCGACGCCCGCGCCGAGCGTGGCGCAGCCCGGCAGCGACGTGAGTCCGTCGCCGCGCACGATGGTCGACAAATACAGGCCCGCGCCAGCCGGCGATGACCACGTGTGTCCACGGCGCCCGCGTCCCGCGGTCTGCTCGTCGGCGAGCACGGCCGTGCCGTCGGGCGCGCCCTGCTGCGCCAACTGCAGCGCGGCGTCGTTGGTCGAGCCGATCGTCGGCGCGTAGTGCAGCACGGCGGCGGGCCGCCGCGCGGACGCGGCCGCGAGCGCGCGACCGAGGTCCGCGGAGAGCGGCACAAACATCGTCAGGGCCTCAGACGGCCGGCGCCGGCAGCGGCTCGATCTCCGCCACGACGGCTTCACCCGTGAACGTCACCGATGCCGACAACACGTTGTTGCCAGCGAGCACGTCACGTTCGATCGTCGACCACGCCGCCTGATACGGCGCGGGCAGCGTCAACGTCGCCTTGACCTGCACACCGAAGCCGAGGTTCTTCGTCGAGCGCTGCTGACGAATCGCCGCCGTCACCGCTGACGCGTGCAGGGACGCGTCGAGCGACGCGGCATCGGCGGCCGCGCCGATCTCTTCGACCGTGGGCCACGCGGCGCGATGCACAGAGCCGCTCTGCCACCACGACCACACTTCCTCGGTCGTGAACGGGAGGTACGGCGCGAACAGGCGCAGCATCACCGACAGCGCGAGCTGCGCGGCCGTATTGGCCGACGCGGCCGCCGCATCGTCACCGGCACGGCGCCGCTTCACGAGTTCAATGTAGTCGTCGCAGAACCACCAGAAGAACGCTTCGGTCTCGCGCAGCGCGGCCGAGTAGTCGTAGCCCTCGAGATCGCGTGTGGCGCCGGCCACGAGCGTGGCCAGCCGATGGAGCATGCCGCCATCGATCGGCTCGGTGACCGGTCCGCGCGGCTCGGTCTTGCCGAGTACGAACTTCGATGCGTTGAGCAGCTTGATCGCGAGCCGGCGGCCGACCTTCATCTGGCCGACTTCGAACGCCGTGTCGACGCCCGGACCGCCCTTCGCCGCCCAGTAGCGCACCGCGTCGGAGCCGTGCTCTTCGAGCAGCCCCATCGGCGTCACGACGTTGCCCTTCGACTTCGACATCTTCTTCCGGTCCGGATCGAGGACCCAGCCCGAGATGGCGGTGTTCGCCCACGGCAACTGGTTCTCTTCGAGATGCGAGCGCAGCACCGTCGAGAACAGCCACGTGCGGATGATGTCGTGCGCCTGCGGACGCAGGTGCATCGGGTACGTCAACTTGAACAGCTCGGGATCCGTCTCCCAGCCGCACACGATGAACGGCGTGAGCGACGACGTGGCCCAGGTGTCCATGACGTCGGCGTCGCCGACGAAGCCGCCCGGCACGCCGCGCTGATCCGCGGTGAAGCCGTCCGGCACGTCCGTCGACGGGTCGATCGGCAACTGCGCTTCACGCGGCAACAGCCGTGAGGAGAAGTCCGTCGTGCCGTCCGCGTTCACGCGGTACCACACGGGGAACGGCACGCCGAAGAAGCGCTGACGGCTCACGCACCAATCGCCGTTGAGGCCGTTCACCCAGTTCTCGAATCGCGACTGCATGTAGGCCGGATGCCACTGCAATTCCGCGCCGCGCTGCAGCAGGCCCTCGCGGTACTCCATCGTCTTGATGAACCACTGGCGGCTCGTCACGATCTCGAGCGGGCGATCGCCCTTCTCGTAGAACTTCACGTTGTGTGTGATCGGCCGCGGCGCGCCGATGAGATCGCCGCTCGCGGTGAGCAGCTCGACGATCTTGGCTTTGGCCTTCGTCGCCGAGAGACCCGCGAGCTGGTCGTAGTGCGCCTGTGCGGCCGCCGCATCCTGCGACGGCCATGCGGCATCGCTGCCGGCCGCGCCGAACGTCACGGGCTTGAGCGTGCCGTTGGCCTGGATGATCGCGCGCACCGGCAATCCGAGTTCACGCCACCAGATCACGTCGGTCACGTCGCCGAACGTGCAGATCATCGCGATGCCGGTGCCCTTCTCCGGATCGGCGAGCGCGTGCGCTTTCACCGGCACGGGCACGTTGAAGAGCGGCGACAGCACGTATTTGCCGAAGAGCGGCTGATAGCGCGGGTCGTCGGGATGGGCCACGAGCGCGACGCAGGCGGGAATCAGCTCGGGGCGCGTCGTGTCGATTTCGACAAACGCCGCGCCGTCGGCGCCGGGTCCATCCGCCTTCGCGAACCGGATCTTGTGGTACGCGCCCGGCATCTCGCGGTCTTCGAGCTCGG
>CAYFLU010000355.1:0-2314 GCA_964343975.1 uncultured Solibacteraceae bacterium
CTCCGACGACACGCGTCGGGCGATTCTGGCGCGTGCGCGCGCGGTGGCGGCCGCCTTGCCGTCGAAGGACGAGAAGTCGGCGAAGATCAAAGCCACCGTCGATCGCGAATTGGCCGCGGCGATGCGTGTCGAGACGTCGTACGCGCGGCTTGATCGCGATGTGCGTGATCTGGCGGAGAAGGCGATTGATCGTGGCGATGTGGCGGCCATCGAGGCTCTCCGCGCGCGTGTGCTCAAGACGGATCGGTTGATGGGCAAGCAGCGCAAGGAGGCCGTCACCGCGCTGCTCGAGGAACTCGACCGCGCCACCGATGCCGCCGCGCAGCAGCGCCTCGTGCTGGATCATTGGGAAGCCTTGCGCGGCGAAATTCTGACGTATCAGAAAGACACGGCCGGGTTGCTCAAGACGCTCGCGGGGCTCGTCAACGAACTGACGGCGATCAAGAAGATGACCGGGCCGCCCCTGACCGCGCTTGTCACGGCTGAGCGGCAAACTGCTGCGGTGGGAACGCTCTACACCAACCTCGTCGTGCCTGAAGGCGCGGCGGCGGCGCATTCGCTGCTCGGCCTCGCAATCGGGCAGGCCGAACTGGCGGTGCGCACGCGGCACCGCGCCGTCGAGACCCGCGAACTCGCGGCCGCCAAGGAAGCCGGGTCGATCGCCGCCGATGCGCTCGAGCGCCTGACGCAGGCGCGCACCGCACTGGCCCTGGCGCTGAAGCCTCCGCGGGCTGTCCGCTGACCATGCGCGAGTCGGTGACGACCGCCGGTTCTCGCGCGGCACAGCGGCGTCGCTTGCTCCGGGCGCCCGACCTCGCCGCCTTTCGTGCCACCCTGATCCACGCGGCCCTCGACGGCGACGCCGTGGCCATCCGTTGTCGCGCCGTGATCCTGCCGAGCCGCGGCGCGATCGAGTTGTTGCGCCGCACCATGGAAGACGAGCGGCTGGCCGCCACCGGCACCGCGCTCGTCCTGCCGCAGCTATTCACGCGCGAAGACTGGCTCGCGTCGCTCGCCGCGACCTTGCCTGGCGCGCCGCCGCTCTACGACCGGATGTCGCGCGAAGTGCTGTTCGAGCGCGCGGCACGCGAGGCCGCCAGCGACGCGCCGCCGCCGTTCGCGATTCGCCCGGGTTTGATTGGCGCCATGCTCGACTTCTACGACGAACTGCGGCGTCGAGGACGGACCCTCACGCGGTTCTCCGAGGTGCTCGGCGCGGAACTTTCGGGCGCTGATGCGGATGACGATCGTGGCTCGCACGAGCTGTTGCGGCAGACCGAGTTTCTGACGCGCGCCTTCGGGATCTATGAGTCACGGATCGATGGCGCGGCTGACGGCATGGATGAGCATCAGCTGCGGGCGCGCGTGCTCGCGTCTCCGGATCCGTGGCCGATCGATCACGTCCTCGTCGCCGTCGCTGATCACCCGACTGATCCGCGCGGACTGTGGCCGGCCGACTTCGACCTGCTCGGCCGGCTTGCGAGCGTGCGCCAACTGGACGTCTTCGTCACCGACGACGCGCATGACGCCGGCTTTCGCGAACGCATCGACCGCGAGATTCCCGAACTCGAGGACATTCGCATCGCGGCCGAGCGCGCGTGGCCGACGGTCATCGTCCCGCCGTCAGCAGGGGAGCACGTCTCAGCGGATTATCGTGATCGCGAAGAGGAACTGCGCGCTGTGGCGCGGCTGATCCGTGCGCGCGCCGCCGCCGGTGACATCGCGCCGTTGGCGCGGACGGCCGTGGTGTTCCAGCGGCCGCTGCCGTATCTGTATCTGGCGCAACAGGTGTTGGCCGACGCAGGGCTCGAGTACCAAGCGTTCGACGCGCTGCCACTCTCGGCCGAGCCGTGGGCCGCGCTGCTGGATCTGGCGTTGATCGTGGCCCGCACGGGCGGCACACGTGACAGCGTGCTGGCGCTGCTCCGGTCACCGCTGCTCACGTTCCGTGACGGCGATACCCGCGTGTCGATGTCGGACGTCGCGCGCCTCGACCGCTTGCTGATCGACGGACGCGTCACCGACGCGCCGTCACATTATCCGGCCAAGGCGGCGGCGCTGCTGGCGGCCGGTCGTCATCCGGATCCGGCGCGCGACGCGCGCGTGGTGGCGGCGGCTCGCGCGGCGGCGCTTATCTCCGACGCGCTGGCGCCGTTCCGCACCGCCGCGTCGGCCAGTGAGCAGCTCGCCACCGTCTCCGCCGTGCTGCGCCGCTTCGACCGCGGCACGCCGCCCGAGGATCGCGAACGTCACTTGCGCGCGCGCGCGGCCGTGCTCTCCACGCTCGATCGGCTCGCGGCCGCGTATCGCGCGC
>CAYFLU010000356.1:0-2306 GCA_964343975.1 uncultured Solibacteraceae bacterium
CAGCCGGTGATGCTCACGACCGACCTCGCGCTCCGCTTCGATCCGGAATACGCGAAGATCTCGCGCCGCTTCTACGAGAACCCGGCCGAGTTCGACCTCGCGTTCGCGAAGGCGTGGTTCAAGCTGACGCACCGCGACATGGGCCCGATCGCGCGCTACCTCGGCCCGGAAGTGCCGAAGGAACCGCAGATCTGGCAGGATCCGCTGCCGAAGGCCACCGCGAAGCTCTCGAACGCCGACATCGCGAAGCTGAAGAAGCTGATCCTCGCGTCGAAGCTCTCGATCACGGATCTGGTGACGACGGCGTGGGCGTCGGCGGCGACGTTCCGCGGCACGGACAAGCGTGGCGGCGCGAACGGCGCGCGCATCGCGCTCGCGCCGCAGAAGGACTGGGCGGTGAACGAGCCGGCCAAGCTGCAGAAGGTGCTCGCGGGCCTCGAGAAGATCCGCAAGGCCTTCAAGAAGCCGGTCTCGCTCGCCGACCTCATCGTCCTGGCCGGCACGACGGCGGTGGAAGCGGCGGCGAAGAAGGCGGGCGTGGACGTGAAGGTCGGCTTCACGCCGGGTCGCGTGGACGCGACGCAGGCGATGACGGACGTCGAAAGCTTCGGCGTGCTCGAGCCGACCTACGACGGCTTCCGCAACTACTCGGCGCACGGCCCGAAGTGCCCGGCCGAGGAATTGCTGATCGATCGCGCGGCGCTCCTCACGCTCTCCGCGCCGGAAATGACGGTGCTCGTCGG
Organism: uncultured Solibacteraceae bacterium; assembly: GCA_964343975.1. Taxonomy (GTDB): domain Bacteria; phylum Acidobacteriota; class Vicinamibacteria; order Vicinamibacterales; family SCN-69-37; genus SCUN01. Next base: position 744 of record CAYFLU010000356.1, read on the forward strand.
CGGCCTCCGCGCTCTCGGCGTGAACCACGGCGGCGCGAAGCACGGCGTGTTCACCAAGAAGGCGGGCGCGCTCACGAACGACTTCTTCGTGAACCTGCTCGACATGAACACCACGTGGACGGCGGCGACCGCCGACGGCGACGTGTTCGAAGGCAAGGACCGCAAGACCGGCGCCACCAAGTGGACCGGCACGCGCGTGGACCTCGTCTTTGGCTCGAACTCGCAGCTGCGCGCCCTGGCCGAGGTCTACGCCAGCGCCGATGCGAAGACGAAGTTCGTGCACGACTTCGCGAAGGCCTGGACCAAGGTCATGAACCTCGACCGGTTCGACGTGAAGTAGCACGCGCGGCAGCCTTTTCGGAAACGGCCGGTCTTTAGACCGGCCGTTTCTCTTTCTGGTGTACCCCCTAGTACTGGACGGGCGATCTATCTATAATGGCCCCACGTCCATGACGATGGATCATCGCCTGCGCGAAACCGTTGACGCCTTTGTGGCGCGGGTGCGTCGCGATCTCGATGCCCATGTGCAGGGTCTGCAGGCCGACCTGCTTCGCATCGCCACTGAAAATCAGGAGTACTGGCGCAGCACCCTCGAGCGCGCCGTGACCGACGCGCGCCAGGACGCCGAGCGCGGGTTCAAGGCGCGCCTCGAAGCCCTGCGCAACGAGCTGACGCGCGAGATGGACGTGCGGCTCGTGACCGAGCGCGCGCAGCTGCAGGCCGCGACCAATGCCGCCGTGCAGGCCACGCAGGCCGCCGCGGAAGCCGCACAGCACGCGCAGGCGCAGGCCGCCCGCGCCCAGGCCGCGCAGGCCGAAGCCGCCCTCGTGGCCACGCGCACCACGACCGCGGGCGAGCACCACAGCGGCGCGCGCGACGCGCGCGTCGACACGCTCGAGCGGCTGCTCGGCGCCGTGCGCCGCATCGACGAAGCGAATTCACTGACCGCGATTTTGCAGGCCCTCTCCGACGGCGCCGCCACCCAAACCGCCCGCGTCGCGCTCCTCATCGTCGACGGCGATCACCTGAAGCCGTGGGCCGTGCACGGGTTCGATCCGGGGCACGCGCCGCGCGAGACGACGATCGGCACGTCGGGGTTGCTCACCGCCACCGTCGCGCTCAAACAGACCTCGTTCGTGAAGCCGTTGATTGCGCGTGAGATGACGACGCCCGGCTTCATGCAGGTGCCCGTGGGGCACACGGGCCTCGTGGTGCCGCTGATCGTCGGCGGAGAAGTCGTGGCCGTGCTGTATGCCGACGACGTCGGTCATGCCGAGGAGCAGGAAGATGCCCCGGTGTGGACCGAGGAAATCGATCTGCTGGTGCGCCACGCGTCGGTGCGCCTCGAGAACGTCACGTCCGTCCGCACCGCCGAGGTCTACGGCTCATGACCCTGGCGCGCGCCGCTGCACTGGGCGTGGCGCTCGCGGTGGTGATGTGTCCGGCCGCGGCGGTCACCCAAACCGCGCCGCCGCTCTGGCTCGCTCCGACAGGAAAACCCAGCGCGGCGTCGGCCGCGTTCGCCACCGCCGTGCAGCAGTTGGCCGACGGCAAGGCCGCGCA
>CAYFLU010000357.1:0-2284 GCA_964343975.1 uncultured Solibacteraceae bacterium
CCGTGTGCCCTGCACGGCGATTGTCATCACACTGAACGAAGCCGCGCACATCGAGGCGTGTCTCGCCTCGGTGGCGTGGGCCGACGAGCGCCTCGTCGTCGATAGCGGCAGCACCGACGACACCGTCGCCATCGCCACCCGCTGCGGGGCGCGCGTGATCACGCAGCCATGGCCAGGTTACAGCGCGCAGAAGAACTTCGCGGCCAGCCAGGCCGCGCACGACTGGATCGTCTCCGTCGACGCTGACGAACGCGTCACCCCTGAACTGGCCGCCGAGATGAAAGCGGCACTGGCCGCGCCGGGCGATCATGCGGGCTTCCGGGTTCCGCGCGTGACATTCCACCTGGGCCGATGGATCCGCGGAACCGACTGGTACCCGGACTACCAACTGCGGCTCTACGACCGCCGCCGCGCCAGCTGGAACGGACGGAAGGTCCACGAGTCGGTCGCCGCGAACGGGCCGGTGGGGCAACTCCGCCACGACCTGCAGCACTTCGCCTATCGCGACATCGCGCACCACCTCGACACGATCAACCGGTACACCACGCTCGCCGCCGAGCACATGCATGCCGAAGGACGACGAACCGGGTATGCGGAACTGCTGCTGCATCCGCCCGCGGCATTCCTGCGCAACTACTTGCTGCGCGGCGGCATTCGCCTCGGGACTGCCGGACTCATCATCTCGGTGATGAACTCGTATTACGTGTTCCTCAAGTTCGCCAAACTGGCGGCCCTGCAAGACGCGCCCGCCTCCGCACCGTAGCGACGCGCGATGCCGGTCACGTCCGTCCACATCGACACAGCCCGCACCTGGCGCGGCGGGCAGAATCAGGTCCTGCTGACCGTCACCGGACTGGCGGAGATCGATCACCCGGCCGTGCTCGTCGCCAACAAGCGCGGTGAACTGGCGCAACGGGTCAGCGAGGGCCTGCGCTTCCTGCCCTTCTCGCCGCGGAGCGAGTTCGACGTGCGCGCCGCCTGGCAACTCGCGCGCATCTTCGCGTCTGTGCGACCGCAGGTGATTCACGCACACGATCCGCACGCCGTGGCGCTGGCCGCAATGGCGCTCAAGTCGCCGCTCGGAGCGGGCGCGGCGCGGCCGCTCTTCGTGGCCTCACGTCGCGTGGACTTCCACCTGCAGCGTCACGCGTTCTCGCGCTGGAAGAACGGCCAGGTGGACGTGTGGATCTGCGCCTCGGGCCTGATCGCCGACATGCTCACGCGCGACGGCATCCCCGCCTCAAAGATCGTCGTCGTGCACGAAGGCGTGAACACGTCGAAGATCTCGAAACTGCCGGCCGTCGACGCCCACGCCGCCTTTTTCCTGCCGCACGGCGCACCGGTCGTCGGCAATGTCGCGGCGCTCGTGCCGCACAAAGGCCAGCGACATCTGATCGGCGCAGCGGCGCGCGTCGTGCGCGACGTGCCCGACGCGCGCTTCGTGATCCTCGGCGACGGCGAACTGCGAGCCTCGCTGGAGCGGCAGATCAAGGACCTCGGCCTCGACCGCCACGTGATCCTCGGCGGATTCCGCGACGATGTGATCGGGCTGATCAAGTCGTTCGACCTGTTCGTGATGAGTTCGGTGACGGAAGGACTCGGCACGTCGATCCTCGACGCCATGGCCTGCGGCAAGGCGGTCGTCGGCACACGCACGGGCGGCATTCCGGAAGCGGTGCAGGATGGCGTGACCGGCCTGCTGGTGCCCCCGCACGACGAGCGCGCGCTCGCCGACGCCATCGTCCGTGTGCTCAAGGACCGCGGCCTGCGCGACCAGCTCGCCGCCGCCGGACTCCACCGCGCCACCACGCACTTCAGCGTTGAGCGGATGGTGCAGGAGACTCTGGCGGTTTACGAGCAGCGCCTGTCGAAGCAGTAGGAAGCGCCGCGGAATGTCGCAGTCCTAGCGAAGCACCTCGATCAGCACAGCGTAGTGGGCCGAGTTTCCGCGACTTGCCGACGGGGACGCGACACACACGCGCCTGACGGCGTAGGGTGCCGGCACGTTCGGCTGGCCACGCAACGCGCGGCCGTGTCCATCGACGAAACGCGAAGGCCGTGTGGCTTCCGAAACGACGACGAGGAATGCGCGCATCCGTGGAAATGCGCGCTTCAGGGCGGACAAGCGCTTGAGATCCCTGTCGATGAGCTGTCGGGTGGCGCTAGCCCGCTTGACCTCAACTGCGGCGAGGAGCTTCCGATCCGCCACGATTGCAATATCAAGGCGATCTTCGCCCCACGGTGCCTGAGCCTTCGGCGAGGCTGAACTCAACAAGTCTCGATA
>CAYFLU010000358.1:0-2258 GCA_964343975.1 uncultured Solibacteraceae bacterium
GCCTGCTGCGGCGTGCCGCCACGGCCACCCGCCTGCGGCGGACGGATCGACTTGCTGGCGCCCGTGCGGATGTCGATGCGCTCGATGTTCCCAGTCTGCCACTGCGCGTAGATGATGTTCGGATCCACCGGATCGACGCGCGACTGGAAGCCGTCGCCGCCGCCCGTGATGAACCAATCGCTCGTGCGGATGCCGGCCGAGTGCGCCGTGCGCGACGGGCCGCACATCGAGTTGTTGTCCTGCGCGCCGCCGCACACCTTGTAGAACGGATACGCGTTGTCCACCGCCACGCGGTAGAACTGCGTCACCGGCAGGTTGTTGAAGTGACGGAAGTACTTGCCCTCGTCGTACGTCTCGTACACGCCGCCGTCGTTCGAGAAGATCATGTGGGCCTTGTTCTTCGGATCCACCCACACGTCATGGAAGTCGACGTGCACATCGGGGTCGCGCATGTTCATCACGGTGTTGACGGCCTTCCAGGTCTTGCCGCCGTCGCCGCTGCACTCGAGGTTCGTGTTCACCGACCAGATCGTGTCGGGCCGGATCGGATCTACGAAGATCTCGTGGTAGTAGCCCGGGTCGCCGCCCACGTAGACGCCGCCACGACCACCACGACCGCCGCCACCGCCGAACTGCGCCGCATCAGCCGGCGCACCTGCGCGAGCCGCCGGTGCCTCAACCGTACCACCACCGCAGAACGGCGCGATCGGCTCAGCCGGCTTCGCCAGCGTCGCGGCCTTCGAAGCCGCCGGCTTCGCCGGCGCCGACGCAGGTGCCGTCCCAGCCGCAGGCGCCGGCGTCGGTTCCTGCCGCGTGAAGCTCACGCCACCGTCATCCGACCGATAGAAGCCCGACTCGTCCTTGCCCGCCGTGCGCGCGGCCTGCGAGGCCGCGTTGATCAGCAGATACACGCGCGTCGGCTTCACCTTGCCGTCGAGCGCCAGCGCGATACGGCCCATGTCGCCGCTCGGCAGACCCTTCGTCAGCTTCGTCCACTTGTTGCCGCCGTCGATCGACTTGTAGACGCCGCTCTCCGGACCGCCGCCGACGAACTGACCGACCGCACGACGACGCTGCCACGTGGTGGCGTAGAGCACGTCGGGATTGGCCGGATCCATCGCGAGCGCGTTCGCGCCCGTATCGGGGCTGATGGCGAGGACGTTCTTCCACGTCTTGCCGCCGTCGGTCGTCTTGAACACGCCGCGGTCGCCGCCCGAGCTCCAGAGCGGGCCCTGCGACGCCACGAACACCGTGTTCGAGTTGCGCGGGTCCACGATGATCTCGGCGATGTGCTCCGAGGTCTCGAGGCCGACGCGCGTCCACGTCTCACCGGCGTCCGTGCTCTTGTAGAGACCGTCGCCGTACATCGCCGCGCGCGGGTTCGAGTTCTCGCCCGTGCCGAGCCACAGCGTCTTCGAATCCTTCGGATCGACGACGATGCAGCAGAGGTTGAAGGAGCCGCCGCTGTCGAAGATCGGCTTGAAGCTGTAGCCGTGGTTGATCGATTTCCACAGCCCGCCGGCGGCCGTGGCCACGTAGATGACCGCGTCATCCTTCGGGTCCACGGTCGTGTCCTGCACGCGGCCGGTCGTCAGCATCGGACCGATGGCGCGCAGCTTGAAGTCCTTGAGCGCCGCCGTGGTCACACGGTCGGTGCCCTGCGCGAACGTCGACGCCAGTGAGGCGCCGACGATCGCCGCGAGTACGGCGAAGAAACCAAATCGCTTCATGCTCTGCTCCTAGCGCTCGAGCGCCTTGACGAGGAACGACACGCCCGCGCCGTACGGCGTCACGGTGTCACCCACCTGCTTGCCCAGCGTCGCGGTGTAACGACCCGGCGTCACGAACGCGCCGCCGCCGAAACCACCGCGGCCACCGCCCGCCTGCGGCGCCGCACCCGCGGCACCGGCACCACCCTGACGGCCGCCACCGGGCGCGCCTGCACCGCCCTGACGTCCGGCCGGCGGCGTCTGCGCCGGCGGATTCTGCTGGTCGTCATCGTCCTTCACCGCTTCGGCCGGCTCGACGAGGCCCGGACCGCCGGCCTGCTGCACGCCGGCCGCGGCGCGGAGGTTCCACGCGGCGCGATGAATGCCGAGGTCCTTCGGCACGTCGATGCGGTTGATCTGGCGGCCCTGGTCGTCCGTGATCGTGATCACGAGCTTCGCGTCGGCCGCGATCGCCTTGCCCACCGAGTAGGTCAGCACCGCGCCGAACGTCGGGTTCGGCGCCGCCCACATCGGCTCGCTCTGCTGCGA
>CAYFLU010000359.1:0-2247 GCA_964343975.1 uncultured Solibacteraceae bacterium
ATTCACGTCCCACACGACGCTTTGTGTGAACACGCTGTGCTCGTACAGCGCCACGCTCGGGGCGCTCGTGGCGCTGTACGAGCACAGCGTGTTCACACAAAGCGTCGTGTGGGACGTGAATCCGTTCGATCAGTGGGGCGTCGAACTCGGAAAAATACTTGCAGCTCGAATCATTCCGCAGTTGGACGCCGCAACGGACGCGCCGCTCACGCACGACAGCTCGACCAACGCGCTCATCGCACGCTATCGACGACGCAACGGCTGACTTGGTGTGACAGTTTGTTAGAAGGAAGAGGTGGTGGACCTGACCGGGTTCGAACCGGTGACCTCATGAATGCCATTCATGCGCGCTCCCAACTGCGCCACAGGCCCACTCAAGAACTCCCAGTATAGCGTAATTCCTTGACTTGCTTTACAAGCGACCCCTACACTGGCCGAGTTTCACAAAAAAAGTCGCGCGAGGGGAGTTCGCAATGAATGGAACGATTGCACGTTTGTTGATCGACAAGGGGTTCGGGTTCATCCGAGATGAGTCCGGGCAGGAGCACTTCTTCCACCGGTCCGCTGTGCGCGGGGCGGTTTTCGAGTTGCTTCGTGAAGGACAGCGGGTGGAGTTCACCCAGGAAGAATCGCCGAAGGGTCCGCGCGCGGGAGACGTGCGGCTCCTCGACAGCTAGGTCTGAAGGCTCCGGCCTTCTACTAAGCGGACGGGCAACGGGCGCACGGGAAACCGTGCGCCCGTTGTATTTTGGGAAGACCCATGGCTCCAGCCACCGTCGCCCTGCTCCGCCGTGTCCTTCGCTGGGGCCTCGCCCTGCTCGTCGTCACGGCCCTCGCCACGCTCTGGAATCTCGGCCGCATCCTGGCCCAGGAATCGCCCCTCGAATCGGCCGACGCGATCTACGTCCTCGGCGGCAACTGGGCGGAACGCGGGCTCGAGGCCACCGACCTCTTCCGCGAGGGTCGCGCGCCGCACATTGTGATCAGCAACGCCGTCATGGACCGCGCCCATCGCGAGTTGGTCCGTCGCGGGGTCACCGTGGTGCGCGCCGGCAATGAACTGGCGGCGATCATGTCCAACCGGCTCGGGGTCCCGGCCGACGCCATCGAAACACTGCCGGACGAGCTCGACAACACCGCTCAGGAGGCCGACGCCATCGTGCCGATCGTGCGCGCGCGCAAGTGGACGCGATTGATCGTCATCACCGACCGTGCGAGTACGCGGCGTGCCGGGTTTGCCTTGCGACGCGTGCTCGGTCCCGGCGTCACCGTGATCATGCGGGCGCCGCGCCTCGACCTCTACGATCCGGCCCGCTGGTGGCGCCGTCGCGCAGATGTGCGGACGACGATGTACGAATTGCCGAAGTTGCTGGCGTACTACAGCGGCTTGCGGGGCTGAACGTCTGCGTCAGACCTGCAGGGCCGCCCACGCGGACGGCCACGCGGTCAGATCCGGGACGACCACGTCGGCTCCGGTCGCCCGAAGTTGAGCTTCCGAGTACCCACCGGTCGCCACCGCAATGACGCGCGCGCCATGTGCGTGTCCGCAGTCGACATCCGCCGGCGTGTCGCCGACAATCACGATCTGCGACGCCTGAAACTCGCCGGCGCCCGACGCCGACGCTGCCTCGATCGCCAGCGGCACGAGATCGCGACGATTCGCGTGGTGATCGCCGAAGGCACCGAACGCAAACGCCCGCCACAGATCGAAATACGCCAGCTTGATCTCGGCGCCGCGGGCGAAGTTCCCCGTGAGCAGTCCCACCGCCACCTGCCCATCGCGCTGCAACGGCGTGAGGGCATCGAGCGCGGCCGCCACACCGGGCAGTACGCCCTTGAAGTGCGGGCTGTCGGCCTGGACCTCGTCCGCCAGATACGCGCAGTAGCGCTCGCGCACGTCGGCAAACTCCGCTTCGTGCCACGGACGGCCCAGCCGGTTGAGCGCGTCTTCCACAATCGCGCGATCCGTGCGGCCCGCAAACGACATGCCTTCGAGCAGCGATGCGTCGCCGCTCACCTCAATGAGCGCGCGATCGAGTGCGCGCATGCCGGCGCGTCCGGTCAGCACGAGCGTGCCGTCGATATCAAACAGGACGAGTGTCTTCATCAGATCTCCGGGGACGACGTCGGGTGACGTCAGCGGCCGAACCACCGTTGCCAGAATCCCCCGCGTGCGCGTGCGGCCCCGGACGCCGTGTCGATGGCCAGCACCTGGCCGCCGCTCGCGCGATGAAACGCCGGATCATC
>CAYFLU010000360.1:0-2244 GCA_964343975.1 uncultured Solibacteraceae bacterium
GTGGCACGTCGGCGCGCTCGAAGGCGCCAGTGCGGATCTCGTCACGCGTGACGAGGCCGAAGTCGCGCACGATCGTGCGGAGGACTTCGATGTCGCTCATGTAGGGATTCAGGATCAGCGCGCTGAACGCGCGATGGCCAAGCGCGTCGATCACCGCGCGGCACAGGGTGGTCTTGCCCGTGCCTGTGTCGCCGGTGAGCAGGAGCAGGCCTTCACGGCGGCGCAAGCCCGTCAGCAGTTCGTCGAACGCGAGCCGATGGCCGGCGCTCAAGTACAAAAAGCGCGGATCGGTCGTCAAAGAGAAGGGTTGTTCGCGCAGCCCGTAGAATGTCTCGTACGGCGGCTCGTCCGGCGGTGTGGGCGGCGACGGCTGCACGATAGAGGTATTTAGACACGTCCCATGGCCAAAGTCCAACACGGCAGTGCCTGGCGGTTCCTTGCGCTGAACCTGATCCTCTGGGTGGTGATGACCGGCATTCTGGTCGTCCTGCCGGATCAGCTGGTGCGCTGGGTGGATTTGTCGGTCGGGCGCGCGCTCGCCTGGGCGGTGGCCGGTGCGGTGTGGGTCGTGGCCATCGAGCGGCAATGGCAGGCGCGGATGGGCGCGCTTGCGCGGTTTCCGCTACAAGTGCTGTTGTGGGCCAGCGCGGCGCTCGCCGCGATGTGGATCAGCGACCAGTTCCGCCTGTAGGCGCCGCACGGCGGCGTCGTGAACCTGTCTGAATTGTGTGGATTTGGGGTGGGCGACGGGGATCGAACCCGCAACATCCGGAGCCACAGTCCGGTGCTCTGCCATTGAGCTACGCCCACCGCACAGGCGAATCCCAACGATAACACACGGACCGCGGGCGTTTACAGGCCGCGCGGGCCGCGGTTGCGGAAGCCGAACGGGCCACCACGCGGCTTGCTGCGCAACTCCGCGAGTTTCTTGGCCTGATCCGGTGTGAGCACCTTCGTGATCTCGGCCGTCATCGCATCCTGCTCGGCGATGAAGCGCTTGGTGGAATCTTCCTGCAACTCGCGGAGCCGCGGTTTGCTCGCGTCGATGATCGCCGTAATCTTGGTTTTCTGATCCGCGGTCAGCTGCAACGCCGCGTCGAGTTCGCTGACGAACGCTTCGGTGGGCGGGCCGCCGCCGGCGCCACGGCCGCGACCGCCGCGACCGCCGCCCATGCCGTTTTCTGCGCCCTGGCCCATGGGATTGCCCGGGCCGCCTGGGCCATCGGGCCCGCCGGGACCGCCCCGGAATCCGCCAAACGGCCGGTGCCCCCAGCCCATGGCGCGGTCGAGCGCGACGCCCGACGCGACACCGGCAGCAAACAGGATCACGACGAACGAGGCGAACCAGATGTGGGAGCGGTTGATCATGACGGCCTATTTCCCGGAGGTGTTCTGAATGTCGGACGAGTAGCTCGACAACGGATCATCGGGCCGCGCGCGCAGGAACAGCGTGAGCAGCGCGTCTTCCGAGACGCTGTCGGACCAGAGCGCGGACACCACCGGCGTGGTGCTGTCGGCGGTCGTGGCGGCGGCCGTCGCGGTGGCAGCGGTCGTCGTCGCCGAGCTGTCGATCGAGCGCACGCTCAGCACGGCCACCACCGCGAGCACGGCCGCGATCGGCGCCACGCGCAGGGACCACACCCGCCAGTTGATGTTGAGCCGATCGATCCACGGCTGTTCCGCTTCGAGCCGCGCGCGGATGGCCGCCGAGAGGTCGCGCACCGGCATGATCGGCCGCGCACGCAAGAGCGCGCGGGCGTCCTGCTGCACGCGGAGCGCGGCGCGGCAGTCGGCGCACCCCGCGAGGTGCCCGTCCAATGCCACGCGCGCGTCGGGCGCCAGCGTGTCGTCCGCCGCCTGAGCGATCAGTTCGTCGAATCCATGCGACATCGTCATTTACCTCAGCAGTTCCCGCAGCCGTTGCCGTCCCCGGAAGATCCGCGACTCCACGGTGCCGAGCGGCACATCGAGCTGCTCGGCGATTTCCTTGTAGTCGAACCCTTCCACGTCGCGCAGCAACACCGCTTCCCGCTGATCGGCCGGCAGCTGCGCGAGCGCGCGGTCGATCGCGTCACGATCCACGTGACGCGCTTCCGGGTTGGTTTCGCCCACCGGTTCGATCGGGTCCTCCGATCCCGGTGGCGGCGCGTCCAGACTCACCGCGCTCAACCCGGCGTGGCTCCGCTTCTTCTCGAGCCACGTCCGGAACACATTCGTGGCGATCTGATACAGCCACGTCCGAAA
>CAYFLU010000361.1:0-2242 GCA_964343975.1 uncultured Solibacteraceae bacterium
TCGAGGTTGCTGCCGCGTGTGCCGGTGTAGCCGACCGTCGCCGTCCAGATCCGCCAGAACGTCTTCGCCACCGTGGCGTTCCAGGTGTGGATCAGGCCGAGTCCGAAGTTCGGATCCACGCCGTAGTTGTTGGTCGTGGTCGCCGAAGCGCCGAGCAGGCCGCTCGTGAGCGACAGCGGTGACGCCAGCGTGCCCGTGTTGGTTTCGGCCACCGCGAACGGCGGCTGGCCCACGAGGTTGCGCGCGATCGACGCGTACGACGACGAGTTGTAGGTGATGCTGTAACTCGTGTTCAGGATCAATCCGGGTTTCAGCCGGTACGCCACACCCACGCGTGGCCCGATGTTGTTCCAGTCGGTCTTGAGGAGACCGGCCGGGAACGCCGTGCCGGATGACGCACCAACCTGACCGGGCGTGACGACGCTCGCCGCCGTGAAGCCCGGCGAGACATCGAGATTGGCCATCTGCCCGTTCGTTTCCACGTAGGGCATCCACACTTCCCAGCGCAGGCCCCAGTTCACCGTCATGCGCGGGCTGCGCTGCCAGTTGTCTTCGAAGTACGCGTCGAACGAGCGCTGTCGCAGCCGTGTGGTGCCGCCGACCTGCAGCGTCGCCTGCTGCGGCATGCCGAGCAGGAAGTCCGCGAAGTCGGCGCCCGTGTTGCGCGACACGAGCGCGCCGTTGCCCGTGTAGAGGCCCGTGAACGTGAACGACCCGCGCGCGTTGCCGTTGCTCATGCTCGACGACGTGTCGCTGCGGAAGTCCGCGCCGAAGCGGAGCTGATGGTTGTTGATCGGATGCGACAGCGTGTAGCTGAGCGTCAGCCGGTTGTCCGTGCGCTGATTGGCCGCACTCGGCCGCACGTTGAAGTTCGAGAACGTGAGGTTCGGCAGGCCCCAGTTGAGCGGATCCTGCGTCGTCGGGTACTTGATCCCGGCGACGGACGCGACGTTGAGCGCGTTCGCGAAGCTGTTCGACGTCTCGTTGTTCGTGTGCGCCCAGTTGATCGTGAACGTGTTGTTCGTGCGGCCCTTCGCCACCGTCAGCGTGACCGGCACGGTGAGGCTCGTGCTCTTCGTCGTGCCGCTCAGCTGCGGAATCGCGTTGAAGTTCTCGTTCGTGTTGCCGCGATACTGCACCTGCACGCTGAGGTTGATCGACAGCCCACGGCCACCGCCGCGTCCGCCCGCTCCGCCACCGCCCGGCGCGCCACCACCGCGACCGCCGCCACCACCGCCGCCACCGCGCTGCCCGGGCTGATTCGGCTCCGGCAGATTCGGCGTGAGGTTCTGATTGAAGCGCAGCGAGAGGCTGTTGGAGGTCGACAGTGTCGTGCCCGTCGAGTGGTAGTTGTTGGAGGTCCCCGCGCCATCGACGTTCGCGCGTGGGATGTAGGCGAGCAGCGCGAGCGCCGCCGGTGACATCTGGCTCACCGGAATCTGATTGTTCGCGTACGCCTTGCCCGTCGCCGGATTGATGAGCGTGGCGGTCGTCCCGGAGAAGTCGCCCGCGCGCTGCGCGTCGGTCGGCACCGACAGGTACTGGTCCTGCACCTGCGTGTTGTGGTTGCCGGAGTAGTTGAGCTGGAAGCTCGTGCGCCGCTTGGTGTCGGCATACACGCCCGGAATGATCACCGGGCCGCCGATCGTGAAGCCGTAGTTGTTCTGGCCGTACGGCGTCTGCGTCTGATCGGTGATCACGCCGCTGCGCGGCTGCTTGCCGACCGTGTTCAACGCGGAGCCCGCGTACGAGTAGTTGACCGAGCCCTGATAGAGCGCCTGACCACGACCGCCGCGCCCGCCGAGCTGGAAGCCGCCACCGCCGAAGCCACCACCACCGCCCGGGCCACCCGGGCCGCCGCCACGGCCGCCACCGCCGCCGCCCTGATCACCGCCAGGACCGCCGCCCGGGCCACCGGCGCCGCCCGCCGGACCGAAGCCCGGCGTGAATTCGCCCGTCGCCGGATCGAACTCGCCGCGGCCGATCGCGCCCATGCGGTCGTTCAGAATGCCGCGGTCGACGTTCACGGCGTCGTTGCCGCCGCTCACCGACACGGCTTCCGCGCTCGCGCCGCTCTGGCTGAAGCCGGGCGGCAGGAACTTCGCGAGCTCTTCATTCGGATCGATCACGCTCTGCGCCACGGCCTGCGCGCCCGTCGCGTCCTGATTCACGTTCAGCTGCGCGAACCCGCGCGCGCCGCCCTGTGCGTTCTGCCCCTGCGCCGGCGCACCCGCGCGGCCCG
>CAYFLU010000362.1:0-2239 GCA_964343975.1 uncultured Solibacteraceae bacterium
CGTCCAGTGCCTGCGCCGCGCCGTTACCGCGTCCGCGGCCGGCGGCGCCGCCGGCGCCAGCGCGCCCCGCACGCGCGCCGAGAAGCGAACCGAGATTGAGTCCCGGCAGCAGATCGTTGTCGCCGACCTGGCTGGCGAGCCTCGCATCGCCCGTGAAGAACAGCGCATGGTGCACTTCACGCTGCGCCGTCGGCGCGAAGTCGATTGCGGTGATCCACTTGTCGTCGGGCAGATCGATCGGCAGTACGACGTTGCGATAGAGATCCGGCCCTTCAGCGGGAATCGCGATGCCGTTCGGCAGCGTGAGCACGAGGTCCGGCGTGCCGAGCGTCCAACCCGACGGGAACGTCGGCGGTGCGGGCGCTTTCGCGAGATCGCCCGAGGGCATGCCGCCCGCGACCCAGTCTTTGATCATCGCGAGCTCGGCGTCCGACAAGCGCCGGTCGTCACGGAACGTCTCGAAGCCAGGTGCGGTGATCGCGTGCCACGGCGGCATGTACCGGCGCGCCGTCACTTTCACGATCAGATCGCCGCGCTTGCGCACGTCGTCGTACGACAGCAGCGAGAAGGGCGCGGACTGTCCGGGCCGATGGCACACGCTGCAACGCGAGTACACGAGCGGCGCGATGTGTTCGGCGAAGGTCGGCGTGACGTGTGCCGGCGGGAGTGCCGCGTGTTCGGCGCGGGGTGAGGCGGCGGTGAACGCGATGGCGCCGGCGAGCAGAGACAGCAGAGCAACAGGTTTGATCATGGTTGTGTCAGCGTTCGATGGTGCAGCCGATCGGCTCGGTCTCGCGGGCGCGCACCGCGGTGCCGCGCGCAATCGCGTCGAGCGCATCGCGTACGTCGTGCACGGTGGCCGCGCGCTGCATGCGGCCGACGTCGAGGTAGAGGTTGTCGATGCGGCCGCGATACTGGCGGCCGTCCGAGGTGTAGATCGCGGCTTCGGGTGTGACGGTGGCATCGATCGCCGTGGTCAGGCGGCCATCGTCGATCACGGCGGTGGCGTTCGGCGCGAGCGCGAATTCCTTGCGATGCGCGGCCACGCTCGCCGGCGTCGTGGTGCGATCGGCATAGACGAGGGTGCACTGCACGCCGCGTGACGCGTAGTCGCGGCAGATGCGCGTGATCTCCGGCGCGTAGCGATTCGAGATCGGGCACTCCCTGTTCACGAAGAACAGCAGATCCACCCGCCCGCGCGCCGGCGCCAGCAATGTCCGCGACTGGCCCGTGACATCGCGCACCGTGACCGGCCCCGCACCGGGCGCGGCGATCACGGTGGCCGCCAGCAGCAGCCACAGCATGAAAGGCATGGCTCCATGTTTACACCGTTTTCGATGCGCCCTGCGCGAGGTTGGATATAACCTCTGTTTTATGCGCGCCCGCCTTGTCGTGTCCCTGCTTGGTTTTGGTCTCGTGATCGCCGCCGCGGCTGGCATCACGGTGGCTCAGAAAACTCCGCCGCAACCGGCGCCCCAACGGCCTGGTGTTCTGGGGGCCGGCGTGACCCTTCTGCCAAACGGCTGGAAGATCTCGCCGGTCGGTCGCCACATCATGATCGGCGACCTGCCTTTGAACATGACCTTCTCTGGTGACGGCAAGTACCTCATCGTCGCCAACGGCGGCTACGCCAAGCCCACGATGCGCGTGGTCGATCTCGAATCTGTGCACGTGGTCCAGACGCTGCAGCTCGACGACGCGTGGTACGGCCTGGCGTGGAACCCGAATGGCCGCAGCCTCTACGCGGCCGGCGCGGCCGCGACGAACGTGATCGAGATGCAGTGGCAGCAGAACAAGCTGACCGAGCGCGGCATGTTCCCGCTTGGCCGCTCGGCCGATCCGGCCGGCGAAGGCACGAACCGGCCGCAGGCCGCTCCGCAGAGCTTTGTCGGCGGCGTGGACGTGAGTCCCGACGGCAAGAAGCTCTACGCCGTGCATGTCCTTGGCCAGCTGTTGAGCGTCGTCGACGTGCAGACCGGCCTTGTGCGTGCCACGGCGGATCTGCCGGCCGAGCCGTTCACGTGCCAGATGTCGAAAGACGGGAAGACGTTGTTCGTGTCGCTCTGGGGCGGCGCGAAGGTGTTGATGTTCGATCCGAACACGCTCGCGCCGAAGGGCGAAATCGCGGTGGGCGAGCATCCGAATGCGATGACCCAGTCGGCGGATGGCGCGTGGCTCTACGTTGCGTGCGCCAACACCAATGCGGTGTGGGTGATCGACACGAAGGCCGGCAAGGGCG
>CAYFLU010000363.1:0-2205 GCA_964343975.1 uncultured Solibacteraceae bacterium
TCTCTTCCTTCGCGATCGTCATGTCGGGCGTCACGTTGCCGAACACGGTCGGCTGCATGAAGTAGCCCTTCCCCGTGCCGACATCCGCGCAGCCGCCACCGGCAAGTAGGGTCGCGCCTTCCTTCTTCGCCGTCTCGACGTAGCCGAGGACGCGCTCGAAGTGACTCTTCGACGACAAGGCGCCGAACCGCGTCTTCGGATCAAGCGGATCACCGACGCCCATCTTCTTCGTGCGTGCCGCCACCTTCTCGAGGAACTCGTCCTTGATCGACGCTTCGACCAGCAGGCGCGAACCGGCGGCGCACACCTCGCCCTTGCCGTAGAAGATCCCGACCGTCGCGCCGCGCACCGCGGCGTCGAGATCCGCGTCCGCGAACACGATGTTCGGCGACTTGCCGCCCAGTTCGAGCGTGATGTGCTTGATCGTCTCGGCCGCGCTCCGGGCAATGCCCTTGCCCGTCGACGTATCGCCCGTGAACGCGATCTTGTCCACGTCGGGGTGCTCGACAATGGCCTGTCCGCAGGTGGAGCCGCTGCCGGTCACGACATTCAGCACCCCGGGCGGGAAGCCGACCTCGAGCGCGAGCTGGCCCAGCGCGAGCGCGGTGAGCGGCGTCTGGCTGGCCGGCTTCAGGACCACCGTGTTGCCCATCGCGAGCGCCGGCGCGACCTTCCACACGGCGAGCATCAACGGGAAATTCCACGGCACGATGGCCGCAACGACGCCGAGGGGCTCACGCCGCGTGTAGACGAGCGCATTGCCTTTCACCGGCACCGTCTCGCCGTGGACCTTGTCCGCCCAGCCGGCGAAGTACTGCAGGCACTCGGCCGACATCGGGATCTCGATCTGCCGCGACTCGAAGATCGGCTTGCCGTTGTGGAGCGTCTCGAGCTTCGCGATCTCGTCGGCCTGCTCCATCAGCTTCTCGCCGAGCTTCCAGAGCAACCGTCCGCGCTCGCGCGCGCTGACCTTGGCCCACGGCCCTTCGAACGCGGCGCGCGCCGACTTCACCGCGGCGTCGACATCCTCCACCGAGGCGTTCGCCACTTCGGCGATCACTTCTTCCGTGGCCGGATTCACCACCGGCATCGTCTTGCCCGTGGACGCGTCGCGCCATTCGCCGTTGATCAGGAGTTGCTTCTTGCCGAGCATCATCGTGCGGATCTCCGTGGCACTGTAGGTGTGTGCGCTATCGTCCCGAAAACTTCGGCGCCCGCTTCTCGAGGTTCGCCGCGATGCCTTCCTTCGCGTCGGCGCTCTCGAAGAGGAGCTGTTGCATCTCGCGTTCCATGGCGAGGCCTTCCGCAAAGCCGGCCTCGAGCCCCGACTGCACGGCCCGTTTGATGCGCCCGACCGCGCGGCTCGCCTTGTTCGGCGGCACGAATTGCGTCGCGTAGTCGATCACCGCGTCTTCAAAAGCGCGCCCGGTCAACTCGGCATCGCCCCAGACGTGATTCACCAGCCCCAGCTCCGCCGCCGCATCCATCGACATCAACTGCCCGTGCACCATCAGCTCGATGGCCTTGGCCTTGCCGAGCAACCGCGCCAACCGCTGCGTCCCGCCCGTGCCGGGCAGCACCCCCAGCGCGACCTCGGGCAGACCGATCTTCCCGCCATCTTTGCGGGCGATGCGGATGTCCGCGGCCATGGCCACTTCCAGGCCACCGCCGACGGTATGCCCATTCAGCGCCGCAATCACGAGCTTCGGCGTCTGCTCGAGCCGGTTCAGCGTTTCGTTCGCATGGAGGCAGAAGTAGTACTTGAACTCGGGCGTCGCGTCTTTCAGCATCCCGATGTTCGCGCCCGCGCAGAAGAACTTCTCCCCCGCCCCGATCAGCACGATCACATGCACATCGGTATTCATCCGCGCGTCCAGAATCGCGGCGTCGAGCTCGCGCATCATCTCGTAGCTGTAGGTATTGGCGGGCGGATCCGTCAACCGCAACACCGCCACACCGCGCGTCACCTGCACGTCAATTTTCATTGAAACTCCAACCCGGGACCTGAAGGTCCCGGGCTCCACGAGCCCTCATGGCCCCGCACTTCCGCACATCCGCACTTTCGGACTTTCGCACTTTCTCTTTCGCACTGTGCACTACGGCACTTTCGCACCTTCGCACTTCCGCACCGTGTCACATCTCCGTTCTGACATATTCAAAATCGATCGGCACGCCCTTGATGCCACGCGTCGGCGGCGCGATGTA
>CAYFLU010000364.1:0-2183 GCA_964343975.1 uncultured Solibacteraceae bacterium
GCGCCGAGATACATCGGCTGGCCCCACCACTTCGTGAGGATCTGGCTCTGGATCTTGATGTACTTCGTGGTCTCGGTATCGACCGACGGCGCAAGCGGCGGAATGACATTCGTCGCCGTCAGCGTGATCGGCGTTGCCGACGCCGGATCCCAGTGAATCTGCACGGGCGTGCCCGCGATGTTGCCGGGCGAGATCTTCCAGTTCTGACCTTCCCACTGATCTTGATGCAGCCACACGGTGTGGCCATCGGCGCGCACGAACTTTGTGTAGACGTTCACGAACGCCTGCGCCCAATAGTCACCGGCGGGCAGGTCGCGCAGGCTCTTCACCGGATAGCCGAGCGTCGTCGCATCGATCGTCGCGGCGGCGCCGGCGGCGAGGTCGTTCACGGTGACGCCGAAGAGCGGCACGCCCGTGGTGTCGGCCT
The DNA here is from genome assembly GCA_964343975.1 of uncultured Solibacteraceae bacterium. GTDB lineage: Bacteria > Acidobacteriota > Vicinamibacteria > Vicinamibacterales > SCN-69-37 > SCUN01. Next base: position 428 of record CAYFLU010000364.1, read on the forward strand.
GCTGGATTGGCGTGCGTTCGTTCGTCTTGCTGAACGCGACGTACACGCGTCCCGTGATCGGCGTGGCGTGTGCGCTCGCCGGGACGCTGATGACTACCCGCGGCCCCGCGTCTCGTGATTGGGCGCGTACGCTGACGATGGAGGGCGTGGCGCCGGCGAAGAGCAGGGCCACGGCGAGGCCGGTGGCCACGCGCGCGAGCACGGGAGCCTGGAAGGGATGCCGCATGGCGGGCATGGTAGCATCCCGGCCATGCGCACACTGCGACTCTCGGTGACGTTTGCGGCGGTACTGGCCCTGTGTGTCGGGCTGTTTTCTCGCCCGGCGGTGCAAGCATTTCGGGAAGTGCCGTCTCAGCTGACAGATAGCGAGTTGTGGAAGCTCTCGCAGGATCTGTCGGAGCCGAACGGCAGTTTCCGCTCCGACAATCTGCTCTCGAACGAGATGGGGTTCCAGACGATCATTCCCGACCTCAAGAAGATCGTGAAGCCGGGCGTGTACATGGGCGTCGGGCCGGAGCAGAACTTCACCTACATCGCGGCGCTCCAGCCGAAGATGGTGTTCATCAACGACATTCGCCGCGGCAACCTGCACTTGCACTTGATGTACAAAGCGTTGTTCGAGATGGCGGCGGATCGCGCGGAGTTCGTAGGGATGCTCTTCGGGAAGAAGCGTCCCGAGGGCCTCACGAAGACCGCGAGTGTGAATGAGATCTTCGCGAAGTACGACGCGACGCCGGTGAATGCCGAGGTGCATGACGCCACGTGGACCAAGATCGTGGCGCACCTGACCAAGGCACCGCATACGCTGCCGTTGCCGGCCGATGACATCGCCGGGATCAAGTACGTGTATGACTCGTTCTATGCCTACGGGACGGCGATCAATTACAACTCGTCGACCTCCGGCGGGTTTGGCGGCGGGCAGATGGCGACGTACGAAAGCCTGATGATCGCCAACGACGGCGCGGGCAACCAGATCAGTTACCTGTCGAGTGAGGAGCGGTTCGGGTTCCTGAAGACCCTGGAGTCGAAGAACCTGCTCGTGCCGACGGTGGGGGACTTTGCCGGGCCGAAGGCCTTGCGTGCGATCGGCTTATATATTCGCGAGCACGGGGACACCGTGCAGGCGTTCTACCTCTCCAACGTTGAAGACTACCTGGGGGGGAGTTTGTGGCAGTCGTTCTGCAATAACGTGTCGACCCTGCCGCTGACCGAATCCAGCACGTTCATCTACGGCGCGCGTCCGGCCGGTGGTGGGGGGCGCGGTGGCGGGCTGGCGTCGTGGTATCGGCCGATGATGGCCGACGTGAAGCAGTACAATTGCAAGGCCCACTAGGTTCACCGGGCGACAATTTATTGAACGGAACACCGGCTCGGTGTTGACGGGCCGGGCGCTCCGTGTTACCTTTGCAAGGTTGTTTCGGGCTCTAGGACACCCTATCTAGAGTCCCTGCCAGAAGAAGCACCGCTTCCTGGTTGTTTCCGCGCGATGCGCGCGCCACTCTCCTGAGTGACGTTGGCGATCGCCACCGCTGATTTCAGCAATAGGGGAAATGTCTCGAGTACCGAGCCCGTGAGGGTTCTCAGGCTCGAGGCGACACGAGCGCCGCGACGCGCGGCGATGCCTCTGGCGTCGTCTCTTCGCGGCTTTGTTTGGAATATCTATGCCGACGATTAGCCAGTTGGTCCGAAGCGGACGCGAGAAGGTCCTGAGCAAGACGAAGAGCCCGGCGCTGCAGAGCAGCCCGCAGAAGCGCGG
>CAYFLU010000365.1:0-2177 GCA_964343975.1 uncultured Solibacteraceae bacterium
GCTTCGGCGTGCAGGTCGATCCCGACACCGAGATCACCGTGTGCTGCGGCGGCACGGAAGCCATGATCGCCGCGATCATGGCTGTCGTTGATCCGGGCGATGAAGTGGTGGTGTTCGAGCCGCTTTATGAGATCTACTCGCCCGATACGGCGCTGGCCGGCGCCACCACGCGGTCGGTGACGCTGCATCCCCCGAGCGCGGACGGCGACGACTGGACGTACGACTCTTCGGAGCTGTCGGCAGCATTCAACGACAAGACGCGCGCCATCATCATCAATACCCCGAACAACCCGACCGGCAAAGTGTTCACACGCGCGGAACTCACGGAGATCGCGGCGCTCTGCCAGCGGTGGAACGTGATCGCGATCATGGACGAGATCTACGACCACATTCTGTATGGCGACGCCACGCACGTGATGATGGCGTCGATCGACGCGATGCGCGATCGCACGATCACGATCGGGAGCCTGTCGAAGACCTTTAGCGTCACGGGCTGGCGCGTGGGCTGGACGATCGCGCCGGCCGACATCGCGAATGCGATTCGAAAAGTGCACGAGCAGCTCACAGTGAATCCGGCATCGCCGCTTCAGGCGGCCGGTGCGAAGGCGCTCGCGCTGCCAGAAAGCTATTTCAACGAGTTGCGCGGAAGCTACGCCGCCAAGCGCAGGCGGCTGCTGGGGATTCTCGAGCGCGCGGGCTTTGTGCCGTTTGCCCCGCGCGGCGCCTACTACATCATGGCGGACATCTCCCGCTTCGGCTTCGCGGACAGCGAGGCGTTTGCCACCCATCTCGTCACGAACATCGGCGTCGTGGCGCTACCCGGCAGCGCGTTCTTCCGCGTGTCGGACGGCGGCCGGCAGATGATGCGATTCTGCTTCTGCAAGAAAGACGAGACGCTCGACCTGGCCGACGCGCGACTGGCGAGGCTCGCGTGATCGCATCGCTCCTGATCGGCATCGCGGTGTGGTGCGCCGCCGGCGCGATCGCGGTGGCGACGCCCGACTCGGCCGCGTCGCGCCTGGCCGTGCTCGCGCCGTGGTGGTGGTTCTTCCTCGGCGCGGGCGTCGCGGCGGCGATCAAGCCGCTGCGCATGAAGCCGCTCGCGGCCCTGCCCGCGCTGCTCACGATCCTGCCGTGGTTGCCGTTGCCGATGCCGGTTGTGGCACTCATCTGGACCGGGCCGCTCGCGTGGCTGCCGATCGCGGTGTCCGTCGCGTTGGCTGTGGGACTGCATCCGCTGCGTTGGCTTGCGAAGCGCCTCAACCTGTTCGACGCCGACGATGCGACGGTGGCGGCGTTCGTGTTGGCGGCGGTGATTGGCGGTCTGTCGGCGTGGTCGGCCGATCCGCGCACGCCGTCGGGCGACGAGCCGCACTATCTGATGATCACCCAGAGCCTCTTGAAGGACGGGGACATCGACATCCAGAACAACCACGACCGGCGCGACTGGCAGTCGTTCTTCGGTGGCGACCTGCGGCCGGATCTGCGCGTGCGCGGCATTCACGGCGAGGCGTATTCGATTCACGCGCCGGGCGTGTCGGCACTGGTCGCGCCCGTGTTTCAGTTCTTCGGCTACAAGGGCGCGCGGTTTTTCCTCGTACTGCTCGTGTCGATCGGCGCGATGCTCACGTGGCGCCTGTGCTGGCGCGTGACCGATTCCGCGGAGGCCGCGTGGTTTGGCTGGGCGGCCGTCGCGCTGACGCCGACCTTCGCGCTGCAGAGCTTCATGGTGTTCCCGGATGCGCCGGGGTTCCTCATCACGGCCGCCGCGCTGCTCCTGCTCGTGCGCTTCCACCGCGGTGATCTGCCGAGCACGGTGCCCGTGTTCTTCACCGGCGTCGCGCTCGCCGCGCTGCCGTGGCTCCACACACGCTTTGCAGTGCTCGCAGCCGGCTTTGGCGCCGAGATCGCGCTGCGCCTGCTCGTGCCCAGCCCGGCGCCGCCGCGTCCGCAGGGGCCGTTCGCGAACGAAGTCAATCCCGCGCCGCAGATCACGCTCGAAGACCGCGTCATCCGCCTGATCGCGCTCCTCGTCGTCCCCGTGATCAGCGCGGGGCTCTGGTTCTGGTTCTTCAAGGCGCACTACGGCACATTCGATCCGCGCGCGCCCTATGGACCAGAAGAGCAGAGCCTCGCCTGGATCGTGCCCGCGATCCTCGCGCTGTTCTTCGACGGCG
>CAYFLU010000366.1:0-2170 GCA_964343975.1 uncultured Solibacteraceae bacterium
GACGCCTACCGCGCCGCGCTCGAAACCGCGATGCACTATCGCGGCGCCTTCCTCGCGGTCTTCGCGCTCTTCTGCGCGGGATCCACGGCGTTCGGACTGTTTCTCGGCCGCGACTTCTTCCCGGAGGTCGATGCCGGCCAGATCCGCCTCCACCTGCGCGCGCACTCGGGCCTGCGCATCGAGGAAACCGCGCGACTGACCGACGAAGTGGAAACGGTGATCCGCAAGGTCGTGGCGCCGCGCGATCTCGCCACGGTGCTCGACAACATCGGCCTCGCCACGAGCGGCATCAACCTGAGCCTCAGCAACACCGGCACGATCGGCTCGAGCGATGCCGAGATCCTCGTGCAGCTCACGCCCGAGCGCGGCACCTCGACCAAGGCCTACATCCGCCGCCTGCGCACGACGCTGCCGAACGCGTTCCCCGGCACCGAGTTCTTCTTCCAGCCGGCCGACATCGTCACGCAGATCCTCAACTTCGGCACGCCGGCGCAGATCGACATCGCGGTGACGGGCAACAACCAGCGCGCCAACTACGGCTTCGCGCAGACGCTCGTGACGAAGCTGCGGCGCGTGCCGGGCCTCGTCGACATGCGCATCCAGCAGCGGTTCGACGCGCCGACGCTGAAAGTGAACGTCGACCGCGTCCGCGCGCAGGGCATGGGCATGACCGCGCGCGACGTGGCGCAGAACCTGCTCCTCACGTTCAGCAACAACGCGCAGACGGCGCAGCAGTTTTTCATCGATCCGAAGAACGGCGCGAACTACCCGCTCGCCGTGCAGACGCCGCAGTACCGCATCGACTCGATGCAGGACCTCGAGACGACGGTGGTGAAGGGCACGGGCGGCGCGCAGGCGCTGCAGAACCTCGCGTCGATCACGCCGGGCACGCGCGCGGCGACGGCGTCGCACTACAACGCGCAGCCGATGATCAACATCTACGCGTCGGTCGACGGCCGCGACCTCGGCGCGGTGGCCAACGACATCGACGCGATCACGAAGGCCGCGGAGAAGGATCTGCCGAAGGGCTCGTCGATCGTCACGCGCGGCCAGATCGGGACGATGCGCGATTCGTTCACGGGGCTGCTGATCGGCCTCGGCGCCGCGGTGATCCTCGCGTATCTGCTGATCGTCGTGAACTTCCAGTCGTGGCTCGACCCGGTGATCATCGTGAGCGCGCTGCCCGGCGCGCTCGCCGGCATCGTGTGGATGCTGCTCTTCACGCACACGACGCTCTCGGTGCCGTCGCTGACGGGCGCGATCATGTGCATGGGCGTGGCCACGGCCAACAGCATCCTCGTCGTGTCGTTCGGCCGCGAGCGGCTGCGACAGGGCGCGGACGCGATCATGGCCGCGCTCGACGCGGGCGCCACGCGCCTGCGCCCCGTGCTGATGACCGCGCTCGCCATGATCATCGGCATGATCCCGATGGCGATCGGCCTCGGAGAGGGCGGCGAACAGAACGCGCCGCTCGGCCGCGCCGTGATCGGCGGCCTGCTGATCGCTACGGCCGCGACGTTGTTCGTGGTGCCTTGCCTGTTCGCGCTCGCGCACGGACGGCGAAAGGAACAGTCCTGATGTCCGCCATCAAATTCTTCACCGGCCTGATCGTCGGCGCGCTGATCCTGTTCGGCGCGGGGTTCTGGACGCTGCAGCAGCGGCGCGGCGAAGAGCGCGTGCTGGCACAGCAGAGCGACGCCTCGGCCGTGCCGGCCGTGAGCGTCGTGCATCCGACGGTGACGCCGCCGAACGACGACCTGCAGATCGCCGGGTCGACGCAAGCGTACGCGGAGTCGGCGATCTACGCGCGCACGAGCGGCTACCTGAAGGCGTGGCACGCCGACCTCGGCGCGCACGTGAAGGCGGGCCAGTTGCTCGCCGAGATCGACACGCCCGAGACAGACGTCGAGCTGGCGCAGACGCGGTCGTCGCGGCAGCAGCTCGTGGCGTCGCTCGAATTGGCGAGGTCGTCGGCGGCGCGCTGGGAGACGCTGCGGAAGTCCGATGCGGTGTCGCAGCAAGAACTCGACGAGCGCAAGGCCGCGGTGGCCCAGCAGGAAGCCGCGCTGGCCGCGGCCGACGCGAACATCCAGCGTCTCGAAACGCTGCAGTCGTACCGCAAGGTGTTCGCGCCGTTCGCGGGCGTGATCACGAAGCGCAACGTCGACAC
>CAYFLU010000367.1:0-2166 GCA_964343975.1 uncultured Solibacteraceae bacterium
CGCCGAGTCGTAGAGCGTGCCGTTCACGACCACGCGCGAGGCCGTGCGGATGTTGGTGATGTTCGCGAGCGGGTCGGCGTCGAGCACGACGAGATCCGCGCGCTTGCCCACGGCAATCGTGCCGGTGTCGCGGTCGAGCTTCATGACGCGCGCCGGCACGATCGTCGCCGCTTGAATCGCCTGCAGCGGCGTCATGCCGCCCTTCACGTACAGTTCGATTTCGCGCTGCAGGCTGAAGCCGGGAATGCCCTTGTCGGTGCCGGCGACCACGGGGATGCCGGCCTTGCGTGCTTCGTTCAGCATCGACAGCGTCTGGCTCTGACGCGCGTCATACTGCGCCGCGTCGCCGTTGCCGCCCGGCATACTCGCGAACTGGCGCGTGAGCGTGCGCGGCAGGCGCAGGATCCCGGGGATGAACGACGAGACCGGAATCGATCCGGGCCGGCCGCTCAGTTCGCCCCAGGACGACGTCGGATCGAGCGCGACGTGCTTCGACAGATAGAACTGGATCAACTCCGTCGTCGCGGGTGATCCCATCGGCCCCGGCAGCGTGCCATGCGCGATCTGATCGAAGCCGTTCTCGACCGCTTCACGCGCGCCACGCGGCGTATGTCCAGTGACCATCAAACCGAGCCGATGCGCTTCGTCCGCCATCGCGCGCACGACCTCGGCCGTGAGCCCTTGATAGATCTTCACTTCTTCAAAGCCGTCGTACTTCAACTGCGCGACGGCTTTGCGCCCCTCATCCGGCGTGGCCGCCCAGACATGCCCGAACGCGCCAGCCCCTGGCGCATCGACGAGGCCCGCGAGCAGGAGGCGCGGCGCGAGCACCTTTCCGTCGCGTACCGCGTTGCGAAACGGCACGAGGAACTCGTTCTCGCCGCCCATGTCGCGCACAGTGGTCACGCCGCCGGCCAGATACGGAAACGCCCAGTCGGTCTGTGAGGTGTGCGCGTGCATGTCCCACAGCCCGGGAATGACCGTCTTCCCCGTCATCCACACGAGCTCGGTGTTCTTCGGCAGCGACACATCCGCCCGGCTGCCCACGGCGGCGATGCGGCCGTCCTTGATGAGCACGACCCCTTGTTCGATGGCCGGCTGATCATCGCCCGTCACCACCTTCGCGCCCATCAGCGCGTACGTGCCTTTGCGAACCGGCGCCAGCGCTTTCGACGCGGCCGCGAGATCTGCGATGCGGTCCGTCGTGGCCTGCGTGATCATCGCGACAATGCGCGACTCGCGGCCCGGCGCGACGGCTTCGAACGGCAGGTTGCCGGCCCACGTCGTGAGGCCCACGAGCTTCCGCGAGTCGCGCTCAACCCACGCTGTTTCCGTGCCCCACAAGACGCCGTCGATCGCCAAGCGCTCCAGCGTTGGCGCCGGCGCTCCCCCATTGGCCGCGTCCGAGACCGCGAGGCCGCGCGATGTGATCCGCACGGTGCCGGCCGGAGGCGCCACGATCTCCTTCGGGCGGCCATGACTCAACCAGTAATGAATGAGCTGTTCCTGCAGGGCGATCGGCGCGTAGGTGTCGACCGGGAAAAACGGGCGGCCGCCCAGATCGATGACCGTGTTCTCGCCGCCGTCGCGGACGCGCACGCGATCGCCGATGCGCACCACATCCACATCGGTTGAGAACAGCCGGTAGGTCTTGCCCTTGGAGGTGAAACGAATCGGCAGGCCGTCGCCGTCGAGTTCGAGCGCGGCATTCAGCTCGACCTTGGTGCCGCGGTCTTCAAAGACAAAGGCGGAGGAAATCCTCCGCCCCTGTCCGCGTGGCTCGACGACGACCTTCTCGTCGCCGATCACGTGCCCGAGAAAGCTCAGCAGGAAGCGGTCGCTCGACGCGAACCGGTCCTGCGGAGCCGTGCGGCCCTCGCCAGCCGCCAGCAGCAGCGCCGCCGATGTGATGACGAGTAACCGCTTCATGGGTCGCTAGCTCATCTTCTGCATCACAGAGAGGAACTCGGCGTTGTTCTTGGTCTTGCCCATCTTGTCGAGGAGCAATTCCATCGCTTCCACCGGCGACAGCGGGTTGAGCACCTTGCGAAGCACCCACACGCGGTTGAGGTCTTCCTTCGCGATGAGCAACTCTTCCTTGCGGGTGCCCGACTTGAGGATGTCCACGGCCGGGAACACGCGCTTGTCCACGAGCTTCCGGTCGAG
>CAYFLU010000368.1:0-2137 GCA_964343975.1 uncultured Solibacteraceae bacterium
GTGGCGAAGTCGTAGAGGTAGACGTGCTGCGCGTCGTTGCGCTCGCTGATGTAGGCGATGCGTTTGCTGTCGGGCGCCCATTCGATCTGGCCTTCGCGCGCGATGCTGCGCGTGACGCGCGCGGCGAGGCCGCCGTCCTTCGCGTTGGCGGCGAAGATCTCGCCGCGCGCGACGAAGGCGACCTTCTTGCCGTCGGGCGAGAGCGAGAGATCCGAGAAGCCCTGCGTGAGCGTGAGGTGCTCGAGCACAGGCGTCGTGGACGCGCCGCGCCGGTGAATCGGCACTTCGGCGGCCTTGCCCGAGGCGGTGTCGACCGACCAGATGCTGAAGTTGCGCTCGAAGACGATCGTCTTGCCGTCGAATGAAATGTCGGGGAAGAGCACGCGACCCGACGTGAACGTCGTGACCGCCTTGGCCGCGCCGTTGAGCGGCTTGGTCCAGAGGTTTTCCGCGCCGCTGCGGTCCGACATGAAGAAGAGGCTCTTGCCGTCGGCCGACCACATCGGCCAGTAGTTCTTCGAGCCCGCATCGACGAGCTTTTCGTACGCCGTGGTCGACAGGCCCTTCATCAGCCAGATCTCGGATTCGTCCAGATGCGAGTGGCCCTTGCGCCACCACTGGCCCGGACCGTTGCCGCGCGCGCTGAAGGCGATCGACTGGCCGTCGGGCGTGGGCACGGCGCCGAACTCGTTGGTGAAGCGGTCGGCGCTCACCGGCATCGGCATGCCGCCGGTGGTGCGCACACGCCAGATGTCGCCGCCCGCGATTTCGCGCGAGCTCGAGGTGTAGTAGATCCACTGGCCGTCACACGACCAGCTGTCGAGGTTCTCGTTGCCGTCGTCGAACGTCAGCCGGCGCAGGGCGCCGGTGGCCAGCGTGAGGAGATAGATGTCGCCTCCGCCGGTGCGATCGGACACGAAGGCGAGCTGCTTGCCGTCGGGCGAGTACTGCGGCTGTGACTCGTTGGCCGGGTGCGATACCAGAATGCGCGCGTCGCCGCCGGTGGCCGGCGCGACCCAGATGTCGCCGCCCGAGACGAACGCGATCTCGCTGCGATCGGGTGAGATCGTGGGCTCGGTGTAGTACGGCTGCTCCGCGGCGACGGGCGGCGCAGGTGTCTGCGGCGCGGCGTGGAGCGCGGGCAGCGTGAGCACGGTGGCCAGGGCGAAGACGGCGGCACGAACGAGAGGGTGGCGCATGAGGCGCATTATCGCCTAGCATCAGCGCCGTGAGCGCCCGATCCCGCCGCGAGTTCCTGCACATGTCCGCGGCCTCCGCATTGGCGCTGGCCGCCACACTCCGGCAGGCGGCGGCCGCCGCCGATCGGCCGAACATCGTGTTCCTGTTCTCCGACGATCACTCGCTGCAGTCGATCGGCGCCTACAAGACGCGGCTGCAGTCGTTCGTCAATCAGCACAACCTCACGCCGAATCTCAATCGGTTGGCGGCGTCGGGTGCGGTCTTCGAGCGGAGCTTCTGTTGCAACTCGCTCTGCGGGCCGAGCCGTGCCGCGATCCTGACCGGCCTGCACAGCCACGCCAACGGGTTCATCGACAACAGCAGCACGTTCGACGGCAGTCAATGGACGATGCCGAAGGCGTTGCAGGCGTCGGGTTACACGACGGCGATGATCGGCAAGTGGCATCTGGTGAGCGAGCCGACGGGCTTCGATCACTGGGAGATCCTGCCGGGGCAGGGCAACTACTACAACCCGGACTTCATCACGCCGTCGGGGCGTGTGCGCCGTGACGGCTATTGCACGGATCTGATCGGCGATGCCGCGATCCAGTGGCTGCGCGGCCGCGACAAAACGAAGCCGTTCTTGCTGATGTGTCAGCACAAAGCGCCGCATCGACCGTGGATGCCGCCCGAGCGCTATCTCGGCCTGCTGAAAGACGTGGCGGTGCCTGAGCCCGAGACTCTGTTCGATGACTACCGCGGCCGGGCAACACCGGCGTCGGAGCAGGAGATGCAGGTCGGCCGCGATCTCACGCTCGCCAGCGATTTGAAGATGCGGCCGCCGCTCGTCGGCTCAACGCAGCTGGGCGGCGAGTATGCGCGCATGACCGATGCGCAGAAGCGCGCGTGGGATGCGGCCTATGTGCCGCGCAATGAGCAGTTCACGGCGGCGCCGCCG
>CAYFLU010000369.1:0-2137 GCA_964343975.1 uncultured Solibacteraceae bacterium
CGGTCTTTCACCGCGCCGGCGTTGTCGCGCGCCTGACGCAGCGCCGACAACGTCGTGGCCGCGCCCATCACCGCGGCGCGCAGTTCGTCGGCTTCCTTCTCGACGTTCTGCACGCCCATCGAGGCCTGCGCGTAGTCGTGCTGGCGGTCGGCCACCAGATGCTCGGCCTCGGCCACCGACTCGCCGGCGGCCGACGCGGCCGCGCGCTGCGCTTCGATGGCGTCACGCGCCGGTTCTTCGCGCCCTTCGAGGTCGCGCACTTCCGCCGCGAGCTCCTCGGCGCGCACGCCAAGGTCCGCAATCTGCTGCTTGTCGAACGTGATCTGCTGCTGACGCCGCCCGATCTCGAGTTCGAGCCCGTGCGCGCGCTCGCGCGTGGACGTCGACAACGCTTCGGTTTCCGTCAGGTGAATGCGCAGGCCTTCGAGCGTCGTCTCGATCTCGGCCAGGTTGGCCGCGGCCGTCGCCTCGCGCTCACGCGCGGAGGCCAGCTTCTCGTCGGCGCTGTCGATGTCGCGACGCAGGGTCTTGTAGCGATGGGCGAACTGCACCTGCTCCCAGCGGCGCAGCTCTTCGCGCAGGCGCTGATAGCGCCGCGCCTTCGCCGCCTGACGCTTGAGCGTGCCGCGCTGCTTCTCGACTTCGAAAATGATGTCGTCGATGCGCGTGAGGTTCTGCTGCGCGGCATCGAGCTTCAGCTCGGCCTGACGACGACGCGACTTGTACTTCGTGACGCCGGCGGCTTCCTCGATGAGGGCGCGGCGTTCGGCCGGGCGCGACGACAGGATCTGGCCGATCTTGCCCTGCTCGATCACGGCGTACGCCTTCACGCCGAGGCCCGAGTCCATGAGCAGATCGTGGATGTCGCGGAGGCGGCACACTTCGCCGTCGATCAGATACTCGCTTTCGCCCGACCGGTAGAGGCGACGGCCAATCTCGACGTCGCGCACCGTGATCGGGCCGTCATCGAGCAGGTCCTGCGCCGTCGGCAATTCCACCGTGACCGGCTGCTCCACCGTCGGCTCGGGCGTCTCCTGATGCGTGTCGTGCGCGGGCTTCATCGCCGCCTGCGCGACCTGACTCAGCATCAGCCGCACTTCGGCTGTCGCCGTGGGCTTGCGGGCATCGCTGCCGCTGAAGATGACGTCTTCCATCTTCTCGCCGCGCAGGCTCTTGGCGCTCTGCTCGCCGAGCACCCACGTGATCGCATCGACCACGTTGCTCTTGCCGCAGCCGTTCGGGCCGACAATGGCGGTCACGCCGTCGTCGAAGGCAAGCTCCGCGCGGTCAGGAAAGCTTTTGAATCCAGCAATATGCAGTTTTGCGAGGCGCATCTTAGAAGTGGCGAGAAGTATACCAAGCCCAATTAGGTGGGGCTAGGCGAAAACACCCCACTAAATCTGGCGTAAGACCTACTTTTGAGCGATTACTTTTTCGTGGCGATCAGCGTTTTGGCTTCATCGAAGAAGCCGAGGGCAAACGCGGCCTGCGGATCGACCCGCAGGAGCTGCCGGCGGGCCTCTTCCATGCCGAACAGGTCCACGTCGGCCTCGTAGTGAATCATGGCCTTGATGAACGCCTCATCCGTCTTGAACGCGGCATCGTCGATCTTGATGTGCTGCGAGCCCACGTAGGCCTTGAACTCGTCGAAGATCGCGGGCGTGATCTCGAAGCCGCGCGACACCTTGTGCTGGTTCGAGGCGCGCCGGTTGGCCGGGCGATCATCGCCTTCCGCCGTGAACTTCTCGGCAAAGCCGACGAACATCCCGCGACTGTAGAGCTGGCGGGTGTAGTAGCTCGGATTGAAGCCCTGGATCGGCCCGGCCATGAAGTGGTCGGGCTCGATGCCGCCACCGCCGTAGACCTTGCGGCCGGCGTCGGTGTACTTCAGTTCGCTTGCCGGATGCTCGCGCTGCCCCGTCTGCTCGCGCAGGCTGTAGGTCGAGTAGTCGTCGAAAGCCGCGTCCCACGGGCGCTGAATCAGGCGCCCGCTCGGCGTGAAGTACCGGCCCGTCGTGAGCGCGAGGCCGGCGCCGTTCGAGATGCGATACACCGACTGCACGAGGGCCTTCCCGAAGGTCTGCTCGCCGACGATGATGGCGCGGTCGTGATCCTGCATGGCGCCGGTCACGATCTC
>CAYFLU010000370.1:0-2121 GCA_964343975.1 uncultured Solibacteraceae bacterium
AGTTCGCGGCCGAGAACCACTACGCCGGCGGCATCTCCATCGACATCGTCACGCAAGCCGGCGCCGGGCCGTTCCGCGCCAATAGCAGCTACAACCTGCGCGACAGCGCGTTCGACGGCCGGAACGAGAAGATCGGCGCCGTGGCGCCGACGCGCAATCAGAGCTTCAACTTCGGCGCGGGCGGCACGCTCATTCCGCAGAAGCTCTCGGCGAGCGTCAGTGGCGGCGTGCGGCGCAGCTTCAATACGCCGCTCTTCTACTCCTTCCAACCGGACGGCACGCGTGTGTCGCAGGCGGCCGGCGTGCGCGCGCCGTCGGAGAACTACAACCTCTACGCGGATCTCACCTACGCGCTCACGAAGGACCAGACGATGCGCGTGTATTACAACCATTTCATCAGCGAAGACCGGTATCAGGGTGTCGGCGGTTTCAGTGGGCTCGAGCGCGCCTACACGTCCAAGGGACGGAACTTCTCGCTCCGCGGTCAGGAGGCCGGTCCGCTTGGGCGACGATTCGTCACGAACACGAAATTCTCGCTCTCATACTCGAAGAACGAGAACTTCTCGGCGAGCGACGCTCTCACGATCGTCGTGCCGGACGCCTTCACGACAGGCGGGGCGCAGCGGCGCGGCGGTCGTGAAACGAAAGAGTTCTTTCTCCAGTCGGACCTCGACTACGTGCGCGGCATCCACACCGTGCGCACGGGCGTGCTCATGCAGGGCGGCACGTATCGCACCGATGACGCCTCGAACTACACGGGCACCTACACGTTCGAGAGCCTGGCGGCCTACAACGCCGGACGCCCGCGGCTCTTCACGAAGCGCATCGGCGATCCGTTGATCGAGTACTTCAACATGCAGTTCGGCTGGTACATCCAGGACGACATCCGCATCTCGAAGAGCCTCAGCCTCTCGCCGGGGTTGCGGTTCGAGACGCAGGCGCATCTGCGCGACCGGAGCGCGTTCGGTCCGCGCTTCGGCCTCACGTACTCGCCCTTTGCGAGCGGCAAGACGTCGCTCCGCGCGAGCTGGGGCATCTTCTACGACTGGTTCAGCTCCGGCATCTACGAGCAGAGCCTGCGCGTGGATGGCTTCCGCCAGCAGGAGCTCACGATCGCGAACCCGTCGTATCCCAATGCGGGGACGTCGGGTGTGGTTGGCGCGACGTCGCGGTATCTCATCGATCCGAATCTGCAGATGCCGCGCAACATGCGCGTGAGCCTGGGCATCGATCAGACGATCACGTCGCGGCTCCGTGCCTCGGTGAGCTACTCCTACACGCGCATCGATCGCGCGTTCCGCGGCGAGAACCTGAATGCGCCGGTGAACGGCGTGCGGCCGGATGCGGCGTTTGCCAACGTCGTGCAGGCGTTGTCGGATGGTGAAGGTCGCCAGCACTCGCTCGGCGTCAACGTGTCGATGATGTTCGCGCCGTCGACACCGCAGCTGCAGGCGGCGGTCTTCGACCTCCGCCGCGGCTCGTTCAATGTGGGCTACAACTACGGCAACAACCGCAACAACTACGACGGCGCGTTCTCGGCGCCCGCCACCGGAAACATCGCGAACGAGTGGGGGCCGGCGAACTTCGATGTGCCGCATCGCCTCTACGTCAGCGTGAACAGCACGGCGCTGAAGAACCTGAACATCGGCTTCGGCCTCAACGCGTCGAGCGGGTCGCCGTACAACATCACCACCGGCCTCGACAACAACGGCGACCTCATCTTCAATGACCGGCCGGCCGGCTACGGACGCAACGCGGGCCGCGGCGGCGGGCAGTGGAACATGAACGCGAACCTCAGCTACAACTTCACGTTCGGTCATCAGGCCGGTGGCGGCGGCGTCGCGGCGCCGCCCGGGATCATGATCATGGGCGCCGGCGAACGCGTGGCCATCTCCACCATGGCCGCGCCGCCGGGGCGCTACCGCATGTCGATCTTCATCTCGGCCTACAACGTGACGAATCACGCGAACCAGTTCGGCTGGGTCGGCAACATGAGTTCGCCGAACTTTGGTCAGCCGACCGCGCTCTCGGGCGTGAGGCAGATCAACTTCGGCGTGAACTTCGGCTTCTGAAGAGCGACACGGAGGCACGGAGACACGGAGGAGTTCTCAACCGTTGGGT
>CAYFLU010000371.1:0-2093 GCA_964343975.1 uncultured Solibacteraceae bacterium
CTGATCGCGGTTACTTCTTGACGAGCTCGACGCGCCGATTGCGGGCGCGTCCCTCGTCAGTGGTGTTTTCGGCCACGGGCCGCGTGTCGCCAAAGCCAGCCGTCGTCAATCGCTCGCCTTCGATGCCCGCTTTCACCAGTGCAGCCTTGACCGACGCCGCACGCTCGCGCGACAGCGCGAGGTTGGCAGCCGGCGCGCCGACGTTGTCGGTGTGGCCCTGGATTTCCAGGGCGACGTCAGGATTGGCCTTGAGCATGTCGGCGATCATCGTCAACGTGGCCGCCGATGAGGGCTGAATCGTGGCTTTGCCGGTATCGAACAGGATGTCGCGGACCGCAACGGCGCCGGACGCGGTCAACGCGGCGGCCAGCGACTCGGCAGTGAAGGTGACCTCCTGCTTCATCGCCTGCTCTTCGACGATGTTCATGGTGTAGACCTCGCCGCTGTTACTGACCCGCACTTCGAGCCACAACTGCCCGCCGCCCTTCACCGGCAAGCGTGCAACAGTGGTGCCGCCGGAGGAATCGAGATCCTCGCGCAGCAGGGCCCCGCCACGCTGTTTGATCAGGTTGGTGTAGTTACGGCCGATCTGCAGCGCCCCGGCCTTGCGAGCGCCCTCGTTCAGCACGTACTGAATCTCCCAATAGTGTCCTTCCACCCGGCGCGCCGGGTCGAGGCTGAACTCGAAGACCGAGAACTCTTGCTCGTCGTAGTTGTTGATGTAGTAACCCTGCAGGCGAGAAAACGCCGGATGGTCTTTCGACCCCTCAGCATCCGGCTCTTGCGCCCAGGCCGTGCCAGCGCTGGACAACAGCAACGCCACCAACACACACGTCAACGGAAACAGGCAACGAGTCAGTTTGACCATGGATGACTCGAATAATACTGCAGTCACGTTACGCATGAATCATCCTCCTCCGGCACGCTCTCATCGCCACGGCGAACGTCGCGGCATGTCGCCGATCTGATCGCGGTGCTGCTGCACCCGATCGCGTGGATCGCCCTGCCGCTCATCTAGTGTTCCGCAGGCGACGTGGCGGCGTTCTACCTGCTTCGCGCCGCGCTGCTCGGATGCGCGGTCTTTCTGACGGCGGCGCCGGCGCACTTTCCTGCGGAAGCCAGGTTCCTGTCGCCGGAAGGCCACGGCGATCGCGCCAGCGACCGGCGACACGCAGACTACATCCTGCTGCAGACCAGCACGACGGTGAACTTCCGCACCAACTGGATCGGCGACCTGCTCTGCTGCGGCGCGCAGTACCAGATCGAGCATCACCTTTTCCCGACGATCAGCCACGCGTATTACCCGCAGATGAGCCCGATCGTTCGCCGCTTCTGCGACGCGCACGGCTATCCGTATCAATCGATGGGCTGGGGCGAGGGCATCGTGAAAAGCCTCGGCGTGTTGTGGCGGCCCAAGCGCGTCGAGCCGCAGTTGGCCGCAGGATGCCGGTAGTCCGTTCGACGTAGAATCGCAGCGCGTGCGTTTCTACTACATCGAGATGCTTGGCACGGCGGTGCTCGCAATCACCGGCGTGCTCGCGGTGACCAGGCGCGGCCTGGACGTGTTTGGCGCGTTCGTCCTCGGCATCGTGACGGCGCTTGGCGGTGGGACGATTCGCGACCTGGTGATCGGCGCGCCGCCATTCTGGATCGGCGACTTCAACTACGTGTGGGTGGCCGGCGCGGGTGCGCTGGCCGCGTTCTGGATCGGATCCGTCCTCCGCAATGCGTATCGCGGCCTGCTCTACCTCGACGCGATGGGCGCGGCGCTGTTTGCGATCACGGCGGCGAACAAGGTCCTGTCGCTGCACTTGAGTGCGCCGGTCGCGGTGACGATGGGAGTGCTGACCGGCATTGGCGGTGGCCTGTTGCGCGACGTGCTGGCGGGCCGGCCGACGCTCCTCATGTCGCGCGAGATTTATGCGACGCCGATCTTACTGGGCTGCGTTGCATTCGTGCTGTTGCAAGGTGTGGAGTCGTGGCTGCCGTACGCGGCCGCGATCGGGTTCACGATCATCTTCGGCGTGCGCGCCACTGCGATCTACAGGAACCTCGAGATGCCGCACTGGCTGACGCACGGCGACTGAGTATTC
>CAYFLU010000372.1:0-2093 GCA_964343975.1 uncultured Solibacteraceae bacterium
CGTTCGGCATGCGCATGAACGGATACTGGCTCCAGCCGCTCGCCTGCGTGCACCCACGGCTTTCCTTCTCGCCGAGGTAGTGCGCCATCTCGCGGTTGGCCGAGAGGCCGACGAGCACGCCTTCGCGCACGATAGGGAACTCGCGCGTCTTCACGCCATCGTCGTCGTAGCCGATCGTGGCGAGCGCGGTCGGCCGCGTCTTGTCGGCCGTGATGTTGAAGAGCTTCGAGCCGTACTTCAGCTTGCCGATGTCGGCGAGCTTCACGAAGCTCGTGCCCGCGTAGTTCGCCTCGTAGCCCATGATGCGGTCGAGTTCGGTCGCATGCGCGACGATCTCGTGCACGGTGAGCATCGTGTGCGACGGCAGCAGGATGACGTCCTTCACGCCCGGCGTGAGGGGCGCCGCGGTGCACATCTCGACGGCATCGATCGCCGCCTTTTCCGCGCCTTCCATCAGGCCGCACTTCTCGATGATTTCCCAGCCGCCCATGCCCGGAATGCCCGGGTAGCTGCGTGTCTTGGTCACCCCGTTCTTGGCCGCCGTGACCGACAACGACGGCTGCGTCGTCATCAGCTCCTGCTCGATGTAGGAGCCCTCGCTCGAGGCGAAGTACTTCCACTCGCCGTTGAACTGGAGGTTCACCGTGCAGTTGGTCACTTCCTTGTTGGCCATGACCTTGTCGACGATCGACTGGGCATACGCCTGCTTGTCGGTCTGCGACATCGTGCGCGGATCCTTGACGAGCGGCGTGTTCCAGTTGACCTGATAGGCCGGCACCGGGCAGAGCTGCACGTCACGCTTCTTCGCGATCGCGCTGGCCTTGGCCACCGTGACCGCCATCGCCGTGATGCGCTTCAGTTCGTCTTCCGTGACAATCGGGCTGCTGGCAAAGCCCCACACGCCGCTGTGAATCACGCGGATGCCGAAGCCTGCGGCGCCCGGCGTTGCGTCATCGGCACCGTCGCCGAACCCGCCACCAAACCCGCCGAAGCCGCCACGACCGCCGCCACCGCGCCCGCCGCCGCGGCCACCGCCGCCGCCCGGGAACGCGCCGCCGCCACCCGCACCGCCGCGGCCACCGCCCGCGTTGCCGTTGGCATTCACGCCGCCGCCGTTGAAGTTACGCGTAAAGCGCACATCGGCATACGTGCAGCCGAGGCGCTTGGCCTCCGCCAGCACGAGGTCCGACAGGCCCTTGAACTTCGACTCGAGGACCTTGCCCTGCGGGCTCTGCGCAATCAGTTCCGCAATGCGATCGCTCGCGGCAATCGCCACCGCGCCGATCGTTGCTGCCTTGACGAAATCGCGTCGCGTCTGGCTCATCACTACACCGCCGGCGACACAGAGGTCATGTAGAAGTCGTTGATGCGCACCGGCGGCACGAGCGCCGTGCCACCGCCGTCATACGACTCGCCCGTGTGCATCGGCACCGGCTTTCCGACCAGGTCGATGTTGTTGTAGCCGACGATCGGCGACATGTTCCACCGGAAGTTCTGCACCGGCCCGACGATCTCGCCGTTCTCGATGAGGAACAGACCGTCGCGCGTCATGCCCGTGTTGAGCAGCGGCTGATTCTCGGCCGGCACGCCACGGATGTACCAGAAGAAGGTCACGAGCAGGCCGCGCTTCGTGCGCTTGACCATCTCTTCGATCGAGAGGTCCGTGCCTTCCTGCACGAGGCTCTGGTTGGTCGAGGCGCCCGCGCCGTTCGCCCAGCTCTTCAGCACGCCCTTCTCGACCCACGTCACCGGCTTGGCCGGCACGTTGTTGGGGCCGATCGGCGACTGCCGCAGGATCTTGTTGCCGATGTCGCTCTTCAGCGTGAACGCATCGCTGAAGATCTTGTCGCCAATGTTCTTGCCGGCGAGCGGGCTGTTGCCGCCGCCACCGAACGCGCCACCGCCGCCGCCACGGCCACCACCACCGCCACGACCGCCGCCACCGCCGGGGCCGCCCGCCTGCGGGCCGCCGTTGAAGATGCCCGTCATCAGAGACAGGAAGCGCGCGTTCGCGCGCGGCTCGAGGATGACCGTGTAGCGGCCCGGCTCGAGCGCCTTCGGATTCTTGCTGCCCACGGCCTTCTTCGACGCCA
>CAYFLU010000373.1:0-2065 GCA_964343975.1 uncultured Solibacteraceae bacterium
CGCCCCCGCCCTCGCGCGCGCCCATGTCGGCATCGCGATGGGCACAGGCACTGATGTGGCCATGGCCAGCGCCGCGGTCACGCTGCTCCGCGGCGATCTCGACGGCATCCTGCGCGCCCGCGCCCTGTCGCGCGCGACGATGCGCAACATTCGGCAGAATCTGCTCTTCGCGTTCCTCTACAATTCGCTGGGCGTCCCCCTCGCGGCCGGCGTGCTGTACCCGGTCTTCGGCCTGCTGCTGAGCCCGATGTTCGCCGCCGCCGCGATGAGCCTGAGTTCTGTCTCCGTGATCACCAATGCCCTTCGCCTCCGTCACGCGCGTTAAGGCCGCCGCCTCTGCGGCAGCGGTGGCCATGCTGGTCATCGTGACGGGGCTGCGCGCGCAATCCGCCGGTCCCGCGGCCATCGTCACGCGCGGTCCCGCCACATGCAAAGCCGTGGCGCTGACGTTTGATTTGTGTCCGGTGACCTCCGGCGCGGGATTCGACCGCGAACTCGTCACCTTTCTGGAGCGGAATCGCATTCACGCGACGTTCTTCGCCTCCGGCGCGTGGATGACGCGCCACGACGCGGAGCTGCGCGAGCTGCTGGCCCAGCCGTTCTTCGAGATCGGCACGCACGGGCAGGCGCACGCGCACATGAAGACGCAGAGTCTCGCGGCGCAACGCGAGGAGATCGCCGGTGCCGTGCGGCTGTTGGCTGATCACGCCCACCGTGCCCCCACGCTCTTCCGGCCACCCTACGGGGAGTACAACGCCGACACGCTGAGCGCGGCCGGCGCCGAGGGCCAGACCGTCGTGATGTGGTCGGTCGTATCAGGGGATCCGGATCCGAAATTGCCGGCTGCCGCGATCGAAGACGACGCCGTCGCCCGCGCCCGGAACGGGAGCGTCATCATTTTTCATGCGAACGGCCGTGGCTGGAAGACGAAGGACACGGTCCCGGAGGTCTATCGTCGTCTCTCGGCCCGAGGTCTAGGCCTGCTCACCGTGTCGGAACTGACCGGCGGTTGCCGCGCCGGCACCGAAGACTGACACATTCGCGCCACTTTGGTCGTATTGTGGTGCGCGATGGCTCCCCACCGGTCCCGTCATAAGGAAAGCGCCGGCCTGCTCCTGTTCCGGCGGCACGGCCACACCGTTGAGGTGTTGCTGGCGCATCCCGGCGGGCCGTATTGGGCCGGGCGCAACGACGCGGCCTGGACGATCCCCAAGGGCGGCATGCATCCGGGCGAAGCGCCGATCGACACCGCCATTCGTGAGTTCAAAGAAGAGACCGGCTTCGAACCGACCCCGCCGTTCATGCCGCTCGGCCACGTCGTGCAGCGGAGCGGCAAGGTGGTGCACGCGTTCGCCTTTGAGGGCGACGCGGATCCGTCCCTGTTGAAAAGTGAGATGACCACCACGGAGTGGCCGCCGCGATCGGGGCGCTACATTCCCGTGCCCGAGATCGACCGCGCCGCCTTCTACGCGATCGACGAGGCCAGGCGCTTCATCAACGCCGCGCAAGCCGAACTGCTCGATCGTCTGCTGAAACTGCTGTAGCCGCGGATCGCGGGATCAGCCGACGTGAATGCGCGGCCGGCGCTCCGGCACGTGCTCGGCCTGTCGCAACACCTCACGACACACCGGCGCGGTGTCGCCCTCGCCGAAGGCCAGGAACTTCAAGAGATACGCAATCGGGTTGCCTTCCGTCCAGCCGAAGTACGCGTGCGGGAGGCAGTCCGTGCGATCGCGGAGGTTGAGCAGCAGTCCGGCGATCGCGTTGGGAATCGCGGGGCTCGAGCAGCGCAGCACGCGGTGACCGTCGATGTCGGCGCCGTGCACGTGCAGCACATTCGCGAAGTCCGACACGTCACTGGGCCGGATCTCGAGGAACAGCACCGGATCGTGTTCCGGCAGGTGATGCTCCCGTCGCGCTTCCGCCAGCTTCCGGTCGTATTCCTCGCGCAAGCCGGAGTCGGGGCGGTTCGCGATGATGCGGATCGCCGGCCGGTCGGCGTTGCGCCGCCCGATCGCGGCCGCGTCACGGATGAAGCGTTCGGCCGACTCGTCGTAGTCGATGC
>CAYFLU010000374.1:0-2027 GCA_964343975.1 uncultured Solibacteraceae bacterium
GGCCGGCGTCCGCGGTGGCGATTCCGTGGTTGCGCGAGCATCACGGCGCCGAAGTGGTGACTGTGACCGTGGACCTCGGGCAGAACGAGCCGCTCGACGGCATTCGCGTGCGCGCGATCGGCAGCGGCGCCGTGCGCGCGCACGTGCTCGACCGGCGCGACGTGTTCGCGCGGCATCATCTGTTGCCGGCCGTGCACGACGGCGCGGTGGACATCGACACGCCGGCCGCGATGGCCGCGCTCGCGCGGCCGCTCATCGCGCATGCCCTCGTCGAGATCGCCGAAATCGAAGGCGCGCCCGCCGTGGCGCATGCAACGACCGACGCCGTGAAGTGCGCGTCGATGGATGCGTCCCTGCATGCCCTCGCGCCCGACCTCACTGTGGTCGATCTGGCCTTTCCGTGGCCGATTGGCAGTGCCGCGATGGCCGACTACGCGCGGGCGCGCGGGATTCCGGTGCTCGCCGACGCGGATGACGCCGCGCCGCGCGTGACGGCGGCCGCGCCGCTCTCGGTGACGCTCGAGTTCCGCCACGGCGTGCCGCAGAAGATCAACGGCGTGGAGATGGACCTCGTCGAGCTCATGACGAGCCTCGACACGATCGCGGCCGCGCAAGGCGCGACCGGTGGCGCCGTGCTCGGCGCCGCATTCCGCGCGCTCGAAGCGCGCACGGGCCGCGCCGCCGTCACTGGCGCCGCAACGGTGCGCGTCGCCCACGGCGCGTGCGAGGTCATGCCCTGATGTCTGGAAACGCGCTCTGGTCCGGCCGCTTCGATGCGGCACCCGACGCCGACGTGTACGCGTACGGCAAGTCGCTCCCCGTCGACAAACGCCTCATCGACGACGACATCACCGGCAGCGACGCCTGGGCGCGCGCGCTCGGCCGCGCCGGTGTGCTGTCGGACGCCGACGTCACCGCCATCACGCGCGGTCTCGAGGAGATCCGCGCGGCCGTGCGCGCCACGCCGGCGCTGATCGATCAGGCCGATGACGAAGACGTGCACTCGTTCGTCGAGCGTGAACTCATCGCGCGCATCGGCGACACGGGCAAGCGCCTCCACACCGGCCGCTCGCGCAACGAGCAGGTCTCGGTCGACTTCCGCCTGTACCTGCGCCGGCGCATTCCCGAGATCCAGCGCACGCTCGCCGGCCTCGTCGACGCGCTCGCCTCGCAGGCCGAGAGCGCGGGCAATGCCGTGATGCCGTCCTACACGCACCTGCGCCGCGCGCAGCCGGTGCTCGTCGCGCACGTGTGGCTGTCGCACGCGCAAGTGTTCCGCCGCGACTGCGAACGCTTCGCGCAGGCCCGGCACGAAGCCGACCTGATGCCGCTCGGCTCGGGCGCCATCGCCGGCACGGCCTACGACATCGACACGCGCTTCCTCGCCGACCAGCTCGGCTTCACGCGCGTCACGGCCAACTCGATCGACACATCCGGCGACCGCGACTTCGTCGCGTCGTTTCTCTTTGCCTGCGCGATGACGATGGTT
The DNA here is from genome assembly GCA_964343975.1 of uncultured Solibacteraceae bacterium. GTDB lineage: Bacteria > Acidobacteriota > Vicinamibacteria > Vicinamibacterales > SCN-69-37 > SCUN01. Next base: position 1,490 of record CAYFLU010000374.1, read on the forward strand.
CATCTGTCGCGCCTGGCCGAAGACGTGATCCTCTGGACGAGCGAGGAGTTCGGCTTCTTCGAACTGCACGACTCGGTCGCCACCGGCTCGAGCTTGATGCCGCAGAAGAAGAACCCGGATCCGCTCGAGCTCGTGCGCGGCAAGTCCGGCAAAGCCGGCGGCCTGCTCGCCGGCTGGCTGATGACGATGAAGGGCTTGCCGATCGGCTACAACAAAGATCTGCAGGAAGACAAAGCGATCGCCTTCGAAGCGGAAGACACGGTGATCGGCTGCGCGCGCACGTCGGCCACGGTCGTGCGCACGCTCACGCTCCGACCGGCGGTGACGCGTCAGGCGGCCTCGGGTCTGCTCCTCGCCACGGAAGTCGCCGACTACCTCGTGCACAAGGGCATGCCGTTCCGCACGGCGCACGAAGTATCGGGCAAGATCGCGCGCGATCTGTACGAAGCGGGCCGCGACTATTCGGGGATGACACTCGCCGATTGGCGGAAGTACAGTGACCTCTTCGACGACACGATTTTTGCGGCGGTGACGCCGG
>CAYFLU010000375.1:0-2026 GCA_964343975.1 uncultured Solibacteraceae bacterium
TGCGGCACGATGCGAATGAACTGACCGCGCTGCATGAGCTCCTTGCCCTTGCCGCCGCGGCCCGTGATCTCGTATTTGGCCGTGCTGATCGTCTGCTCCGCGCCGCGCGAGGTCTCCACGGTGAGCAGATCACGATCCCCGCGCGAGGCGATGAAGCCCAGCAATCGGTCGTCGTCTTTCTGCAACTTGATGAGGATGACGCCGCGGCCCGGCCCCGAGAGGTAGTTGATCTCGTCGATCTTGCAGATCATCGCGCGCGCCTGCCGCGTCGCCGCGATGAGGATTTCCTTGCCCTCGAGCTTCGCAACACCGACAAACTCCGCGTCCTTGCCCGCCTTGGCATAGCGGCGGCCGGCGCGTGTGCTCGGATCAACGAACGCTTCGAGTGAGAAGCGCATCGCATAACCATCGCTCGACACGGCGAGCGCGTGCACCTTCGGTGGGTGCTCCGGCTTGGTCGTCTTGATGTCGCCGACCTGGCGCGGATCGAGGCTCAACGCGGCCACGACCTTCTCACCGTCCTTCAACTTGAAGAGCTTCTGGATCGGATCACCGTAGCCGGTCGAGGCCGGGATGTCGGCGATCTTCGCGGTGAACGCCGCGCCGAAGTTCGAGAAGAAGACGACCGTCGCGCGCGTGCTGCCCGGCAACACCGCCAGCACGGCGTCGCCCTCGCGCGTGCGCGTGGACGCGACGTCCTTGATCTCCTTCTGCCGCTTCACCCACCCGTCGCGCGTGACGATCACGACGTTGTCTTCTTCGATGATGAAGTCGTCGGCCGTGAATTCCTTCTCGTCGAGCTCGCCGGTGATCTGCGTGCGGCGCGCATCGCCGTACTGCTTCTGCACCTGCTCGATCTCGCTGCGGATGATCTTCCACAGGTCGTCTTCGCGCTTGAGCAGCTGACCGATCTCCTTCGCGCGCTTGCGCTTCTCGGCCAACTCCTGCTGGATCACGAGGATCTCGAGGCGCGCCAGCCGGTAGATCTTGAGTTCGAGGATCGCGTCGGTCTGCTCGGCATCGAGCTCGAACCGCTTCATGATCTTCTCGGCGGCGTCGGCCTTGCCTTCCGACTTGCGCACGATCTTCAGGATCTCGTCGAGCGCGTCGAAGATCGTCTCGAAGCCTTCGAGGATGTGAATGCGCTTGTTGAGCGCTTCGAGCTCGAACTTCAGGCGGTTCCGCACCACGTCGAGACGGAAGTGCAGGAAGTGCCAGAGGATTTCCTTCAGCTCCAGCCGCTCGGGCTTGCCGACCGCCGCGTTCTCGGTCGGAATGAGGCACGTGAGGTTCACCGGGAAGTTCGACTGGAGCGGCGTGTGCTTGAAGAGATACGCCATCACCAGATTCGGATCCGCGTCGCGCTTCAACTCGAGCGCGATCCGCACATCGTCGGTCGACAGATCCTTCACATCGGTGACGTGCGGCAACTTGCGCGACAACACGACGTCGGCGATGCGCTCGACCAGCGTCGCCTTGTTCACCATGTACGGCACGCTGGTGATGTAGATCGTCTTCGCGCCGCGCGTGACCGGGCCTTCCTGCCAGCTCGAGCGCAGCTTGATGGTGCCCGAGCCGGTCTTGTAGATCTCGCGGATCTCGTCCTGACTGTTGATGATCTGGCCGCCGGTCGGGAAGTCCGGTCCCTTGACGTAGCGCGCCAGCTGCGCGCTCGACAGGTCGAAGTCGGCGTCGATGAACTTGATCAGCGCCGTGCAGACCTCGTTGAGGTTGTGCGGCGGAATGTTCGTGGCCATGCCGACGGCAATGCCCGTCGCGCCGTTCACGAGCAGGTTCGGCACCCGCGCCGGCAACACCACCGGCTCCTCGCGCGTGCCGTCGTAGTTCGGACGGAACTCGACGGTGTTCTGATCGATCTCCGTGAGCATCTCGTCGCTGATTCGCGCGAGACGACACTCGGTGTAACGCATCGCAGCGGCCGCATCGCCGTCGAGCGAGCCGAAGTTGCCCGAGCCATCCACCAGCGGATACCGCAGCGAGAACGGCTGCGCCATGCGCACGAGCG
>CAYFLU010000376.1:0-2019 GCA_964343975.1 uncultured Solibacteraceae bacterium
GCGCGGCGAGCGCGAGCGTGTCGTCGAGTTCTTCGTGCGACAGGTCGAGCACCGACAGGAAATCCTTGGCGCGCAGGGCGCGCGCGATGCCGCGCGCCGAGATCTTCTGCACCTTGGTGGCCGACACGTCGGCGTTCTTTGAACTCTGCAACGTTGCGACCTTTTTCACGTCCGGTACTCCGCGTTGATCTTCACGTATTCCGCGCTGAAGTCGCACGTCCACATCGTGGCGTCGTGCGTGCCCAGCCCGAGGTCCACCGTGATGGTGACCTCCTTCTTCAGAAACTCGTCGGCGGCCTTCGGCGCGAGTTCGTCGTGCGGCGTACCCTTCACGAACACGCCCACGCCGCCGATCGAGACCGACGTCGTCTGAATCTCGAAGGCGGCGCCGGAACGGCCCGCGGCCGCCACGAGGCGGCCCCAGTTCGGATCGCCGCCGTGAATCGCCGTCTTGACCAGCGGCGAATTGCAGATCGTCCGCACCGCCAGCCACGCGTCGTCGTGCGACGCGGCGCCGGTCACCTGCACCGTGACGAGCTTGGTGGCGCCCTCACCGCCGCGCACGATCTCTCGCGCGAGGAAGCCGCACACATCCGTCAATGCGCCGATGAACTCGACGTCGTCAGCGCTCGTGACCTCGACGTCGCTCTCGCCCGAGGCCAGGAGGAACACGCAGTCGTTGGTGGAGCACTCGCCGTCGACCGTGATGGCGTTGAACGTCGCGTCGGCGACCTTGGCCAGCGCGGCCTGCAGTACGTTCGGCGCGATCTTCACGTCGGTCGTGATGAAGCCGAGCATGGTGGCCATGCGGGGCTCGATCATGCCCGAGCCCTTGCACATGCCGCCAATGGAGAACAGTGCCGAGTCCCGGGTCCCGGGTCCAGAGTGCAGGGTGACTGCGCAGCTCTTCGGGAACGGATCGGTGGTCATGATCGCGCGCGTCGCCGGTTCGGCGCCGTTCACCGACAGCGACGCGGCGGCCGCGTCGATGCCGGCGCGCACCTTGTCCATCGGCAGGTTCACGCCGATCACGCCGGTCGACGTCACGAGCACTTCCGTGGGATCGCAGCCAAGTGCCGCGGCCGCGCGGGCCGCCATCTCTACGGCGTCCTTGGTGCCCTGATCGCCCGTGCACGCATTCGCGCAGCCGGCGTTGACGACGACGGCACGCGCGCGTCCGCCGGTGTGGGTCAGATGCGCCTTCGACACGAGGACGGGCGCGGCCTGGGCCTTGTTGGTCGTGAATACCGCGGCCGCGGCCACGACGCCGTTTGCTTCGACGATGGCGACGTCAGGATTGCCGTTCTTCTTGATGCCGGCCTTCACGCCGCTCGCGCGGAAGCCGCGCGGTGACGTCACGCCGCCGGTGGGAACGAAGGTGCGCGTGGCCACGATCAGGCCACCGCCGCGTACTTCGGCATCTCGACGAGCGGCAGCATCATCGCGTGCTGCTCGCACTTGCGGAACAGCGGGCAGGCGAGGCAGTCGGTGGCGATCTTCTCCGGCAGCCACGTGTGCGGCACGATCGAGAAGTTCTGGCGCACGAAGAAGCGCGCGTCGTGCGTGAACGCGCACAGCGTCTCGTAGCCGCGGGCCTTCGCTTCGGACCGGATCTCGCCGACCATGCGGGACGCCAGGCCGATGCCGCGTACGTTGCTGTCGACCACGAGCGACCGCACTTCGGCGACGCGCGGCGACAGCGGCGCGAGTTCCGCGCACGCGACGATCTGGCCGGGCAGAAACGCCACGAGGAAGCGGTCCGCGTGACGACGCAGTTCGTCGAGTTCGCGCGGGAGCAGATGTCCCTCCGAGAGGTGCGCCTGAATCAGCGCGTGCATCGCTTCCGCATCGTCTGCGGTGGCCTGGCGAATCACGAGGTCGGTCATCTATTCCTTCTCCACTACTTCTTCGACGTCAGTACAGCTTCCAGAATCGAGATCGCCTCGTCGACGTGCGCCGGCGTGATGATGAACGGCGGCAGCATGCGGATCACTGAGGTCGACGTGCGGTTCACGAGCA
>CAYFLU010000377.1:0-2017 GCA_964343975.1 uncultured Solibacteraceae bacterium
AAGCTCGATCTCGCCGTCGAGAACATCGACGTGGCGGTGTACAGCGCGCCCCGCGTGTCGCCCGATGGGAAGCGCGTCGTGTACGTCGCGGACAACATGCTGTATGTCCGCTCGTTCGACAGTCTCGATGCGACGACGGTGCCCGACAGTGCCGACGGTGAGTATCCGTCGTGGTCGCCGGATGGCCGCGACTTGATCTACGTGAAGCGCGGCCAGTTGATGCGGACGTCGCTCGACGGGGCCAAGCCCGTGGTGCTTGGTGCCGTGCCGAAAGACATGTCGGGATCCGGCGCCACACTCTGGATGCCGGACGGCCGCATTCTGCTCACCGGCGCGGATTCGGTCGGGCTCTCGTACATCAATGTTCGCGGCGGCGACGTGCAGACGGTCATTCCGATCGACAAGCAGACGGAGATCGATTTCCATGAGCTCGGTGGGCTGCCGAACGGCGGCGTGCTCTTCACCGTGCACAAGGTGTCGGCCGCGTCGGCCGACACGATCGATGTCTGGTCGGAGGGCACGCGCAAGACGGTGTTGCAACTGCCGGGCGAGAGCTTGCGCGCGCCGCTGTATTCGCCGACGGGACATCTGATCTACACGCGCGAGAGCACGAATCCCGGCTTGTGGGCGGTGAAGTTCTCGCTCAAGACGTTGAGCAAGGAAGGCGAGCCCTTCCTCATCGAACCCGGCGGCAGTTGGGCATCCCTCTCGATCGACGGCACCATGGCGCTTGTGCGGCCGACGTCGGTCAAGCCGGAACTGACGTGGATTGGGCGTGATGGTCTGCCGGCGACGGCGGGCGCGCTTCCGCTCAAGGCGGCCTACTACGGCTCGGATCGCGTGTTCGCCTTGTCTCCCGATGGCAAGCAGGTGCTGATCGGATTGGCTGAAGCGCAGGTTGCGGAGCTCTGGCTGTACGATCTCGCCACGAAGAACGCGCGCCCATTGACGACCGGCGCGGGGCAGGCGGTGTACCCGTCATTCACGCCGGATGGCCGTCATGCGGTGTTCTCGGCCCTGTTCAAGACGCGCCCCTGGAACATCTTCCGCGTGCCGCTGTCGGGCGGCGAACCGGAGCAGTTGACTGATCCGGCCGACAGCTATCGTCTCGAGAGCGCGATCACCCCGGATGGGCGCACCCTGCAGTACGTCGATGCGACCAACGAGGGCCGGCTGCGGTGGCGTCCGCTCGATGCCAACGGGAAGCCCACCGGGCAGGTGCAGTTCCTCAATGCGCCGATCGACGGCGTGGCGCTCAGCCCGGACGGCAAGTGGCTCGCGGCGTCCATGTTGGACAACGGCCGCAACGAGGTCTTCGTGCGCGCGTTTCCGCCGACCGACAACGGCGCCAGCTTGCGACGCGTGACCAGTGCCGGGTGCGGGTATCCGGCGTGGATGCCGTCCGGCAAGCAGCTGTATTTCCGGTGTGGCGCGAAGATTCGCGCCGCGTCCTTCTCGGCGAAGGGCAGCGGCTTCGAGACCGGCCCGATCATCGACATCGGCGATGCCGCGGTTCGTGACGGGTTCTCGAGCGCGTTTGTCGTTGCGCCCGATGGCCGCGCGCTGCTCTTGCACTCGTCGGGTCGCGATCACCTGGCCGTGATCTTCAACTGGCCGGCCGCGATCCGTGAGCTCGAGCGCGGTGGCGCTCGCTAGCGCTACGCGAGCTCGAATCCTTTGCGGTACGTGCGCGTGAGATAGCTGTTCGCGCTCGCGTTGTTCGTGATCCGCATGTTCGGGCCGTCGTATTGCAGCTTCGTGCCCGCGCGCAGTGACGCGATGCCGAGCAGCATGATCTCCGTCAGGTGCGACGCGTAGGAGAACGGGCACGAGATCGTGTCGGTACCGCGAATCGCGTTGACCCAGTTCATCTCGTGTCCCTGATTCGGCACGCGCGGCGTGTGCTCGGGCGGCGCGCCGAAGCTGTTGTGCAGATCCACCGGCAGCAGACGCGGGCGCGAGCCCGTGTTGTCCTGCAGCATCTTGCCCTTGGTGCCGTAGTACACGACGCCGCCGC
>CAYFLU010000378.1:0-2008 GCA_964343975.1 uncultured Solibacteraceae bacterium
GCGCGTTGGCGCCACCGAGATCGTCGTGGCGAGCGAAGGGGATCTGGCGCCGCCGGTCGTCGAACGGCTGTTGCGCAGCCATGAGGCCGGCGTCGACGTGATCGGCATGGCGCAGCTGTACGAACAGGTACTGCGCCGCGTGCCGGTACGCCAACTGTCGCCGGCGTGGTTGTTGACCCACTTTCTGGGCGCCGAAGGCCCCCGCGAAGCGTCACCGCTGGCCAAGCGGGTGCTCGACTTGCTCGTCGCGTTGCCAATGGGGCTCGCAGGGCTCGTCGTGGGGATGGTGATCGCGGCGGCCATCAAACTCGATTCGCGCGGTCCGGTGTTCTATCGCCAGGTGCGCGTCGGCCGCGCCGGTCGAACGTTCGAGCTGGTTAAGTTCCGGACGATGCGGACGGATGCGGAGGCGCAAGGGCCACAGTGGAGCACGCAAGGCGACCCGCGGATCACGCGCGTCGGCCGCATCCTGCGGCGCACGCACCTCGATGAACTGCCGAATCTGTGGAGTGTCTTGCGCGGCGAACTGAGCATGGTGGGACCGCGTCCGGAACGGCCCGAGTTCGTGACGATGCTCGAACGCACCGTGCCGTTCTATCGGGTCCGTCTGACGGTGACGCCCGGTCTCACCGGCTGGGCTCAGGTCAATCAGGAATACGCGGATTCGGTCGAGGATGCTGCCGCCAAACTCGAGTACGACCTCTATTACGCGCGGCACCGCTCCGTGCGATTCGATATCGAGATTCTCGTGAACACGATTGGCCGCATCCTCGGATGGAGGGGACGCTAGTGCCGCGGCCATCCAGAGCGCCGTTGACTGGCGGGCAGCTCCTACTCGCACTGGTGGCTGCGGTCCTCGTGACGGCGGTACTCCCGCCGGGCGCCGCGTGGTGGCTCAACCGCCATCGCGTGCAGCAAACGATGGAGCGCGCACGCGTGGGAGCCGAGGCGGTGCGGTCGCACGCGGATGCGCGGCAGCTCGACCGCGTCAATGCGGCCGTCGTGTGTGGACCGGGCCGGATTCCCAAGGCCGGCGGCGCGAGCGACGATTGGGTGCGGGAAACGGTCATTGCGCCCGCGCTCTTTGGCGCCGGCATGCCGACTGACGCATGGGGGCAGTGTTTCCTGATGAACGTGGAGGCGTGGAAGTCGGGCGGGCATGTCTGGATCCTGTCGGCTGGTCCGAATGGCCGCGTGGACACGCCGCTTGGCGCAGGCACGGTGCAAGGGGATGACATCGCGGTGGTGGTGAAATGAGCCGGTTCGGGCAAGGACTGGAACGGCTGTCGAAGGGGACGGTGATCGGATCCGCGTTCGCGGCGCTCGGCGTCGGGACGTGGCTCGGTGCGCTCGCGTGGGCGCCGCTCCTCTGGTGGTCGCTCGGCGCGGGCATCGGGAGCTTCCTGATCGGTCGACGATGGGGAGGCCGCGCCTTCTCGCCGACGATGGCGCTCGCCTACATCCTGCCGGCCGTGATGCTCCTGACGCACGGGTTCATGGACCAGGCCTACTGGAACATCTGGATGGCCGCACTGTTCGGCGGCAGCCTCGCGCAGATGCAGTCATTGACGTGGGCGTTTCCCGCGCGGTGGAAGTGGCCGCTCGCGTACTGGGCACTGGCGGTGGCCCTCGTGTGGCCGGCGATCGTCGCGCGCGAGGCGGACTTCTCGCGTGCCTTGATGATCGAGCAGCACATCGGCAATTCCGGACTCGGTGGGTCGCCCCCGGTGATCTCGGTCTGGGTGTTGTTGGTCGCACTCCTGCACATGCTCGGATTGCTCTGGTTGGACGCGGCGTGCGCCGCATATCCCACGGCATCGGCTCCCGAGAGCCGGCGGCGATACCGGCGCGAGATGGTGTGGCCGCTCGTCATCAGTTTGCTGTTGGGCGCGTTGGTCGCGATCTATCAGGGCGCCGTCGACATCACGTGGCTCAGTGGACATCAGTACGCCGTGTATCGTCGCGCCACGGCCGCGCTCGACGACGGCAACGCGTTTGGGGCCGTGGC
>CAYFLU010000379.1:0-1994 GCA_964343975.1 uncultured Solibacteraceae bacterium
CATCGGGGCGGCATGCGCGGAGGCGCTCGCGGCCGATGGCCATGCCGTGCACATGCTCGACATGCGCGGACCGGGGCGCGGCGCCTCGCAGGCCTCGGCCGGCGTGCTCGCGCCGTTCATCGAAGGGCATCACGGCGACCCGCTCCTCGACTGGTGCATCGAGAGCCTCGCGCTCTACGACGCGTTCATCGCGCGCGTGCGCGAGGGCAGTGGCCGCGCCGTGGAGTACGCGCGCACGGGCACGATCGAAGTCGCGCTCACCGAATCGCACGAAGCGCAGTTGAAGGCCGCGGCGGCGGTCGCTCGTGCGCATGGCGTTACGGCCGAGTGGCTCGATGCGGCCGCGGCGCATGCGCTCGATCCGGCGATCTCGGCGAACACGCGCGGGGCGCTGCACATTCCCACGCACGGGTTCGTGCACGTGCCACAGCTCGTGCAGGCGCTCGTGCAATCCGCCACCCTCCGCGGCGCCATCGTCGAACATCCCACCGAAGTGAATCGTGTGGAGCCCTCGAAGTCGCGCGTCGATGTCGTCATTGACGGCGTGGCCCGCGCGTGCGATGCCGTGGTGATCGCGGCCGGCAGCTGGTCGAGCCGCGTGCGCATCGCCGGGCTGCCGCCGATCGAGGTGAAGCCGATCCGCGGGCAGTTGCTGCACCTCGCCTGGCCGGACGCGCAGCCGTTTCCGCACCAGAGCATCTGGGCCGAGCGCTGCTACACCGTGCCGTGGTCCGATCGCACGCTCCTCGTTGGCGCGACGGTGGAAGACGTCGGCTTCGATGAACGGACGACGGTGGCGGGTGTGCACGACCTCATGACCGCGGTGGGGGAGATCCTGCCGGGCGCGTGGCAGGCGTCGCTCAAGGAAGTGCGTGTCGGTCTGCGGCCTGCGCCGTCGGGCACGACGCCGTATGTGGGCCCCGCCGCGAATTCGGCGCGGGTGATCCTCGCCACCGGGCACTTCCGCAACGGCGTCATGCTCGCGCCGCTGACTGCCGAAAAGGTGCGCGCCGCCGTGCGCGCCCTCTGAGCGGCTCTTCACCCTACGGCCTCCGGTAGTTGATACCCTATGCAGGTTGCGACGGTCGTCGTCCGGCGACACTCGCTTGGAGGTCCCTGCATGTCCCTGAAACACCGGCTTGTTGTTGCCGCCTGCGCTGCGCTCAGCCCGATCGTGATCGCGCAGCAGAAACCCGTTGATCCTGCGTCTGCCATGCACTGGCGGACGATCGGCCCGCTCCGCGCCGGCCGCGCACGCGCGGTGGCCGGTGTGCCGTCGCAGCCGAATGTCGCCTATGCCGGGTTCGACAACGGCGGCGTGTGGCGCAGCACGGACTACGGCTCCACGTGGCAGCCGCTCTTCGACAAGGAGACGACCGGCTCGATCGGCGCCATCGGCGTCGCGCCGTCGAATCCGAATGTGATCTACGTGGGATCGGGCGCGGGCATCATCCGGCCCGACCTCTCGACCGGTGACGGCCTCTACAAGTCGACCGACGCGGGCAAGACGTGGAAGAAGCTCGGCCTCGCCGACAGCCAGATGATCGCGGCGATCGCGGTTGATGCGAAGGATCCGAACCGCTTCTTCGTCGCCGTGCTCGGCCATCCGTACGGCCCGAACACGGAGCGCGGCATCTACCGCTCGACTGACGGCGGCGCCACGCTCACGAAGGTGCTCTACAAAGACGAGTACACGAGCGGCAACGACGTGCACATCGATCCGTCGGATCCGAACACGGTCTACGCGTCGATGTGGGTGCAGCAGCAGAGCTACATCGAAGGCGGCGCGTTTGGCGGCACGGGCGGCGGCATCTTCAAGTCGACCGACGGCGGCACCACGTGGAAGCCGCTCACGGACGGCCTGCCCGACATCATCCAGGCGAACCTCGCGATTTCGATCAGCAACCCGAAGGTGCTCTACGCGGCCATTGCCGGTCAGGCGCCGGCGGCGGCGACCTGCCCACGCTCTACGTCGATCCGAAGGACGAGAACGT
>CAYFLU010000380.1:0-1991 GCA_964343975.1 uncultured Solibacteraceae bacterium
CGCTCGATGCTCGTGTAGTTGAACGCGAAGGTGCGGTAGGTCGAGAGCGACGACGCGTAGAACGTCATCTGCTTGTCGCCGAGCACGTCCGTGAACGTGAGGTCGGTGCCGCCGTAGAAGTTGCCGCCGCTCGTCACGCCGAGGTTCACGCCCGGGCGGGTGTCGAGCGAGAACTTCTCGAACGGGCCCTTCGCGCGGATGTTCTTGCGCACGAGCGTGTGCGACAGCGGCGCCTGGAAGTCGATCACCGGGCCCGGCGCGCCGAAGTCACTCGTGTTGGCCGTGGCCACGCCCTTCTGGCGGTCGAGGATCCGGATGCCGTTCTCGCCCTTGTAGTAGCTCACGAACGCGGTCTTGACCTGGTTGTTCTGCTTCAGCGGCACGGGCATCACGGCGCCGGTGGCCGCATCGGTCCACTGCGTAAGCTGGCCCGACTTCATGTCGAGCGTCCAGATGTTCGGGATCATCCCGTTCTTCGCCACATCCGGCGTCACCGGCTTCGCCGGGTCGATCGCCGTCGACGTGAAGACGAGCGTGTTCGCGTCGAGGAAGCGCGCGCCGGTGTCGTCGTGCGTGCCGAAGGTCAGCTGCTTCTTCGCGCCGGTCGCCAGATCAAGGGAGAACAGCTTGTCGTTGCCGCTGATGCGCGCCGTGTAGACGAGCGACTTGCCGTCGGGTGCGAAGGTCGGCGAGTAGTCGGCAAAGGCGTCTTTCGTGGCATTCGTGATCTGGCCCGTCGCCAGGTCGATCACGTAGATGTCGGCCACGGCCATCGACATTGCCGAGAACGCGACCTTCTTGCCGTCCGGGCTGAAGGCCGGCGACTCGGGCATGTCGAGCGTCTTCATCTCAAAGCGCTGTTCGACGCGGCCCGACACGGCGTTCTGGATGATGAGCGTCTTGTACTTTTCCGTGCGGACGAAGTAGGCGATGTGGTCACCGACCGGCGCCCAGCTGATCCACGGCACAAGGTTGCCGCGCATGCCGCCCGACGTGACGATGTACTCCCAGCCACGGCTCTGGTCGAACCCGGAGGTCAGGTTCTTCAGCACCTGACCGTCCTTCGCCGAGATGAGGATGATGTCGAGCTCCTGATCCTTCCGGTTGCCCGCCACGCCCGCGATGATGTCGCCGGTCGGGGAGGGCTCGATCGAGACCACCGAGACAAACGGCGTCTTCTCGCGGCTCGGCGCCAGGTTCTTGCCGAAGTCGGAGGCCGTCTCCTTGTCGCGGAACGGCTTGAACCGTCCCTTCAGATACCGCTCGAAGGCATCGTCGAACTCTTCCGGCTTGAGCTTCAGGGCTTCTTCATAGGCGCTCTCGCCGCCGCCGATGACGCTCTTGCGGAGCGAGAAGAGGAACTGACGGAGGCCGTCCATGCCCCAGCGGCTCTGGATGAACTCGAAGGTGGCATGGCCCATGGAGTAGGGCAGGCGGCCCGAGAGCGGCTCGGTCTCGAGATGGCTCATCCGCGGCACGTTGTCGGAGATCGCCGCGTCGCGCACCTGCATGAGGTCGACCGGGTTCCAGTCGCCGGCCATGAAGTCGGACAGGCCTTCGTCCACCCACAGCGGCAGCCCGGCGCTGACGAGGCCGCGCGGGATGATGTCGAACTCGAACACGTGCGTGAGCTCGTGCGTGATCGTGTGGTAGAGCTGGTCCGGCGGTTCGTCGATCGGGAGCACCATCCGGTCGCGGCCCGGTTCGGCGAAGGCGAGGACGCCTTCCGGCAGCTCATCGCCCGAGATGTTCTGCTGCTGGAACTCGCTCTGGGTCTTGTAGAGCACGAGCGGGATGCGGAACGCCAGGTCGTGCTTCAGCTCGGAGCTGACGTGCTGATAGGCGCTCTCCGCATAGCTGGCGATGCGCTGCAGATGCGGCTCGAGGTCCGGGTAGAAGTAGATCTCGAAGTGGTCGGTCGTATAGATCGACCACTTGAACGTGTCGTACTTCACGCGGTTCTTGCCGTAATAGGGAACGAACGGGGTCTG
>CAYFLU010000381.1:0-1940 GCA_964343975.1 uncultured Solibacteraceae bacterium
CACGAGCTGCTTCAGCCCCTTTGCCGCCTTCATCGCATTGATCGTCGCGACGATCGCAGCCAGCTGCCGCCCGGTCGCCGCGTGCGTGGCCGCCGTGATCTGCCGCGCTGCACTCTCCGCCGAACCGGCACACTGATTGCGCGCCACGAGCAGATCCGTGCGAATGGCGGCGATATCGTTGCCGTTGCCGCCGAAGCACTCGCGCGTAATGACCCTGCGCAACGTCGCTTGGTCGCTGAAGTCGACGATGTCCAGCGCTTCCTCGATGCTGACGGTGGCACCGGTGACCTGCGACGGCCGTCGCGGATCCACGAACTCGCCGGTGATGCTGTTGAGTGCGCGCGACACGGCGGCGCGATCCTGCGTCGGATTCAGCGTCACGGTGTTGCTCGTCGTCGTCACGCCGGCGTAGTCGCTCTTCGGTTGACGCGCCACAAAGCGCGCCGCCGCGTTGAACAGGCCTTTGCCGGCGCCGGGCGCAAACGACAGATCGTCGACGAGCAGCACGAATAGGCGCGCATCGGCGGGCGGAGTGCTGTTGGTCACCACATGGCGCGTGACCGGCTCGTCCGGCGGCAGCTCCGTGACGGTGAGCGGCGCGGCTTCCTGCGCCACCGACACGTACGACAGCGCGCGCACGGGCTGCACTTTGCCGTTGAGCTTGATCTGAAAGTCGTCTGCCGTAAGACCGGGCACGGGCTTGCCGTCGTGATCGAGCACGATCACGTCGACCGTGACGAGCGTCACACTGCTGCGAAAGGTAGGCGGTGGCGGCTGTTGCTGCTGCGCGCCAAGGGGCGAAGACACGAGGCTGATCGCCACGCACGCCGCCAAAAGCTGTCGCATGGAGCGCAGTGTAGGAGAGAAGCGCGCGCATCGCAATGCGCCAACGTGGCTGTGGCGGAGCCGCGGCCCCGCCACATCACACACAACCGAGTGCGCGCAGTCTGTTAGCGCTTTTTCACCACCACCGAGCGCGTGGCGGCGACCTTGTCGTCGACGATGAGGTCCGCGCGGATCACGTACGTGCCGGCCGGCAGCTTGTCCCAGGGAAACTGCGCGTCGCTGCGCATCAGCGCAGACGCCGGCCGCGCGGGGCTGTCGGCATCGACCATCGGACGCGAGTCACCCTCTTTCAGCAGCGACCACTCGACCACCGGATAGTTCACCGGCATTGCCCCCGGCGTGTAGATCTCGAGCGCCGCATAGAGCGTCGTCGCCGGCGGCACATCGTCGAGCGTGAAGAGCTGGGCGCGATCGTTGGCGTCGACGACGTAGGTGAGGATGTCGCCGGCGGTGAACTCGCCGTACGGCGCGAGCGCGGCGTGCACGGGCACGTCGAGCGCGCCGAGGGCACCGGTCGCATCGGCGATGGCCACGCGCAGATGGTAGTCGCCCGGCTCGAGCGGGAAGAGGTACGGAATCGTGTAGTCGCCCGCGGCGGCTTCGATGATGCGGCGATTGATCTTGAGGCCGCCTTTCGCATCGACCACGCCGATGAACGCGGTGAGCGGCGCCTTTACCGAGGCCGGCATGTGCAGGTTGAGGCTCACGTCGACGAGACCCGCGCCGTTGTTGCTGCGACGTACGGTCGTTGCCGCGCGCAGCGGCACGTCGCCGACCGCGGTGTTCGCATAGACCGCGGCCTTCAGGACCTCGTCGATGGCGGAGGTGGGCTCTGCCGGCTTCGGTGCCGGTTTCGGCGGCGCGGGAGCGGCCGGCGCCGCAGGCTTGGGCGGTTCCGGTGCAGCGGCGGGCGGTGCGTCGGCCGCGGCAATGGCGAACTTGTTGGCCTTCGCTGAAAGGCCCGGCTTCTTCACCGACACCGTGACGGTGAATTCCTTGCCGGGCTGCGTACCGGACGGCAGTTCCACACCGAGCCGGTAGACCGCGGAGCTCGCGATGATCACGCGATCGAAGAACGGATCCGCGTTGCCGAT
>CAYFLU010000382.1:0-1918 GCA_964343975.1 uncultured Solibacteraceae bacterium
ACATCGCGGCTGAAGGCCATCGTGAACGGCCGGCCCGACGTGCCCGCGTAGAACATGCTGAGGGTCGCGCTCGCGCCCATCGGCAGCTTGAAGTCGTACGACGCCGACGCCGTGATGCGGTGACCGACCGCGAAGCTCGACCGCGTGAGCGGCTGGTTGTTCGGGTCGCCCGGCACCGACGTGTTGCCCCAGGCCGACGCGGCCTGGTCGGACGTGACGTCCTGCACGCTCTTCGAGTCGTTGTACGAGTAGCCGGCCGAGAAGAACCAGCCATTCTGGAACGGCCGGCGCAGTTCGTAGCTCGCCGTCCAGCTGCTGCCCTGATCGGTGTTCGTCAGGAGGATGACGTCCGAGAGCGACGACACCTTCTTGATGAAGTACGGGCGGCCACCGACGCCGGTCACCGTGACCGACGGCGTGTAGTTGAGGTTCTGGTAGCGCACGTCATTCTGCGTGAGCGACCACACGAACTCGGCCGCACCGTAGAGCCCCCACGGCAGCTTGCGATCCCACGCAAGGTTGCCGCGAAGCACCGACGGGTACTTGAAGTCGGGGTCGATGAGGTCGATCTCGTTCGTGAACGAACCGGCCGCCGCGCCCGTGATGACGCGCGCCTGGTTCAGCGCATCCGCCACGAACGGAATCTGGTTCGCCGTGTTGAACGACGCGCCGATGCGGGTGAAGTCCACGCCCGTGTTGCCGTACTGGTTCGAGATGAACACGTACGGCGGACGGCCGGCGAAGATGCCCACGCCGCCGCGGACCTGCTCCGTGCCATCGCCGTGCAGGTCGTAGTTGAAGCCGATGCGCGGCGAAACCAGCGTGTTCTTCGGCGTGATGTCCGTGCGGTAGCCGAAGTTCGTCACCGCCAGGGGGTTGGCATTCGGCGTATCCGGGTAGGTCGGCAGATCCACGCGCACGCCCATCGTCAGCGTGACGTTGTTGGCCACGCGCCACTGATCGCCGGCGTAGAAGCCGTAGGCGCGCACGCCGAACTTGGCGGCCATGAGCGGATCGCTCGTCGCCGAGTAGCTCAGATCGTACGACTGCGCCTTGCCCGCCGCGAAGTTCGCCAGGCTCGAGAAGCTGTACGTGCCGTAGAAGTCGCGGATGAACAGGTTGCGGAACTTGAAGAACTGATTGCTCGTGCCGAGCGTGAACGTGTGCGCGCCCTTGAGCAGCGTGAGCGAATCGGTGACTTCGAGGATGTCCTGATCGAGCTGGTTCGCGCCCGAGAACTGCTCGCGGCCCGACTGGATGGTGACGCCCGAGGCGAGCGTGACGTTGACCTGCGGGAACGGACGCTGTTCGAACGGCTGCGGGTCGCGATGGTCACGCACCGTCGTGTAGACGACGCGCAGTTCATTCACCGCGCGGCCGAACGTCGAGTTGAGCTGCGCCACCGACGAGTTCGTCTTGTCGACGAACCGGTAGATGTTGTCCGGCGTCTTGAATGCGGTCGCCGACGGCGTGCCGATGTCGGTCAGCGCATCGATGTAGTTGTGACGGATCGTGAGCTGCTGGCCCGGCGCCAGGTTGAAGTCGAGACGGCCGAAGTACTTGTTGTTGTTCGTATTGCGCCCGAACTCTGCCTTCGGATCCGGCGACGGCGTGTAGTTGTAGGTGTTCTTGAGAATCGTGAGGTACTGGTCGACCAACGCGTCGTAGGCGCCGCCACCGAACGTGACGCCCGTGCCGCCGACCGAGACACCCGTCGGCTTCAGACGACGGTAGACCTCGCCCGACCCGAAGAAGAACGCCTTGTTCTCGAGCAGCCGGCCACCGAGGCTGCCGCCGCCCTGCTTTTCCTTGAAGTTTGAAATGGCCGTGTTCGTGATGCCCTTGCCGACCCACGCCTGATTGCGGCCGAAGAAGAAGCCCGTGCCGTGGAACTCGTTGGTGCCGCTCTTGGTGACGG
>CAYFLU010000383.1:0-1886 GCA_964343975.1 uncultured Solibacteraceae bacterium
TGGCGATGCCGGTGCCGGTCTTGAACTCGATCGGCTTCTTGGTGATCGGATCCGAGTCTGTGCGGATCCAGGTGTCGTAGAGACCCGACTCGCGGCCCATGCGCTCGATGGTGGCCATCGCGTGGGTGATCGAGTCGTGCTGATACCCCCAGCGCACATCGGCCCAGGCGAGCACATGCTTCTTGGTCTTTGGCGCGGCCTTTGGCGCGGCGGCCGGCGCCTGAGCGGCGGGACGGGCCGTCCAGAGGAGCGCGGCGGCCGAGACCGTGAGGGCGAGCGTGGCGAGACGGAACGGCAGTCGGAGCGTCATACGTGAGGCGGATGCTATCGCCGCCTCACGTGGGCGCGGGGCTGTTACGGTTACACGCGCCGGTCTACTGCGCGCCGATCTGCTTGAGGATCGTCTTGAACCGGGCGTCGGCGCGCACGGCGTCGAACCGCGGGTCGTAGGCGAGCGCGCTCATCTCGAAGGCGCGATCGCGCAGGGCCCGCTGGAGCCACTTGAAGCCGAGATCCTTCTGGCCGAGGGCGAACCGCACACAGGCGACGTCGAACGGCGAGACGTAGCGCTTCTTGGCGATGTCTTCGAGCTTCGCCAGAATCTGCTGCGCCTGATCCTTCTTGCCCGACAGCGCGAGGGCGCGCGCGAGCGCGGCCTGCATGCGGGGCCCGTGCGGGAGCAGATCGATGGCGCGGTGCACGGCGGCGAGTGACTCGTCGAGGTCGCCGCGCTGCTCCTGCACGAGACCGAGCGTGAGATAGGCCGGCGCGAAGTGCGGGTTCAGCTCGATCGTGTGGTCGCACTGCTCGAGCGCGGCATCGAGGTTGCGGCGGTAGAGGTGGAGCACCGCGATGTCGCGCGCGATGATCGCCGACACGGGATCGAGCGACTGCGCGAGCAGGATCTCGCGCATGGCTTCGTCGAGCCGGCCCATCGGCATCAGACACGACATCGCGTACCAGTGATGCGTCGTCGCATATTCGGTCGAGATGTCGAGCGCGGCGCGGTATTCGCGCTCGGCGCCGGGCCAGTCCCAGTCCTGCACGGCCTTGACGTGGGCGAGCGTCGTGCGCGTTTCGACGGCGGCCGGATCGAGCATCACGCCGGACGCGGCATGCGACGCGGCCTTGGTCCACACATCGGCCGGTCCGCGCACGCCGTAGGAATTCAGGAGGCCGTAGGCGTCGGACAGGCCGCTGTGCGCGAGCGCGTAGTTCGGATCCTCTGTGAGCGCGCTCTGGAAGAACTCGACGGCGCGTCGGAGGCTGTCTTCGGTGCGCTGTGCCAGATGGTAGCGGCCCTGCAGATACAGATTGCGGGCCGCGAGGTTCTCCGTCGGGCGCACGATGCCGCGCCAGCCCGTGGCGTGACCGCCGATCGGACGAACGACCGAGACGATGAAGTTGGCGAGTGACTCCTGCGCCTGCAGGAGTCCGCCGTCGGTGGCATCCACCGATTCAGACGCGAAATACGCGCCCGTGGCGGCGTTGATGATCGTGGCCGTGAGACGGATCACGTCGCCCGCGCGCCGGGTCGAGCCTGTGACCACGAACGAGGCGCCGCTGTGGCGGTCGTCGCTCTCGGCGGAAACGACGCGCAAGCCCTTGCAGCGCGCCAGATGGTGCACGATCTCGGCACGCAGGCCGGCGGCGGCGTACTGCAGTTCCTGCTGAGGACCGTAGTCGCTGAACGGGCCGATCGCGACGGTGTTGTGCGACGTGGCTGTTTCCGAGATCGACGCGTTGGCGGGCGCGGGCGCGAGGCGCGTGTTGCGCGGACGGAACGCCGGCGCGTAGCGGCCCTTCGGCAGCTCGATCACGAGTTCGTCGGTGTGGCCTTCTTCGAGGTAGTAGCGCTCGAGGCGCGCGCGCAAGCGGCGCGCCTG
>CAYFLU010000384.1:0-1869 GCA_964343975.1 uncultured Solibacteraceae bacterium
TGCCTGTCCGGAAGATGCGGTGGCCGAAGCGCTGGCCCAGTGGGCACAGCGTGAGCGGTGGCACGCGCGCGTGTTGAGCGACGCCGCGGAGGAGATCCCGGCGTCACGGAAGTCGTCGCCTGAACGCGAGAAACGTCGTGCGGTGGCGCCGCTTCTGGAGCTGCCACTGTTTCCGGCGTAAGGCGTCGAGGAGTCTTCGCTGACTCGCGAGCACTGGGGCATGTGCCCTGAGCCCGCAAGGGGTCTGATAGAGTGGGGTGTTGACTTTTACTGAGCTCACTCTGCATCCGTCCCTGCTCCAAGGTATCAAGGAGTTGGGATTTGTTCGTCCCACGCCCATTCAGGCGGAATCCATTCCTCCCGGTCTTGACGGACGCGACTTGCTCGCGTGCGCGCAAACGGGGAGCGGCAAGACGGCGGCCTTTCTGCTGCCGATCCTCAACAAGCTGATCGACAGGCCGCGCGGCACGACGCGCGCGCTCGTGCTCGCGCCCACACGCGAACTCGCGCAGCAGATCCTCGACGACATGAAGGACCTCGCCATGCACACGCCGGTCACCGGCGCGGCGATCTACGGCGGTGTCGGCATGGGGCCGCAGGAACATGCGCTGCGGTCGGGTGTCGATGTGATCATCGCGTGCCCGGGCCGCTTGCTCGATCACCTCAAGGGCCACTACGCGAAGCTCGACAAGATCGAGTTCCTCGTGCTCGATGAGGCCGATCGCATGCTCGACATGGGCTTCCTGCCCGAGATCAAGAAGATCCTGCGCTACGTGCCCGAGAAGCGGCAGACGCTCTTCTTCAGCGCGACGATGCCGCCGCCGATTCAGTCGCTGACGCGCGAGATGCTGAAGAACCCGGTGTTCATTCAGAAGGAGCGTCAGGCAGCGCCGGCCTCGGGGATCACGCAGGCCGTGTACCCGGTGCGCTCGGAGCTGAAGTCGGCGCTCCTCCTCGAAATTCTCAAGCGCGGGCTGATGAAGCAGGCGCTCGTGTTCACGCGGACCAAGCATCGCGCGAACCGGCTCGCGGAATTTCTCGTGAACCACGGCATTAATGCCGACCGCATTCACGGCAACCGGTCGCAGCCGCAGCGCATGGCGGCGCTCGCCGGCTTCAAGAGCGGCAAGTATCCGGTGCTCGTGGCGACGGACATCGCCGCGCGCGGCATCGACGTCGAAGCGCTCGGGCATGTCGTGAACTTCGACGTGCCGGAAGTGGCGGAAGACTACATCCACCGCGTGGGCCGCACGGGCCGCGCGGAGGCGACGGGCGAGGCGTTCACGTTCGTCGGAGGTGACGAGGAAGGCGATCTGAAGGCGATCGAGCGCGCGATTGGCAAGCCGCTGCCGCGCGTGACGTTGCCGGGCTTCGACTACAACGCGCGTGCGGAGGCGAAGCTCGAAGTGCCGCTCGCGCAGCGCATCGCGGAGATCCGCGCCCGCAAGCAGCAGGAACGCCAGCGCGCGGCCGAGAAGGCGGCGCGGCGCGAGCAGCACCAGCGCCAAGGCGGTGGTCACGCGCACGGCGGCGGCCGGAGCGGCGGACGCTAGCCACCGCACTGACCGTCGGAGCGCGCGCTGATTTCCAAGCGCGCGTCGGATCGTGCGCTGACTTCCGCGCGCGTCGGATCGTGCGCTGATGTCCACGCGCGCGTCTTTTCAAAATGAAAACGGCCCGAGCAGCATGGCTGCTCGGGCCGTTTGTGTGTCGGCTGCGGTCGTTAGTGCCCGCCGCGTCCGCCGCCCGGGAGCGGCGTGGCCGGCTTGTGCGGCAGCTTCTCGTCGCGGTTCGCGGCGAGGAACGCGAACGCCGCGGCGATCGTGGCGTCGCGGCGCATGTCTTCCGGCTGCAGGCGCTCGTAGCTGG
>CAYFLU010000385.1:0-1847 GCA_964343975.1 uncultured Solibacteraceae bacterium
GGATCGGGCTCGACGGCCGCAACCTCTTCGAGAACACCGCCGAGGCCGGCTATCTGCTGGCCCAGCATCGCCAGAACTTCGCGCTCACGTTCGATCCGGCGCAGTGCGCGAAGACCAAGCAGCTGGTGATCACGGCGATTACCGAAGACGGCACGATCACGGGCACCGCGGACGTCGCGCAGAGCGCGTGCACCGCGCGCGGCAAGCCCTCCGTCAAGAAATAGCCATGACCGGCGTCGCGTCACTCGTGGTGGCGCTGCTGCTCGGCGCTGCCGCGCCGGCGCAGCAAGGCGGCGCCGCGTCCACGGGCCCCACGACCGGCCCGACCTTGCCTGTGCGACTGCCCGTGACCACGCCGCCGACCGGCGGGACGACGTCGACGTCCGCACCCGCACCGGCATCCACGCCCGCGCCACCCACGTCGACCGGTACCGACACGCCGCGATCGATCGAGCCGCCGATGCGCGCGTTTCTCGGCGTCACCATCAACACGAAACCCGCGGGCGAAGCGCTCGTCCTCATCCGTGACAACGGACGCGACGTGTTGCTGCCGCCGGCCGCTCTCGAAGGCGCGGGGCTCCGCGCCCTGCGCGTCACGCCCGAGCTGATCGACGGCGCACCCTACATCTCGCTCGCCGACATCAAACCGAAAGTCAGCTACCAGATCGACGATGACGAGTTGATGTTGCGCGTGACGGCGCCGCCGGCGCTGTTCGGGACCCAGCGCATCGACCTGCGTCCGCACGAACCGGAGGGCACGCTCCATGTGAGCAGCGCCGCGCTCTTCGCCAACTACGGCCTCAACTGGATGGGTACGCGTCATCCCAGCCTGTCGGGTGAAGTGGGCGCGAGTCTCGGTCCCGCGCTGTTGTTGTCCACGGTGTCGCGATCGCCGGAAGGCGTGGTGACGCGCGGGCTCTCGACGTTGACGGTGGATCGTCCGTCGTCCATGGTCCGGTTCTCGGCCGGCGACTTCGCGTTGCGCGGCGGCGCGTTGTGGGGCGCGGGGCTGGTCACCGGCGTGGCCGTGAGCCGCGAGTTCTCGCTCGATCCGTATTTCGTGCGGTTTCCGACGCCGCAGCTCGTGCAGACGTTGTCGACGCCGTCGACGGTGGACGTCTATGTGAACGACCGGCTGGTGCGGCGCACGGAGCTGCAGCCCGGCGTGTTCGACATCACCGGCATTCCGGCGCTGACCGGCGCCGGTAGCACCCGCGTGGTCGTGCGTGACGGATTCGGCCGCGCGCAGACATTTGACACGAGTTATTACGTGACGTCGGCCGTGCTGGCGCCGGGGCTTCACGATTTTCAGTACGCGATCGGTTCGCGTGAGCGGTTTGCGCTCGGTGATGGCGACCATCGTCAGGCCGCGTCGCTCACGCATCGCGTGGGCCTCACCAACAGCCTGACGATCGGCGTGCATGCGGAGGGCGACCGCGCGCTCGTGAGCGGCGGGCCGACGCTGACGGCGCGTCTTGGCCGCTTCGGCGACTTCGAAGCCACGTTCGGCGTGAGCCGTACAGCGTCGCGCGCGACGGGCCGCGCGATCTCGGCGGCCTGGTCGTACCTCGCCCATGGCCGGACGCTCTCCTGGTTCGTGCGCGCATCGACTGGCGGCTTCGTGTCATTCGGTGCGCCGCAGACCAGCGCGATGCGCCGGCTCGAGTGGGCGGCGACGGCGTCGACACCGGTGCCGCTGCTGGGTGTGGTCAGCGCGACGGTGCAGCAGCAATGGCTGCAAGCGGCGCTCGCCGAGGAACTCGGCTCGTGGCGACGCACGGGCTTCATCACTGGATCACGCCGGGTGACCAACCGCGTGCAGTTTCAGTGGCGCGCCGGCGGCGTGT
>CAYFLU010000386.1:0-1845 GCA_964343975.1 uncultured Solibacteraceae bacterium
GGAAATGGGTGCGGCTGATGACGCCGTTCATCAATCTCTACGCGGTGTTCTTCCTGATCGGCGGCGCCATCAAGAGCGCGTGGATGCACTACAAGGTCCGCGGGCATCTGTACCGCGCCTACGGCAACGCCCTCATCGCATTCGGCGCGATCCTCCCCGGCATCGGCGGTTCCATGGCCAAGGCCGGCGTGGTGGAAGCGCTCTACATTGGCGAGTGCATCGGCATCATGCTCATCTGGGCCGGCGACCGCGTGTGCGCCATGGAACACACGGAAACCGCCAAGCGGCGTGACGAGGCGAGCGCGCTCGCGACGTCGTAGTTACGACTTCGTGCTTATGACTTCCGTACGACCCACGTCGACATCGCACGCTGACGATGCACGACCGTGGTCTTGATCGGATCGAGCAGCTGGCCGCCGAGCCTCCCGGCCAGCTGCTCGAGGTGTTCCGGGCTCACCAGATACGTGTAGTGGCTGTCGGGCAGCAGCGTCGACGCCAACCGGGTGAAGAGCATCCCGCCCGGGCGCAGCACTCGCCACATCTCCCCCACCATCGCCTCGAAATGGGCGGCATCCCGGGCAAAGTGCAAGACCGCGCTGGAGATCACGACGTCGAAAGAGGCGTCGGCGAACGACAGCCGCTCGACCGGTTCGACCCGGAAGTTGGCATCGGGGAGCCCCGTGTGGAGCTCGGCGGCCAGGTCGCGGACCCCGGCGACGGCGACCGGGTTGGTGTCGATCGCGGAGACTTGGCAGCCCATCTTCAACAGATACAATAGGTTGCGACCAGACCCACAGCCGGCGTCGAGGACCCGATCTCGGGCCGTGACACGGCCCTTGAGAAGCTGGTCAAATAGGTAGATATCGATCTGCCCGAACTCGTCGGCAAGGTTCGTCACGGAATGGAGCTTATGCGTAATCGGTTTGTCTTCGGCATCGGGATTGTGGCGCTCGCCGCGTCACTGAGTGGCTGCAACCTGACGTCAACGACCTCGACGACAGCGGTGAACTACAGCTACGTGTTCTCGAGCCGACTGGCCGAGGGCGGCACCGCCTTCAAGTCGATCAGCATTCCAGCCGCGGGCACCCTCAAGGTGCAGTACCTCACTGGCGATCAGTCCGACAAGATCCTCCGCCTCGGCGTCGGCACGCTGAGCGGCACCTCGTGCAACGTGGCGCAGTCGGTGGACACGGCGGCCAACAGCGCCGACTCCTCCCCGCAGATCACGATGACGGTGCCGATCAGCAACATCTGCATCTCGCTGAAGGACCTCGGCAACCTCACCCAGCCGTCGGCCTTCACGATCACGATCCTGCTCGAAACGACGTAGACCGGCGCGTCAGCGCGCGCGCACGCGGATGTTCCGGAAC
The DNA here is from genome assembly GCA_964343975.1 of uncultured Solibacteraceae bacterium. Classification (GTDB taxonomy): domain Bacteria; phylum Acidobacteriota; class Vicinamibacteria; order Vicinamibacterales; family SCN-69-37; genus SCUN01. The sequence continues at coordinate 1,371 of CAYFLU010000386.1, forward strand.
CAGATCTTGTTGCCGTGGTTCTGCAGTCCGAGTTTGCCGCGATGCGCCTGCCCGTACTTCGGGTAGTCCTTCCGCTTCCCCTTCGTGCGTAGCGCGTCCCACTCGGGCGTCCACATCTGATAGTCGGCCGTCACCTGATCGTTCAACATCAGCGTGACGTGGCCCACGCCGGCGCGAGCTTCGCGGAAGGACCTTCCTTGGAACGAATCCAACGAACGACCTCAGCCACCACGTCCGCGAACGTTGCTGGCGGACTGCCAATCGCCTCGACGTCCATGACGCTGCGATAGTGGATGTTCTCGATCATACGAACCCCAGCCCTTGTTGTGGGTACGTCCCGACAGGGTACGGTAGCACAGCGGCGCAGCGGTTCTGGCGGCCAGAATACTAGGAATTGCTGGAGAGAGGCCTTGAGTGTTCAAGAAAAATACTTGTTCATTATTAATGAACATGGTATTTTGTTGAACATGGTCAA
>CAYFLU010000387.1:0-1838 GCA_964343975.1 uncultured Solibacteraceae bacterium
GCCGACGTGATGTGCGCGACGAGTTCGTCGATACTCCGCGATTGCCGGATCCAACTCGTCAGTTCGTAGAGCGTCTCGCTGACGTCGTAGTGATCCTGGAAGAACCAGCGGTTGAAGAGCGCCATCAGCCGGTCGCGCTGGGTCAGCGCCACGCCCGACACCGCGGCGAGCGCGAGCCAGGCCACGGCCTGCGAGCTGAACACCTCAGCCACGGTGTGGTCTTGCTCGCGGTACGCAACGAGAGCGATCACAAGGGGCGGGCCAAACGTCGAGGCCGCCAGCATGGGATAGCTCAGCACGCCGGCGACGGCGCGTCGCAGCGCGATGTGGGCGATCCATCGCTGACCTACCAGGAGCTGATAGGTCATGTAGAGCGGGATCAGCAACATCGCGATGGCCAACAGCCCGAGTGTCTGGCGCTCAACGCCCAGCGGCAGCGGTCGGAACTGGCCGGCGGGGCCGGTGGACTGATACAGCGTCAGCAGGATGTTGAGCGTAATCACCATCCACGCCGGAAGCAGTCGTCGGTGGCGACGACGATCATCGGGCAACAGCCCATCGAAGGTCATGAAGCTCAGCACCAGGATCAAGACCGCGATCGCGAGCGAGATCGCGCCCCATGGGCTTCCCTGCGCGCGTGTGCCGACGAAGGCGATGACGCGTGGCAGCGGAAACGGCGCGAATTCCGTGACCACGATGGCCAGCAGACGGCACGCACCGTAGATCGCGGCGATGCGCGTGATGAGGACCAGCCACCGCGCAGAGCGGACCGGTCTCGGACGCGGATACTCCAGAAGAAAGCGCCCGAGGGCGTAGGGCAGCAGGGTGCCCAACGGAACAAAGGCCAGCGCCCACGTCAACGTGCTGGCTTGGGTGGAGAGGAACTCGACTCTCGAGGACGCGCCCGCGAGCAGGATCATCGCCAGACCGAGCCACCCAGACCGAACCTGACGCGAGTGCGTGAGCACGAGAAACAGGCCGCACACGATCCACGCGGCCCAGTGCACCAATTGGTTGGCGCCTTCCGAATACGCGGCGAGTGAATGGATCCCGAAGGGCGTCAGCGGCGACGCCGCGACCAGCGCACGCACGAGGGCCAGCGCGCCGAGCGCGAGCGCCCAGAGGGGCAGTTGGTGCGGCTGTGCCGCAGGGCCGTGCGGCTGCGGTTCTTGCGCGACGCGTTGGGGGGACACCGCGCGAGATTCTATCCGGCTTTCGGCGGACCGCTGTCGACGACCGCGCGCAGGCGCTTGACGATGCGCGTGAGCGCGATACGCGCGGCATCCGCCGAGCTGTGTCCGGCCACGGCGGCGACCTGCTCATAGGTGTACCCCATCGAGCGAGCGACCAGGGCGGCCCGGTCCCGTTCCGGCAACTCCGCGAATGCCCGTCGATATCGGGCCTCCGCGTCCGCGTCGAGCAGCGTGTCCAACGCCGTGGGGGCGTCGTCGACCACGTCGATCAGTGCGCCGTCGAGAGGCAGCGGCGGCGGCACGATCTGGGCTCGGCGGATCTGTGCGCGAATCCGATTGGTGACGGCCGTCTGCATGTAGGCATCGAGATCGCCAGGCCGCCGGAGGTCCAGTTGGGGGAGACGCTGCCACATGCCGAGCGCCGCGTCGTGGATCACGTCCTGCGTGTCGGCGATGCCGGCTGTGCGCTGCGTGACCTTGCCGCGGAACCAGCCCCGTACGCGCGAAGTCACCCGGTCGAAGACGCGGTCGAACGCGAGCCGGTCGCCGGCTCGACCGCGGGCGACGAGGGCACGAGTGGACGACTGGGAATCGTGGAGGGGCACTTTATTTACGCCGGCCTGTTCGGTTTGGGCGTCCCGAGCA
>CAYFLU010000388.1:0-1801 GCA_964343975.1 uncultured Solibacteraceae bacterium
GAGAACGGCGCGTTGTCGTCCTGCTTGCGCTCCGTCATCGCGCCTTCGGCGCCGTTCGGATCGAGACCCTGCACCGCCGGGATGTCATCCGGCGACGGGAGGAAGTCGACGACCGCGTCGAGCAGGGGCTGGACGCCCTTGTTCTTGAACGCCGAGCCGCAGATGACCGGCACGAACGCCGACTTCTCTTCGCGCACCGACGAGATGCACCGCTTGCGGATCGCCGTCTTGATTTCTTCTTCGGTGATCTCCTGGCCGTGCATGTACTTCTCGAGGATGGCGTCGTCAGACTCCGTCACCTTCTCGATCAGCTTCTCGCGGTATTCGTTCGCGAGGTCGACCATGTCGGCCGGGATGTCTTCGATGGTGTAGTTCGACCCCATCTTGTCATCGCGCCACACGATCGCCTTCATCTTCACGAGATCGACCACGCCGAGATAGCCGTCTTCGATGCCGATCGGCAGATGCAGCGCCACCGGGTTGGCCTGGAGCTTCGAGATGATCTGCTCGTACGTGCGCAGGAAGTTCGCGCCGATACGGTCCATCTTGTTCACGAAGCAGATGCGCGGCACGCGGTACTTGTCCGCCTGACGCCACACCGTCTCCGACTGCGGTTCGACACCGGCGACCGAGTCGAACACGGCCACCGCGCCGTCGAGCACGCGCAGCGAGCGCTCGACTTCAGCCGTGAAGTCGACGTGGCCCGGCGTGTCGATGATGTTGATACGAATGTCGCGCCAGGAGCAGGTCGTCGCGGCCGACGTGATCGTGATGCCGCGCTCCTGTTCCTGCTCCATCCAGTCCATGACCGCCGTGCCTTCGTGCACTTCGCCGATCTTGTACGTGACGCCCGTGTAGAACAGGATGCGCTCGGTCGTCGTCGTCTTACCGGCGTCGATGTGCGCGCAGATGCCGATGTTCCGGCAGCGTGAAAGGGGAATGTTGCGAGCCATGAGCGTGTCTCGTCCTTACCAGCGGTAGTGGGCGAACGCCTTGTTGGCTTCGGCCATGCGGTGCGTGTCTTCACGCTTCTTCACCGCGCCACCGCGCATGTTCGCGGCATCCATGAACTCGTTCGCGAGCTTTTCCTGCATCGTCTTGCCGTCGGCACGCTCGGTGGCGTACGTCACGACCCAGCGGATCGCGAGCGACAGGCGACGATTCGGATTCACTTCCACCGGCACCTGATAGTTGCTGCCGCCAACGCGGCGCGACTTCACTTCGAGGCTCGGCTTGGCGTTCTCGATCGCCTTCTTGAAGGTCTTGACCGGCTCGTCCTGGGTCTTTTCCTGGACGATGGCGAGCGCCTTGTACATGATCCGCTCGGCCGTCGACCGCTTGCCGTCCTTCATGATCGTGCTGATGAACTTGGTCACGAGCGGGCTGCCGTAAATCGGGTCCGCCGGAACTTCACGCTTGGGTACTTCTCGTCTACGCGGCATGTATCTGTCCTCGCCTCGCCTTTACGCCTTCTTCGGGCGCTTCGCGCCGTACTTCGATCGTCCCTGCATACGGCCCGCGACACCGACGGTGTCGAGCGTGCCGCGGACGACGTGGTAGCGCACGCCCGGGAGATCCTTGACACGGCCGCCGCGGATGAGCACCAACGAGTGCTCCTGCAGGTTGTGGCCCACGCCAGGGATATAGGTGGTGACTTCAATGCCGTTGGTGAGCCGCACGCGCGCCACCTTGCGGAGCGCCGAGTTCGGCTTCTTCGGCGTCTGGGTGAAGACGCGCACGCACACACCGCGCTTCTGCGGGCTGCTCTGCAGCGCCGGGCTCTTCGTCTTGCTCAGGACCT
>CAYFLU010000389.1:0-1743 GCA_964343975.1 uncultured Solibacteraceae bacterium
TCGTGGGCCCGCAGCTGAAGCTGCACCAGTGCGGCCTGCCGAAGAAGATGGCGCTCGAGCTCTTCAAGCCGTTCATCTACAACAAGCTCGAAGAGCGCGGCCTCGTGTCCACCATCAAGCAGGCCAAGGAGATGGTGGAGCAGCAGCGCGCCGAAGTGTGGGACATCCTCGATGAAGTCATCAAGGAACATCCGGTCATGCTGAACCGCGCGCCCACGCTGCATCGTCTGGGCATCCAGGCGTTCGAGCCGGTGCTCGTGGAAGGCAAGGCGATCCGCATCCATCCGCTCGTCTGCACGGCGTTCAACGCCGACTTCGACGGCGACCAGATGGCCGTGCACATTCCGCTGTCGCCCGAGGCACAGATTGAAGCCTCGGTGCTGATGATGTCGTCGAACAACATCCTGTCGCCGGCCTCGGGTCAGCCGATCGCGGTGCCGTCGCAGGACGTCGTGCTCGGGTGCTACTACCTGACGAAGGCGAAGTCGGGCGCGCGTGGCGAAGGCCGCGCGTTCGCGACGGTCGAGGACGTGCTCCTCGCGCTCGACGCCGGGGAAGTGGAAACGCTCACGCCGATCCGGTTGCGCTTCACGGGCCGCTTCGTGGACCTCACGGTCGCGCGCGACTCGCAGGACCTGCTCGACGCGGCGGAGCGCTACGTCGACAACCAGATCATCAACACGACCGTCGGCCGCGTCATTCTGAACACCGCGCTGCCGAAGGTGATGCCGTTCGTCAACGGCCTGCTGAAGAAGAAGGGCCTCCAGCAGCTCGTGCGGTACGGCTACCTGAAGTACGGCCTCGAGAAGACCGTCGAGATGCTCGACGGCCTCAAGCACCTGGGCTTCACCTACGCGACGCGGTCGGGCCTGTCGATCGGTATCGACGACCTGGTCATCCCGGAGAAGAAGCGGGAATTCGTCGAGCAGGCGCGCGCCGAGGTCATCAAGGTCGAAGGTCAGTATCAGGAAGGCGCGATCACCAACGGCGAGCGCAAGAACAAAGTCATCGCGATCTGGTCGGAAGTCACCGAAAAGATCGCCGACGAAATGTTCGGCGAGATGGAAGCGGCCGACAAGTCGGGCAAGAGCTTCAACCCGGTCTACATCATGGCCGACTCGGGCGCCCGAGGTTCGAAGCAGCAGATCCGTCAGCTGGCCGGCATGCGCGGCCTGATGGCGAAGCCGAGCGGTGAAATCATCGAGCAGCCGATTCGCGCGAACTTCCGCGAAGGCCTCTCGGTGCTCGAGTACTTCATCTCGACGCACGGCGCGCGCAAGGGTCTCGCGGATACGGCGCTCAAGACGGCCGACTCCGGCTACCTCACGCGTCGTCTCGTGGACGTCGCGCAGGACGTCATCATCGCGGAAATCGATTGCGGCACGCTCGACGGCCTCGAAGCGCGTCCGATCGTCGACTCCGGCGGCGAGATCATCGAACGCCTCAGCGACCGCATCGTCGGCCGCGTGGCGCTCGAAGACATCATCGATCCGGCGTCGGGCGCGGTCATCGTGCCGGCGGCGGGTGAGATCGATGAGACGCTCGCCGATGCCGTGGAAGATGCCGGCATCGAGCGCGTGAAGATCCGTTCGGTGCTCACGTGCGCGTCGCGCCGCGGGTGCTGCGCGAAGTGCTACGGCCGCGACCTCGCGACCGGGCGCCTCGTCGAACTCGGCCTCGCGGTCGGCGTCATCGCCGCGCAGTCGATCGGCGAACCGGGCACGCAGCTGACGATGCGCACGT
>CAYFLU010000390.1:0-1702 GCA_964343975.1 uncultured Solibacteraceae bacterium
TCAGAGCCAACGGCGCACGCGCGCGCAGTACGCCTCGTACTGCGCGCCGAATGCGCCGCGCAGGTAGCGCTCTTCCCGCGCGATCACGTAGTACCGCATCACCAGCCACACGAACGGCCACAGCAGGAACGGCAGCGCCCAGTTCGTCACGAGGGCGCCTCCGACATACGCCGTCATCAACCCGAGATACATCGGATTGCGCGTGAACGTGTAGGGCGCGGCGATCACGAGCGTCCGCGCGGCATGGTGCGGGAGCGGATTGGTCCGCGCGCGCAGGAAATCGAACAGCGCCCAGAACACCAGGCTCAGGCCGATCACCATCAACGCCAGCCCGGCCATCTCCATCGCGGCGGGCCGGCGCTCGTCAGCCACGATCAGAAACGGCACGCGCCGATTCGACCAGAACGCGAGCGCAAACGGCGCCAGATACACGAGCGGCGGCGGAAACCAGACGCCGGGGTGCTTCAACGGCGTCTCCGTCACGCTATTTGATCCCGGCAATCCACGCCGCGATGTCGTTGATCACGTCCACCGGCACGTGCCCAGGCTTCTCGTATTCGGCGGGCAGGCTCTTGCCTTCGCCGGCCATGAAGAGATGATTCAGCGCCGGGTACGTCTTGAACGTCACGCCCTTCTTGTCGCCGAGCGCCGCCTTCCACTTCGAGAAGTCGTCGGCCATCGTCACCTGATAGTCGCGCTCGCCCTGGAGGATGAGCAATGGCTGCGTCAACGACTTCGCAGCGGTGGCCGGCTCGTAGCCGCGCAGATCGAGCCAGTAGGATGCCGGCGCGCCCTGAATCGGCGCGGGCTTCGCCGCGTCAGCGGGCGTGAGCGCGGCCACGGTCTTCACGAGCTGGTCCATGGCATCGATCTGCTTCTGCTCATCGGCCGTCACGCGACCGTCGCCCGCCGCGAGATAGCGCGACTGCCGCGCCATCGTCTGCGCGAGATCACCGGTCGCGCCGGCCATGGCGATGAGGCCGGCGATCTTCGCGTCGGCCGCGCCAATGCGCGGGATGAGCATGCCACCGAGGCTGTGACCGATGACGACAATGCGCGCCGGATCGATCTTCGGCGTCATGCGCAGAAACGCCACCGCGGCGACCGCATCGTCGACGGTTTCGTCCTTCACCGTGAAGTTCGTGATCGAGGCCATCTTCGCGCCGGCGACCTTCGTGCGCTTGTCGTAGCGCAACACGGCCACGCCGCGCGATGCGAGGCCTTGCGCGAGATCCTTGAAGGCCTTGTTCGGACCAAGCGTTTCGTCGCGATCGTTGGGGCCCGAACCATGCACCAGAACGATGGCCGGGAACGGACCGGCGCCGGTGGGCATCGCGAGCGTGCCGGGCAGCGGCCAGTTCGTCGCGCCGACGGTGACCTCCGACTCACCGAACTTCGCGGCGTCCACGTAGGCCGGCGCCGACCACGGCGCGGCCGGCGGCGTGTAGGGACGCACGTTGAACCCGCCGATCAATCCCGCGGGGTTGTAGGCGACGATGAGGTCCAGCGGCACTCGCTCGAAGTCACACGTCACCGTCACGCGCTTCATGTTGCCGACGTCTTCGACGCGGGCGCCGCGCTGTTGCTTGAACGCGCCCGCCTGCATCGCCAGCGTCGACCACGTTGCCTTGAGCTTGTCTTCGGGCAGCGCCGCCTTCATCTGCTCGGTGAACAGGGTCTCGGCTTTCGCGAAGTCCTGCTT
>CAYFLU010000391.1:0-1701 GCA_964343975.1 uncultured Solibacteraceae bacterium
GTCGCGCGGGGGACCGCGCGCATTGTCAACGACGTGCGGCAGCGCGGTGATGTGGCCGTGCGCGAGTGGGCCACGCGTCTCGACGGCCTCGGCCGCGCGCCCTTCGCCGTGTCTCCGCGCGAGATCGATCGCGGCTGGCGCGACACGCCGGCCGATGTGAAGCGTGCGATTCGCCTCGCCATTCGCAATGTGCGCGCCGTGGCCGAAGCGCAGGTGCCGCGCCCGTTCACCGTGCGGCCGCTGCCGGGCGTGCGCATCGACTCGCGCGTGGCGCCGCTCGCGCGCGTGGGCTGCTATGTGCCCGGCGGCCGCTACCCGCTGCCCTCGACCGTGATCATGACCGTGGTCCCCGCCCGCGTCGCCGGCGTCGGCGAGGTCATCGTCGCGTGCCCGAAGCCGTCGGCGGTCGTGCTCTGCGCCGCGAAGGAGGCGGGCGCCACGACCGTGCTGCGCCTCGGCGGCGCTCAGGCGATTGCCGCGCTCGCGTACGGCACGCGCACGATCCCGCGCGTGGACAAGATCGTCGGCCCCGGCAATGCCTGGGTCGCGGCGGCGAAATCGCTCGTGCAGCGCGACTGCCCCATCGACTTCGAGGCAGGCCCAAGCGAGATCGTGGTCTACGCCAACAGCGGCACGCCCGACTGGATCGCGATGGATCTCATCGCGCAGGCCGAGCACGATCCCGACGCGCGCGCGATCTTCGTCACCGCGACGCCCGCACTGGCGACGGCCGTGAAAGCCGCGCTGCAGCGGCTCACGCCGAACGACGGCCCGGCGCCGCTCTCGCTTGCCCGTAACGGACAGATCATCGTGAAGCGTACGGCGGCCGAAGCCATCGCCGCCGTCAACGCGATCGCCCCCGAGCACCTCGTGATCGATCGCGCGGAGGACGTGGCGAGGTTCACGGCAGCCGGTACGATCTTCGTCGGCGAATGGAGCGCGCAGGCAGCCGGCGACTACACGACGGGGTCGAATCACGTGCTGCCGACCGCCGGCGCCGCCCGCTTCCGCGGCGGCCTCAGCGCGGCCGACTTCACGCGCGTGTTCACCGTGCAAACATTGACGCGCGCCGGTGTGCGCGCCATCGGCTCGGCGGCGGCGACGCTGGCCGACGCCGAAGGCCTCGCCGCGCACGCCGCATCCATCCGGAGACGACTGTGAACGCCTATACGAAAGCCCTCGGCATCGCCGCCACACCAGCCGGCAAAGGGGCGCTGCGCCTCCACCTCAACGAGAACGGCGCCGGCGCATCGCCGTCCGTGCTGCGCGCGTTGCAAACGCTCACGCCGGAACTGATCGGCACGTATCCCGACTACGGCCCCGCCCTGGCCGCCGTCGCCCGTGCCTACGATGTGCCGGCCGAGTGGGTGATGCTCGTCAATGGCCTCGACGAGGCCGTGCAGTTGCTCGCGGAAGCGGGCAGCGAGCGCGCCCGATCCGCGCCGTTCACCGGCGTGATCGTCGATCCCTGCTTCGACATGTATGCGGCGGGCATCGTCCATGCGGGCGGCCGCGTCGCACGCGTAGCGCCGAGACCGGACTTCGCCTTCCGGGTGGAAGACATCCTCGACGCGTCGGTGGATGCGCAGCTGATCTACCTCACCGACCCGAACAACCCAACCGGCATCGGCCTGCCCGACGGCGCGATCGACGTGATCGCGCGCGCGCGGCCGAACGCGATCATCTTCGTCGACGAAGCCT
>CAYFLU010000392.1:0-1693 GCA_964343975.1 uncultured Solibacteraceae bacterium
CATGTCGATGAAGTCGATGACGATGATGCCGCCGATGTCGCGCAGGCGCAGCTGGTGGGCCACCTCCTGGGCGGCCTCCAGGTTGTTCTGGAACACGGTCTGCTCCAGGTTGTTGGTGCCCACGTTCTTGCCGGTGTTCACGTCGATCACGGTGAGTGCCTCGGTGTGCTCGATGATGAGCGAACCACCGGACGGCAACCACACCTTGCGGTCGAGCGCCTTGTGCAGCTGTTCGTGCACGTGCTGGCTCTCGAACAGCGAGAGCGACTCGGCCTCGCGGTCGTAGTAGGTGACACGGTCGGCAAGCTCCGGGTTGAACGCCGAGACGTAGTCCTTCACTTCCTCGAAGAGTTCCCTGTCGTCGATCATGACGCCGCGGTAGTCGGCGTTGAATTCCTCGCGGATGACGCGCACGGCCAGGTCGGGTTCGCGGTACAACAGCGCCGGGCCGTTCGCCTTCTTCGACGCCTCTTCCACCTTTGCCCACTCGTCCAGCAGGCGCAGCATGTCGGCGCGCAGTTCCTGTTCCGTTGCGTGCTCGGCGGCGGTGCGCACGATGACACCGTGCTCGGCCGGCTTCACGCGGTCGAGAACGTTGCGCAGACGACGGCGCTCGGAATCGTCGAGGCGCTTCGAGATTCCGTACGTCTTCGAATTGGGGATGAGCACCACGAAGCGACCCGGCAACGACACTTCCTGGGTGAGACGAGCTCCCTTTGCGCCGATGGGGTTCTTCGTGACCTGGCAGAGGATCATCTGTCGCGAACGCAGGATCTGCTCGATGCGGGCATCACCAGCCGGAGTGTCGACGTCTTCCTTGTCGTACTGGACATCGCCGCGATAGAGCACGGCGTTCTTGGGCGTGGCGATGTCGACGAATGCGGCTTCCATGCCGGGGAGCACGTTCTGCACGCGACCGAGATAGATGTTCCCGTGGATCTGGCTGATGTCATCGGCCGGGCGGCTGACGTAGTGCTCGATGAGCGAACGGCCCTCGAGCACGGCCACCTGGGTGACACCTTCGCGGACCTGCACGCACATCATGTAACGACCGACGGGACGGCCATCGCGCTCGCGTCCGCGACGCTTCTCGATGATCTCTGCCTCGATCATCTCCTGGGTGCGCTGGGTGCCGCCGCTCCGCTGGCCACCGTCACCGCCGGATCCGCCGGAACGGGAACGGTTGCGACCACCACGACGACGCTTCTTCTTGTCCGCCGCCGAATCCTGCTTCGGCTCCGGCGCCTTGGCCGCCGGGGCGGGCCGGGTGTCGCCGATCTGGGGCTTGCGCACGAGCGCTCGCTCGGCCACTTCCGGGTCGGTCACGTGACCCTCGTGCGGCGGGTCGGGAAGTTCCTGGGGGTTACGACCCTCGCCTGGCGCATCGTCGCCACGGGGGGCCTGCGGGCGCTGTTGACGGGGCTGGCCGTTGCCGCCCTGGCGCTGCCCACCCAGACGGTTGCCGGTCTGACCGTTCGACCTCGGGGCGCCCTGACCGCCTTCGGACACGGTGTCCACGCCACCGCCCTCACCGGCCGGCTTCTTGCGGTTCTTTCCGCCCCGGCTGCCGCGGCGACGCTTCTTGGCCGCGTTTGCGGCGCCGTTCTCGGCGGACGAGCCCTGGGAGCGGGTCTCGGGAGTCTGGGAGGGGGTGTCGGCGCCCGAATCAGGGGCAGAGCCAGTGTTTTCCATC
>CAYFLU010000393.1:0-1679 GCA_964343975.1 uncultured Solibacteraceae bacterium
TTGTAGAGGCGCACGCGCTCGAGCGAGTACCCGGCGATGAACGACGCGCGCGTCGGCCGGCCCCGCAGCATCTGCAGGCTGCCGTTCTGACGCGAGAAGGTGAAGCTGTTGCGGATCGCCTGCTCGGCGGCGACGCTGGCGAGACCGTTCGCGTTCCATCCGAAGAGACTCGGTTCCCGGAACGACCCGTCCACGCGGTACTCGCTGAAGCCGCAGCAGTGCCCGTCCTGCGTCGGATCTCCAGGCGCATCCTTCGGCCGGAGCGACACGCCGGCGTTGAAGTTCACCGACCGGTTCTTGCCCCACAGATTGGTGCGGCTCACTTCGAACGACGCCCGCGGCGCCATCTCGAACTTGTCGACCGTGTCGAGTTCGCCCGAGTCCCCCTGCACCGTGCGCGCGCGCAATCCGGCCTCGAGACCGCCGCCGTACGTCACGGTAGTTGTCGGCGACTCGTCGACGGTGATGATGAGATCGGTGCCCGGATCGCCGACGTCGTGCGGCGCTTCCGTGATCTGCACGCGGCGGAACAAGCCGAGCGCCGATAGACGTTGCTGGATCTCGATGCGCGCCGCCGTGCCGAGCGGCTCACCGGCCTTGATCCGAACAGCCGCGCGAATCGTCTCTTCGCTCACGCGGCGGTTGCCAGAGATGATCACGTGGTCGAGCAGCGTCTGCGGCCCTTCGCTCTGCACGTCCACTTGCAGCGTGGCGCGCGTGCGCGTGTCGTCGAGCCGCACGCGCACGTCAACCTGCGCCGCGCCGTAGCCGCGCGCATCGTAGAGATCCTTCACCGCTTCGCGATCGCCCGTGAGGAGCGCGGCCACGTACGGGCCGTCGCGCTTCAGGCGCATCGCGCCGAGAATGTCGGCCGCGCTCACGCGCGATGCACCGGTCACCGTGACATCGGCGACGATCGTCGGGCGCCCTTCCTCCACCGTGATCCGTTCGATGATGCGGGGATCGGCGTCGGGCTTGGCTGGGGGCACTTCGATGGCCGCCGCCGTGATCGTCGCGGCCGCGTACCCGCGCTGCAGATACGCCTCGCGCATCGCCGCCACGCCGCGCGCCACTTTCGATTCGTCGAAGGGCGCGTCGCGTGTGAGGCCGATCATGAGGGCGATCGCGTCGGTCGAGAGCGCTGTCTGCCCTGTGACCTCCAGCCGATCGAAGCGATACCGCAACCCGCGCGTCACCGTGAAGGTGATCGTCTTCGCGCCGTTGGTGGTCTCGGTCGTGAACGTCGCCTTGCCCTTCCAATAGCCCTCACGACGGAGCGCCGCTTCGATGCGGCGCACCGAGTCCTCGAGCAGGTCATCGTCGATCGACCCTTCGCGCGCGATCGGCACGAGGTCGGCGTCTTTGCCCGGCAGCGGATCGCCGGCAAACTTCAGGCGCACCGTGGCGCCGGCATCGATCGTGATGACCACGTCGGCCATCCGGCCGTCGTCGCTGACGACGTCGCGGGCGTGGGAGACGGAGGCTTCGTAGTAGCCGCGCGCGCGCAGTTCGTCGATCAGCGCGTCGAGGCGCGTGTCGATGTCGCGGCTGCGATAGGGCTGGCCGACGGCGATGCCGAGACGCTTCAGGACATCAGGCTCGGACAGCGGCGAGGTGCCGTCGACGCGCGCGCTCTGCACGAGCGTCTGCGGTCCCATCTCGACGGTGAGCACGAGCGT
>CAYFLU010000394.1:0-1677 GCA_964343975.1 uncultured Solibacteraceae bacterium
AGATGCACACCGACGACAAGTGGTACGTCGAGAAGTACAAGATCTACTTCAACCTGGTGTGGCTGCTGTCGGAAGTGGGCGGCGCCGGCGGCGACGTGATGGGCGGCAACGGCTACGGGCCGACGGCCGCGGCCGTCGAAGTGTTCGGCGATCGCAAGCGCGAGATCGCCACGGCGAAGATCGCGTTCGACAAGTTGATGGCCGACGTGGACGCGTTCAACAAGGCGCACGCCGGCAAGATCGCGACGATCACGGATCGAATGTAGCGCGGTCCGGGTTCAAGGAACGCGCGTGACGTGCTCTCGTCGTAGGTGCTCGGCATCTCGATGACGGCGCCGGTCTTGAGGTCATAGAGCGTCAGATCGATCGCGGCACCGCGGTTGTGTTTCGACCCGCTCGCCGGATTGGCGACCAGCCACTTCTTCTCGAGCGGCGTGCACTCCCAGAACGTGCGTGTGACGTACCACGGCCGATAGCCGTCATGGATGAGCAGGCCGTAGCCCAGAGGCTTGAGTTTCTGCTGCGCCCGCAACACGGCGTCGGCTGCCGGCCGCTGCAGAAATGCGCGGGCCTGGCTGTAGAACACCGAACCGAGGAAGTTGTTGGTGGTGGCATACCGGATGTCGAGGCGGATCGTCCGGTCGAGCGCGACCAGCTCCACGAGGTCCGCCGGCAGGAAGTCGCCGGTTTCGACGGGCGGCGTCACCTGACGGGACTCGTTGAGCACGTCGGCCACGGGACGGATGGGCACGACCTTGAGCTGGCCGCCGGCTGCGGGACCCACCTGTAATCGGCGGTACCGCACACCGTCGATCATCACCATGGCCAGGGTGCGGTCGGCGCCGCTCGCAACGCCCATCTTCCCCGGCGCCGTGACCGGGCCGCGGTCGAGCGTCATCATCAGCGCGCCGTCCTGCTCGAGCAGGATGAGCTTGGGCGTAGAGCCATCCGCACGCGCCGGCCCCTCGTATTCGCCCAGCATCGGCAACAGCGATGCGGGCGCCGCCTTCGGTTTGGGCGCATCAGGCCGCTCGGCCTCGCGCGGCCAATTCGGTTCCTGCGGCACGTCCTTGCCCTGGCGGGCCGACAGCACCACGGCGGAGGCGAGCAGGCAAGTGACGGCAACAACGAGGCGGCGATACGAGCGGGTCGACATGTTCACTTCAGTCCTTTCACGAGCGCAGGCAGCGCATGCAACTGGTCCACGTGATCCGGCGCAGTGTTGCCGGCGAATCCCATCAGGTGGAAGCGTCCGGCTCGTGCGTCGCTCAACTGTTGCAGACCCATCGGCCCCCAGGCCAGCACGGCGCGCCGCCTGAGGCCGAGTTGACCCAGCAGCCAGTCGGTGCATTCGGTGGTGCTGGCGTAGGTTCCGGGGAAGATCTCGGAGTGCGTGATGGTGAAGCGCTTCCGCCCGGCCGCCGCATCGCGCGCCAGCTGGAGGAACGCGTCGAGCGGCTCGGGGTCCACCACCGACTCCAGGCCGGGCCCCTTGCCGAGCCCATCGCCCAGGTAACCGGTATGGATGCCGTCGATGAGCAGCACGCGATCCACGCGCGCATACAACGACGGCACTTTGAGGATCTCGCGGATGGCGCCGTAGCCGGCGCTCCACCCCGAGAGCGTGATCGACGTGAAGCGCTTGCCGCTTTTCGACGCGGCCTCGTCGAGCAGGTT
>CAYFLU010000395.1:0-1672 GCA_964343975.1 uncultured Solibacteraceae bacterium
CGCGCGCGGTCCAGCGGCGGTGGTCTTCCCGTCGCCGATCGTGCTCGGCGCGCCGTCGGTGACGCACCCGGTGCGCGTGCCGGACGCGTGGCTCCGCAACGTGGGCGTCTTTGCGCAGGATGAATGGCGCGTGGCTCCGAAAGTGTCGGTCGTCGGCGGTCTCCGCACCGACCTCTACATCGTCACGAACAAGCCGACGGCGGGCTATGACGTGGCGTCGGTGATCGTGGGCGCGAAGCCGGCGATCAGCACGGCGGATTTTCCGGACGTCAACGGTTCCTCGACCACACGGCACTCGGTGACGGGCGACATCGGCATCATCGTGAATCAGGGCGGCGCCGTGAATCCGTTCGTGCGCTACGGACGCAGCTACCGTCACCCGAATCTCGAGGAGCTGTTCTTCGCGGGTCCGGCGACGGCGGGCAGCATCGTCCCGAACGTGAATCTCAAGCCGGAGACGGGCAACAACTTCGACGCGGGCGTGAAGTTCCTCGCGGGCCGTGTGTCGGGCGGCGTGTATGCGTTCGTGAATCAGTACCAGAACTTCATCGTGCAGGACCAGGCGGTAGCGACCACATCCTCGGGGCCGATCGCACAGACGATGAACTTCAGCGACGTGCGGATCAGCGGCGTCGAAGCGAACGCCATGGCGCCGATCGTGTTCAGCCAGGGCGTGATCACGCTCTCGGGGTCGGCGGCCTACACGCGCGGCACGGTGCTGAGCGGCACGGACCCGAACACAGGCAAGTCGCTGGCGAACACGCCGGCCGATGACATCACGCCGTTCAAGTTCGTGGGCGCGGCGCGCTTCACGGACGTGCACAGCCGCTACTGGTTCGAATACGGCATCCGCTCGCAGGCGAAGGTGAACCGCGTGGCGGCGACGCTGCTCTCGTCACCGTTCCTGATTCCGCAGGACCTGCTCGCGCTCGACGCCGTGACGGTGCAGCGCATCGGCGCCGGCATCGCCCTCACGCAGGGCCCGCACCGCGCGCGCCTGACCTTCGCGGTCGAGAACCTCACGGACAAGTACTACCGCGAGCAGTTCCAGTTCGCGCCGGCGCGCGGCCGCACGTTCACGCTGGGCCTCCAAATCGGAGCGTTCTAGCTTGGGGGACCGCAGGTCGCCGGCCGGCAGCCCCACCGCCGGCCGGCACCTGCGGTAGTTGGACGACCTCGGGAGTCGTTTTGGCCCGTTTCGTCAACTGGAGTTTCCAATGCGAAATGCCATTCACTATTTGCCGGTTCTGACCACCACGCTGTCGGTGCTCTTCACGTGGGCGCTGACGAAGAAGTGGCTCGGACGCCGGAAGCCGCATCTGGGCTGGTGGGCGTTCGGTATCGCCACGTATGGCATGGGCACGGCCGTGGAGAGCGCGATCACGCTCTTCGGCAACACGGTGTGGCTCACGAAGACCTGGTACATCACGGGCGCGCTGCTCGGCGGCTATCCGCTGGCGCAGGGTTCCCTCTACTTGTCGTGGCCGCGGCGGACAGCGAACAAACTCACGTTTGCCTCCCTCGCGCTGGTCGTGGCGGCCACGATCTTCACGATCCTCTCGCCCGTCGACATGTCGCACTTCGAACTCGAACGGCCGACGGGCGCGCTCCTCGCGTGGAAATGGGTGCGGCTGATGACGCCGTTCATCAATCTCTACGCGGTGTTCTTCCT
>CAYFLU010000396.1:0-1667 GCA_964343975.1 uncultured Solibacteraceae bacterium
TTCTTGATCTCGTACGGATGCGCGTCGGTGCCGATGTCGAAGTCTTTCGGCGTCCGGCCCAGCAACAGGTCGCGCACGCCGCCGCCGACGAGATAGGCGATGTGCCCGTGTTCGTGCAAGCGGGTGAGGACGCGCAAGGCGTCGGGATCGATGTCGTTCCGCGAGATCGGGTGGTCGGACCGCGGGATGATGAGTGGTTCGGTCACCGCTTGGAATTATACCGGCGGGTCACGGCTTGGCCGACTTCCAGTCCGGGCCGGCCCCCACATCCACCGTCAACGGGACATCCAGCGCGAATGCCCCCTCCATGCACCGCCGCACCAGGGCGGTCACCGCCTCGGCTTCGGCGGCCGGGGCCTCGAACAGCAGTTCGTCGTGGACCGTGAGGATCATGCGGCTGCGACCGCCCTCGGCGCGGAGGGCCGCATCGACGTCGATCATGGCCTTCTTGAGGATGTCGGCCGCCGTGCCCTGAATTGGCATGTTCACGGTTTCGCGCTCCGCCGCGGCGCGGATCATGCCGTTGGCGCTCTTCAACTCCGGCACGAGCCGGCGTCGTCCCGTGATGGTGCGCACGACGCCCGTGGCGCGGGCGTCGGCCAGCGTCTGATCGATGTAGGCCCGGACCTTCGGATAACCGGAGAAGTACGCGTGGATGAAGTCCTGGGCCACCGACTGCGCGACGCCGATGTCTTTGGCCAGCGTAAAGGCCGTCTTTCCGTAGAGCAGCGCGTAGTTGATGATCTTCGCGCGGCGGCGCAGTTCCTTCGGATCGAGCCCGCTGTTCGTGCCGAACACGCGCTCGGCCGTGCGGTCGTGAATGTCTTCACCGCGGCGGAACGCCTCCGACAGCGCCTCATCGCCCGACAGGTGCGCGAGCACACGCAGCTCGATCTGCGAGTAGTCGGCGGAGATCAGTACGTAGCCGGGTTCGGCGATGAACGCCCGGCGAATCTCCCGTCCCGCGGGCGTGCGGATCGGGATGTTCTGCAGGTTCGGATCGGAACTGCTGAGTCGGCCCGTGGCGGCCACGGCTTGATTGAACGTGGTGTGCACGCGGCCCGTGGCGGGATTGATCAGCTGCGGCAGCGCGTCGACGTAGGTGCCCTTCAACTTCTGCACACCGCGCCACTTCAGGATCAGGCCTGGCAACTCGTGCACGAGCGCCAGTTCCTCGAGCACATCGACGGCCGTCGACACCGAGCCCGTCTTGCTCTTCTTGCCGCCGGGCAGGTTCAGTTTCGTGAAGAGCACGTCGGACAGCTGCTTCGGCGAGTTGATGTTGAATTCGCCGCCGGCCAGGTCGTAGATCCGCGTCGTGAGCCCGTCGAGCTCCGTCTGCATCGTCGCCGACTGCGCGGCGAGCGCCGCGGCGTCCACTTTGATGCCGGCCGTTTCGATCGCCGCGAGGATCGGAATCAGCGGCTGCTCGAGATCGCGGTAGACGCGGTCGAGCCCGAACTGTGCGAGATCTTCCTGAAGCGCCGGTGCCACGCGCCGCGGCAGCTCCGCACGCTCGGCCGCGTAGACGAGCAACGAGGCCGCCGGCACACCGCTCCACGGGAGCGCTTTCGCGCCCTTCCCGCGCACCTGTTCTTCCGTGGCGGCCTGATAGCCCGCCGTCGCGCCGGCAATTTGTTCGATCGCATGGCTCGCGCGCGTCGAGT
>CAYFLU010000397.1:0-1666 GCA_964343975.1 uncultured Solibacteraceae bacterium
ATGTGCAGAGCACGCGCGCGTCGGCGGTGATCGCCGATCAGTCGCTGACCTCGGCACCCTGCGCCGTCATTCGCAGCGCGCATCCGTACCTGACCTTCGCGCAGGCGATCGCGGTGCTCACGCCGCCCGCGCTGCCGGGCCCCGGAGTGAGTCCGCTGGCCGGCGTTGATCCGAGCGCGTCGATCGGCGCCGGCGCCTCGATTGGCGCGTTCGTCTCTGTGGCCGCCGACGCCGTGATCGGCGCGCGCACGGTCGTCTTTCCGCACGTGACGATCGGCCGTGGCGCCGTGATCGGCGAAGACTGCGTGATCCACGCCCAGGCGTCGATCCGCGACGGCGTCGTCCTCGGCGATCGTGTGGTGCTGCAAGACGCCGCCGTGATCGGCAGCGACGGCTTCGGCTTCGCCCGTCGCGGTGACGGCACCCATCAGAAGATTCCGCAGGTCGGTCGCGTGGTGATCGAACACGACGTCGAGATCGGCGCGCACACGGCCGTCGACCGGCCGGCCGTCGGCGAAACGCGGATCGCGGCCGGGACGAAGATCGACAATCTCGTGCAGGTCGCGCACGGCGTGAAGGTTGGCCGCCGCGTGTTGATGGCGGCCCAGGTCGGCATCTCCGGCAGCACCACCATCGAAGACGACGTGATCTTTGCCGGGCAGTCGGGGTCGGTCGGGCACGTGCACATCGGCCGTGGCTCGGTGATCTACGCCAAGTCGGGCGTGACGCACGATCTCGATCCGGCGTCGATGGTCTCGGGGTTCCCGGCATTTCCGCTGACGGCGTGGCGCAAGGCCAGTGTGCGCTTCCGCCAGATGGGCGAGACGACCTCGGCGCGTGCCTCAGCCGCGCCGGAACGTCGCCCCGCAAAGCGTCCGACACCCAAAGCCAAATCGCGGGCCACGACGACAAAGACGCCCAAGCCGCGCGTCGCCGCGCGGAAGCCCCGTCGCCGCGCCAAGCGGTGACATAATCCCGTCAATGGTTCGAAAACTGGCGATGCGTGCGCTGGCGATGGCCGGCGCGCTGCTGCTACTCGTGCCCCTCACCGCGGCGGTGCCCGTCGATCAAACCGTCCGTCCGCCGAAGTTCGACTACACGATGACCACGCTGCCGAACGGCTTGCAGGTCGTCTACCTCGAAGATCACTCCACGCCGATCGTGCATCTGGCCGTGTGGTACCACGTCGGCTCGAAGAATGAGAAGCCGGGTCGCACGGGCTTCGCGCATCTGTTCGAGCACCTGATGTTCAAGGGCTCGAAGAACGTCGGTCCCGATGAGCATCCGTCACGGATCACGAGCATCGGCGGGCAGAGCAACGCCTTCACCGATGAAGACGCGACGGTGTTCTGGGAGACGGTGCCGGCGCAGTATCTGCCGCTCGTGCTGTGGCTCGAGGCCGATCGCATGGCCTCGCTGCAGATCGACGCGCAGAAGTTCGCGAACGAGCGGGAAGTGGTGAAGGAAGAGCGCCGCATGCGCTTCGACAACCAGCCGTTCGGCCGGCTCACCGAGATCCTGTACGACAAGGCGTTCACGACGCATCCCTACAAGCACGAGACGATCGGCAGCATGGAAGACCTGCAGGCGGCGACGACGCAGGACGTCATCGACTTCCACGACACGTATTACGTGCCGAACAACGCGACGGTGGTCGTCGTCGGCG
>CAYFLU010000398.1:0-1661 GCA_964343975.1 uncultured Solibacteraceae bacterium
GCGCACATACAGGCGGCGACCTGAGCGTGTGGCTGCCCGCGAAGAAGATCCTGTTTCTGAGCGAGACCTACCTGAATCGCGTGTTTCCCGCGATGCGCAGCGCGTCGCCGGACTGGCTGCCGTCACTCGACAAGGCCATCGCGATGAAAGCCGACCTCTACATCGCCGGCCACGGCTTCACCGAAGACGGCCCGGTGTCGCGCGAGGAAGTGGGGGAGTACCGCAAGGCGCTGGCCTACGTGATCGCCGAGGCGACGCGGCTCAAGAAGGCGGGTGTGCCAGTTGAAGACGCGGTGAAGCAGGCCAACTGGGGCCCCTACGCCACCTGGACACTCGCCTCGTCGCAGGGCCCGATCGCGGTGCGCAAAGTCTACGAGTGGCTGAAATAGCGACAGCAAGAGAAAAAGCCGGGAGTTAATTCAACGAATTAACTCCCGGCTTTTTTGTCTTGTGCGCGTGCCGAACGGCGGTCGTGTCTACTTGATGATCCGTTCGTAGGTCGCGTAGGTGGTCTTTGTCTCGCCCTTCGCGTCCGTGCTCGTGTAGCTGATGTTGAGCGTGTTGCCGTCGGCGCTGAGCACGTTCTGCAGGATCTGCACGAGCTTGCCGCCCTGCTTGTAGATGATCACGTTGATCTTGTCGTTGAGCGGCATCACCGAGGCCGTGTCCGTGCCGTTGCGGCCGTACACCGGCAGGTCTTTGCCGTCGAGCATCGTGTTGTAGCCCCACGGCGTGCCGGGCTCGCCGGCCTTGTTCGTGGTCTCGATCTTCACGCTCATGCCGCCGCCCGGCAGTGGGGCGTAGGTCATGATGTTGCTCGACTTGTCGCCCTCGGCCGGCGGCGTGGCCGGCTTCATCTTCCACGAGCCGAATCGCGGATTGGTCGCCGCAGCGGTCTGTGCCGGCGCCTTCGCCGGCGCGGCGAGCAGCGCCTTCACCTGATTCACCGTGTTCGTGATGCCGATCTCGGCGAGGTCTTTGCCGATCGCCTTCGTGGCAAAGTGCGGATTACCCGAGAGGCCGTTGTTCACGCGCGGTGACCCGTCGGGATTGGTCGCGGCGGCGCCACCACCACCCCCGCCTCCGCGAGCGCCGCCTGCGGCGGCCGCTCCGGCGGGTGCGCCTGCGGCGCCACCATTGCCACGTCCACCACCGGTGCCTGCCGCTGCACCAGCGCCGGCACCCGCTGCCGCGCCCGCACCCGCACCTGCACCTGCACCACCAGCGCGCGCCGCTGCGCGGTCCTTGCCGTCCTTCCACGCCTTGAGGTCCGCCTCGAGCGACGCGCCTTCGAAGCGCGTGCCGTCAAACGGCACCGTCTTGTAGATCGGGCGGATGAACGCGTACTGCGTCGGCTCCCAATACATCATCTCGGCGGTTTCCATCATGCCGCCGTGACCCGCGATCGGGAGCTTGTGGTTGTACATGTACATGTCGATGTCGTCGTGCGTCTTCTGGTAGAAGTCGCCGACGTAGTGCACGCGGATGCCCTTGGCCGCGAACTTCGCCGACATCTCCTCGGAGACGGCCTTCATCTCGTTCTGGCCGCCGCCGTGGTCGCCCATCAGGAACACATCCTTGAAGCCGATGTAGAGCACGCTCTCGACCGCGCCCTGGATGATGCCCTTGAACGTCGCCGAGTCCACCTGGATCGCGCCGGG
>CAYFLU010000399.1:0-1649 GCA_964343975.1 uncultured Solibacteraceae bacterium
GCCACGTCGCCGGTGCCCGGGGGCATGTCGATGATGAGGTAGTCGACGTTCTTCCACTTCACTTCGCGGAAGAACTGCTGGATCGCGCCGTGCAGCATCGGACCGCGCCAGATCACGGGTGCATCGTCCGGCGTGAGAAACGCCATCGACACCACCTGAATTCCGTAGCGTTCGGCCGGCACGATCTTGCCGCCGTCGGTGTGCAGTTCCGCGTTCAGGCCGAGCATGATCGGCACGTTCGGGCCGTAGAGGTCGCCGTCGATGATCGCGACCGTGCTGCCCGCTTTGGCCAGCCCCATCGCGAGGTTCACCGCGACGGTCGTCTTGCCGACGCCGCCCTTGCCAGCGCCGACCGCGATGATGTTCTTCACGCCCTCGACGGGCGAATGGTTGGCTTCCGGCCGCGTGACCGTGCGCACCTGCGCCGTCATCTGCACGTCGACCTCAGTCGCGCCGAGCGCCGTGATGGCCGCCCGCGCCTGATCGCGCATCAGATCCTTCACCGGGCACGCCGGCGTCGTGAGCTCGATCACCGTGGACACGCGCGTGCCGTCGATCGTGACCTTCTTCACGAAATTGAGGGCGACGATGTCCTTGTGCAGATCCGGGTCTTTTACCGCGCGCAGCGCGTCGAGCACTGCGGCTTCAGTCAGCTGAGCCATGGATCGATTCTATCGAATCTGCCGGTCCGCGAATTCCCCGACGTAGGGCAACTTGTAGCGCTGCCCCGTCATCGCCTTGAACAGCAGCACGCACCAGACGACAAACGCCACGAACGACAGCAGCCAGAGCATCGGCCGCCCGGCGCCCGGCACGCTGCCGACGATCAGCCCGACGATCGCCACGCCCACCGATCCGAGGAGCGACTGCCAGGCGTGGAAGCGCACGTAGCGGTCACGGCGCTCGATCAGGAGCAGCAAGAGGCCGCTGAAGGCGCCGAA
Organism: uncultured Solibacteraceae bacterium; assembly: GCA_964343975.1. GTDB lineage: Bacteria > Acidobacteriota > Vicinamibacteria > Vicinamibacterales > SCN-69-37 > SCUN01. Next base: position 942 of record CAYFLU010000399.1, read on the forward strand.
CAGATACGCCACCACGGCGAGGACGTTTGAGCGGAAAGCGGGCCGAGGTTCGTTCATACCGACGTGCCACGCGCCGGCCGGCCAAACGCCTCACGCGCGTCGTTGTTGAGCAGGACCCAGAACGAATAAATGGCCAGCGCGGTGCCGAAGGGAATCACCAGGAGATTGGGCACCGCGAGCACAATCGCGAGCTGTCGCGCGCTGCGGTCGAGACGACGCAAGCCGCGCCCGGCACGCACCGCACCGGCGCCAAACAGGCACATCAGAATGGAAGTGACGGCCATCAACCACACAGCCGCCTTCGGCGCGACGCCGGTCGGACCGCCCACCGCCAGGGCCGCATGGGTCCCGAGCGCCAGAATGGCCAGCGATGCGCCGGCCAGGAGGGCAAACACACCCCACACTACGTGCAACAATCCCAGCACATCAATGTGGTGGCGCATGACCTGCGCGCCGTCGCTCAGCGTGCGCCGAGCGACACCATCAGCTCGCGACGCGTGGCGTCGTCGAGGGCATCCAGATCGATGGTGTTGTCACACTCGTCGCAGAGGAGCTCGAAGAGCGCGGGGCGCCCTTCTTCCTGCGGCGGCTGGATCTGCCCGGCCGACACCCGCACCAGATGCATCTGGAGGGTTTTGACCAGGAAGTTCTCGCTATTCCCGCAATTCGGACACGTCATCAGAATGAGAAGTGTAACTCAGGGGCCCT
>CAYFLU010000400.1:0-1643 GCA_964343975.1 uncultured Solibacteraceae bacterium
AGATGGACGGCCGGCCGAAGTCGCAGCCGCAGGTCGATTTCGCCGAGCACTCCGGCGACGCGCTCTGCACCGATTGCCACAAGCCTCATTCCCCGAAGATCCAGCAGTAGGAGCCCGTCAGCTATGTCAGCCGATGCGTCGAATCGCCGGGAATTTCTGAAAGACAGCGGCAAATGGATCCTGCTCACGGGCGCGGCCACGCTCGCGTGGGACTACGTCGTGGAAGGCGCGCCCGAACAGGCGCCGAACTACAACGCCTCCGAGCACTGGTGGGGGATGATCATCGACATCGAGAAGTGCATCGGGTGCGGCGGCTGCGTGCGCGCCTGCAAGGCCGAGAACGACGTGCCGATGACCGAAGACGCGTTCCGCACCTGGGTCGAGCGCTACACGGTCTACCCCGACGAGCCGGAACGTCCCGTGGTGGAATCGCCCAACGGCGGCTACGACGGCTTCGCGAACCTCAAGCAGCACGGCGACGGCGCGAAGGTGTTTTTCGTCCCGAAGATTTGCAACCACTGCGCGCACTCCCCGTGCGTGCAGGTCTGCCCGGTCGGCGCCACCTTCGAAAGCCCGGACGGCGTCGTCCTCGTCGACAAGACGCGCTGCCTCGGGTGCCGCTACTGCGTGCAGGCCTGCCCGTACGGCTGCCGCTACATCGACCCGCGCACCGAGACGGTCGACAAGTGCACGCTCTGCTACCACCGCATCACGAAGGGCCTCACCACGGCCTGCTGTGAGGTGTGTCCGACGCAGGCGCGCCAGCTCGTGGACCTGAAGAACCCGAAGGATCCGATCCACGAGTTCATGCGCACGCACAAGATCAACGTGCTCAAGCCGCAGATGGCAACGGGCTCCAAGGCGTACTACAACGGCCTCGACGGTTCGGTGAGGTAGGAGACGACGATGCACGGCGTTGACGGGTTCATGTATCCGAACGAGATGGAGCTCCAATGGAGCATCCTGATCGTGCTCTATCCGTACATCACCGGCCTCGTGGCCGGCGCGTTCATCCTGGCCTCGCTCGAGCGCGTGTTCAACGTGGCCGCGGTGAAGCCCACCTATCGCCTGGCGCTCCTCACGGCGCTGGCGTTCCTGATCGTGGCCCCGCTGCCGTTGCAGATGCACCTCGGTCATCCCGAGCGCTCGTGGGAAATGCTGATGACGCCCCACACGACGAGCGCGATGGCGATGTTCGGCTTCGTCTACCTCTGGTACCTGATGGCGGTGCTCGTCCTCGAGATCTGGTTCGACTACCGCAAGGAACTGGTCCTCGCGCGACGCGCCAGCACGGGCGTGAAGCGGCTGTTCTACACGGTGCTCACGTTGGGCTCCGACAACATCAGCCCGGAAGCGCTCGCGCTCGACCACAAGCTCGGCGGCATCCTCACGGTGATCGGCATCCCGTCGGCCTTCATGCTCCACGGGTACGTCGGCTTCATCTTCGGGTCGATCAAGGCGAACCCGTGGTGGTCCACGCCGTTGATGCCGATCGTGTTTCTCTTCTCCGCCATCGTGTCGGGCATCTCGGCCGTGATGCTGCTCTATATGGCCGCCACGAAGCTGCGCGGCAAGAAGATCGACATGCTCTGCGTGGACACGATCGCCAAGTACCTCTTCTACGCCTTCATCGTCGACTTCAC
>CAYFLU010000401.1:0-1641 GCA_964343975.1 uncultured Solibacteraceae bacterium
AGTTCCAGACCGAGACGAAGACGTTGCTGAACGTCTCCCCCCGCAACGTCTTCGACGTCTGGGAACTGGCGAGTCTCGGCATCACCAACCGTGTGCAGCCCATGCCCGCGAGCATCCTCGCGCTCCTGCCATGACATGCCATATCGATCGCCGGGACGAGTCGGGCGTCGCGCTCGTGCTGGCGCTGCTCTTCGTGTTGGCGATGTCGGCGGTTGGCGCGTCGATGGTGGCGCTGTCGCAGTCCGAGTCGTTCGCGAGCGAGAACTATCGCCTCATGTCGGAGGCGCGGTATGGCGCGGAGTCGGGCGTGCACTCGGCCATCAACTGGCTGCTCAATACCTACACGTTACCGGGCACGGCGGCTGATCCGCTGGCCAACTACGACATGACGGTGTCGCCGGTCACCTATAACGGGAGGCCGGTCGTGCTGTCGTCGAATGCGGCCGTGGCGGCGAACTATCCGGCCGCGGCCACGCGCACGGCGTTTGCCGCCGCGGTGCAGGGCGCGCTCGCCAACGGCGGCACGTCGACGCAGTACAGCGCCGTGGCGACGCTCGTGTCCATGCGGCAGGTGCAGGCGTACGGCGTGGGCACAAGCGTCGTGGTGCAGACGTGGACGATCACGGGGTCGGGTGGGATCGCCGGCGTGCGCAATGCCGCGGTCGACGTGGTCTCGACGCTCGAGCGGGAAGTCGTGCCCACGCACACGTATGCGGCCTTTGCGACGAACGCGGGGTGCGGTGCACTCAACTTCTCGGGGGGCGTCGTCACCGACAGCTACGACTCGTCGGCGATCACGATGGTCGCGGGCAAGCCCGCCACGCAGGCCAACACCGGGCACGTCGGGACGAACGGCAACCTCACCGAAGGTGGCGGGTCGGTCATCAACGGCACCCTCTCGACGCCGCGCACGGGCGTCGGCAATTGCAAGGCGGGCGCGGTGGACGCGCTCACGCAGAATGGCGGGGCGGTGCTCACGGGCGGCTTGGTGCAGTTGCCGCAGGCGGTGGCGTATGCGCCGCCGGCCGATCCGGTGCCGGCGCCGCCGAATACCAACACGAACATCTCGGCCAACACCACATGTGCGTCGGCCGGCATCGCGTCGAACTGCACCGGCACCGGCGGTGTGCTCACGCTGACGCCCACGACCGGCACGCCGCTCGTGCTCGGCAATCTCAAACTCACGGGCGGTTCGGTGCTGCACCTGAATGCGGGCACGTACAACCTCAATAGCGTGTCACTCGCCGGCGGCTCCGGCGTGGTCGTCGACTCGGGGCCGGTCATCATGAACGTCGCCGGCGCGTCGCAGGTGACGCCGATCGACTTCACCGGCGGCGTCGTCAGCAACAGCACCTTCGTGCCCGCGAATTTGCAGATTCAGTACGCCGGCACGGGCAACGTGAAAATCAACGGCGGCACCCAGACGTCGGCCATGATCTACGCGCCGCTCGCGTCGATTCTCGTGACGGGCGGCGCGGACTTCTTCGGGTCCGTGCTCGGCGCCACGGTGACCGTGAACGGCGGCACGCGCATCCACTACGACCGCCACCTGTCGCAGACGTTCTACTCGGTCGGCAATCCCATGCTGAGTGCTTTCACGTGGAGGAAGTACTGAACTAACATCTCCAGCGCATGTTCATG
>CAYFLU010000402.1:0-1639 GCA_964343975.1 uncultured Solibacteraceae bacterium
AGATCATCGGCGTGCCCGAGTTCCGCGAGCGTCTTGCCGATCATCACCTGCGCCGCCACTTTGGCCAGCGGCACGCCCGTCGCCTTCGACAGATACGGCACCGTGCGCGACGCGCGCGGATTCACTTCAAGGACGTAGACGACATCGTCCTTGACCGCGAACTGGGTGTTCATCAGGCCGATGACGTTGATCGCGCGCGCGATGCGCCGCGTGTAGTCGCGAATGGTGTCGATGTGCCGCTGCGCGAGCTGCACGGGCGGGACCACACACGAGCTGTCGCCGCTGTGAATGCCGGCCTGCTCGATGTGTTCCATGATGCCGCCGATCATCACCGCACCAGTCCCGTCAGCGACGCAATCCACGTCGATTTCGAACGCGTCTTCGAGGAACTTGTCGACGAGGATCGGATGCTCCGGCGACGCGTTGACGGCGTAGCGCATGTAGCGCTCAAGCGAGCCCATGTCGTACACGATCGCCATCGCGCGGCCACCGAGCACGTAGGACGGACGCACCACGACCGGGAAGCCGATCTTGGTCGCGACCTCGCGCGCTTCTTCCGGCGAATGCGCCATGCCGCTGGCCGCCTGCGGAATGCCGAGATCCCACAGCAGCTTCGAGAACCGCTCGCGGTCTTCGGCCAGGTCGATCGAGTCGGGTGACGTGCCGATGATCTTCACGCCCGCTTCGTGCAGGCTCAGTGACAACTTGAGTGGCGTCTGGCCACCGTATTGCACGACGCACGAGACATCGGCGCCACCAGCACGCTCGCGATCGATGATCGCGGTCACGTCTTCGAACGTCAGCGGCTCGAAGTAGAGACGGTCCACCGTGTCGTAGTCGGTCGACACCGTCTCCGGGTTGCAGTTGACCATGATGGTCTCGAAGCCTTCGGCCTGCAGCGCGAAGGCGGCGTGACAGCAGCAGTAGTCGAACTCGAGACCCTGGCCGATGCGATTCGGTCCAGAGCCGAGGATGACCACTTTCTTCTTCGCGCTCGGCGACGCCTCGCACTCCTGTTCGTAGCTGCCGTACATGTACGGTGTGAACGACTCGAATTCGGCCGCGCACGTGTCGATGCGCTTGTAGGACGCGCGCAGGTTCAGCTCCTGCCGCTTCGCGCGCACGGCGTCTTCGCGCACGCCGAGGATCATCGCCAAGTCGCCATCGCCGAAGCCCGCGCGCTTCATGTCGCGGAGCAGATCAGCCGACAGGTCACGGAGCCCCACCGCCGCCGCGGACCGCGCCATGTCGGTCAGCTGCTGGAACTGGGTGAGGAACCACGGATCCATCTTGGTCAGCCGCTGGATCTCATCGAGACTCCAGCCGCGCTCGAGCGCGCGGAAGACCGCGAACATGCGCCGATCGGTCGGAATCGACAGCGCGCGCTGCAGCGCGGCGTCATCCTCGTCCGCAAACGGGGCGCCCGGCCGCGTCTGCGTGAAGAGCCGGCCGCTGCCGCCCAGTTCGAGCGAGCGGAACGCCTTCAGGAACGACTCCTTGAACGTGCGGCCGATCGCCATCGCCTCGCCGACCGACTTCATCTGGGTCGTGAGCGTGCGATCCGCCTGCGGGAATTTCTCGAACGCCCAGCGCGGCACCTTCGTGACGATGTAGTCGATCGTCGGCTCGAACGACGCGG
>CAYFLU010000403.1:0-1637 GCA_964343975.1 uncultured Solibacteraceae bacterium
GACTGGTACAAGGTGAAGACCGTGGGCGCGCCGGCGATGAGTCCGGACGGCTCGATGGTGGCGGTGCAGGTGACGACGCCGATCGAGAAGGAGAACAAGCGCCTCAACGAGATCTGGGTCGTGTCGACGAGTGGCGGCGATCCGGTGCGCTTCTCCGCGCCGGGTGCGGACAGCACGAATCCGCGCTTCAGCGCCGACGGCAAGCAGCTCATCTATAGCGGCACACGGCCGGGGCAGACGGGCAATCAGTGGGCAATCCGCATGGACAAGCCGGGCGGCGAGATGCCGTACACGGCCGCAGCCGCGGCGCCGGGTGATGCGCCCGCGCCGGCGGATGAAGGCGCGCCGGGCGGTGGTGGCGGTCGCGGCGGTGGCGCGGCGGGGCCGAGCACGCCGAAAGACGGCAGCTTCATCGTGACGACGGGCGTGGACCCTTCGACAGGCTCAGGGCAGGCGGCCGCGGCGTCCGGACGCGGACAGGGGGGCGGTGGCGCACGTGGCGGCGGCCGCGCGGGTGGTGCAGCAGGTGCTGGTGGTGGACGTGGCGCGGCCGATCCGAATGACCCGTACGCGAAGATGCCGCCGATGGCGAAGCCGCCGGTGAACGGCATCACGCTGCCGCTCGATCCGGCGCGGTTCGACGGCATGCAGATCACCGACATGAGCTACAAGGCCAATGGTCGCGGCTATATCCCGAGCACGGGCGCAGCGGGCCGCGGGGGTTCGACAGGCTCACCCCAGGGCGGCGGTGCACCCGGCGCGGCCGGTGATGCCAATGCGCCGACGGCGCAGATCCTCGTCGACAAGAAGGATGGCGCCGGCCCGAAGGCGATCACGAACACGGCGTACTCGCATAGGAACGCGACCGTCTCTCCCGATGGCAAGTGGATCGCGTTTCTTGCCGATGAGGCGCTGAAGAGCGACGCTGACGCGCGAACGACTCGCGAAGACGTGAACAAGATCACCGTCATGCTCGAACGCGAGAAAGCCACGGCGGCGAAGCTCTCGAGCGACATCTACGTGATTCCCGCGACGGGCGGCACGGCGGAGCCGAAGCGCATCAAGACGCTCGGCAATGAAACAAATCTGCGTTGGTCACCCACATCCGCATATCTCGCCTACACCGCCAACAACGGCACGGGCAGCGATACGAAGGTCTATGTCGCGGATGTGGCGGCGGGCACCACGAAGAGCGTGGCGGACTTCACGCGCAACGATCCGGGCACGATCGAGTGGTTTGACGATGGTTCGCTGGCGATGCAGTTGACGGTGGGCGGACGGAACGCGCTCTACAAGGTGGATCCGAAGACGGGCGGCCACACGGAGCTTGTTGGCGGCGCGCGTCGCATCTCGAACTTCGTGTTCGACAAGGCGAAGAGCAAAGTCGCTTACATCGCCACCGTGCACGACATGCCGACCGAGCTCTTCGTCACCGATCTTAAGACGGGCAAGGAGACCAAGCTCACCGACTTCAACAAAGAAGTGAACGCGACGATCGCGTGGTCGCCGGCCGAACGGTTCACGTACAAGTCGGTCGGCAACGTCGAGATCGAGGCGTGGCTCGTGAAGCCGTACGGCTACGAGCCGGGCAAGAAGTATCCGCTCGTGCTCTACATCCACGGCGGTCCGCACTCGGG
>CAYFLU010000404.1:0-1594 GCA_964343975.1 uncultured Solibacteraceae bacterium
ACTACGCGGCCGCGAAGGCGCAGTCGAGCGCGTCATTCGTCGTGATGCCGAACACGGAGATGATCCGCGGCGATGTGACGCGCGAACTCGGCGGGCACACCGATCTCGTGACGTCGCGTCCGCTGTACTGGCAGCAGGGACGCGCGCCCGGGCAACCGTTCGTCGAGCAGGATCCGACCTACGGCACGGTCTATCGGGTGGAGACGGCCGCAGAACTGATGGAGATGGCGCGACGCGAGAACCTGCTCCTCTTCATGCCGCACCCGCGCACGAAGGGATCGGCCGGCTACCCGGATGCGATCAAGAGCACGCCCTCGTTTCTTGATCCGAACTATCGGGGCGTCGGGTTCCGGTGGGGCATGGGCCTCGACGGTTCGGAGACGCGGCTCTGCGAATATCGGTGCCTGCCGCTCTTCGACGACATGAACAACTGGGTCGCCAACACGAACACGCCGCCGAAGTACATGCAGGCGATCTCGGAGTTCTATCAGCAGGGCGACGGCGATGACATCTACGCCAACAATCCGGTGAGTTACGTGCACGTGCCGCAGTTGCCGAAGCCCGGTGACTGGACGCCGATCGTCAACGCGATGAAGACGGGCGATTTCTTTGTGACCTCGGGCGAAGTGCTCATCACGAATTTCGCCGTGCGCGGGACCGGCACGTCGCGGACCGTGCTCGCCGATGTGGAATGGACTTTCCCGCTCGATTTCGTCGAGGTCGTGTGGGGCGATGGCGTGACGACGGGTCGGCAGATCGTGTCGACCACGAAGGGCGCGCCGTTCGGCCGCCAGCATTTCGAGATTCCACTCGACGCGAAAGGGAAGAAGTGGGTGCGGTTCGCGGCCTGGGATTCGGCCGGCAACGGCGCGTTCGTGCAGCCGGTGAAGCTATTCGTACCGTAGCGCTTCGACCGGGTCCAGACGCGCGGCACGCACGGCCGGCACATAGCCGGCCACGATGCCGACGAGGATCGACGCGAGGATGCCGCTGACCATCGCCCAGAGTGGGGCGACGGCAGAGAAGCCGGTCAGGACGAGCGTGAGCAGCAATCCGATCGCCAGGGCGGCCAGCACGCCGGCGACGCCACCGATGCCCGACAGGAAGACCGCTTCGAGCAGGAACTGCAACAGCACTTCACGCCGGCGTGCGCCGACCGCCAGACGCAACCCGATTTCGCGCGTGCGTTCGGTCACGCTGATGAACATCACATTCGCGATGCCGATCGCGCCGATGATCAGGCTGACCGCCGCGAGTCCGAATGTGGCGAGCCCGATCTGCGCGCTGATGCCGTCGAATGTGGCGATGATGCCGTCGGCCGTCGAGAGCGTGAAGTCGTTGTCGGCGGAAACCGGCAGCCGGCGCAGCTGACGCAGCACCGTCTCGGTTTGCCGGAAGCAGGCATCACGTTCGCCAGGCTTGGCCTGCACATAGAGCACCACACGTTCGGGCGTGCCGAAGCGTTTGCGCACCGTGCCCGCCGGCAAACTCAACACGCTGTCCTGACGGTTCTCGCCCAGAAATCCACCGCGTCGCTTCTCGAGCGCGCCCACCACCGTGTAGGTGTCGCCGCCGACCGTCAAGGTCTTGCCGA
>CAYFLU010000405.1:0-1593 GCA_964343975.1 uncultured Solibacteraceae bacterium
GGCGACATCGACATGAGCCTCACGCAGCAGGGCTACCTCGCGCCGGGCGTGCCCGGCACGGTGCGCGGCCTCGCGATGGCGCACAAGCGCTTCGGCAAGCTGCCTTGGAAAGACGTCGTCATGCCGGCGGCGGAACTCGCGGGCAAGGGCTTCAAGCTCTCGAAGTCACTCGCGGCCGGCCTCAACAGCGAAATCCGCGGCCGCATGAAGCCGTTCCCGGCCTCGGTGGCGGCGTACGGCAAGCCGGGCGGCGGCGAGTGGGCCGAAGGCGACACGATCGTGCTCGGTGACCTCAGCAAAACGCTCACGGCAATCGCCACCGAGGGTGCCGACGTTTTCTACACGGGCTGGATCGCGGACCGCATCGCCGAAGACATGGCGGCGAACAAGGGCCTGATCACGAAGCAGGATCTCGCGAACTACGTCGCGAAGGAGCGCGCGCCGATCAAGGGCTCCTTCAACGGCTTCGACATCGTCAGCATGCCGCCGCCGAGCTCGGGCGGCATCGCGCTCGTCGAGATGCTGAACATGCTCGAGGCGATGAATCTGCCGAAGGAAGACCGCCACTCGGCGAAGGCGATCGCGATGATCGTGGAAGCGCAGCGGCGCGCGTATCTCGACCGCGCCCGGTTTGTCGGCGACACCGACTTCGTGCAGGTGCCGATCGACACGCTGATCTCGAAGTCGCACGCGAAGGAACTCATCGCCACGGTGACGCCGGGCAAGGCATCGTCGAGCGCGGAACTCGGCAAAGACATCCTCGCGGCGGGTAAGTTGCCGGCCGACGAGTCGATGGAAACCACGCACTTCTCCGTCGTCGACAAGGACGGCATGGCGGTGTCGAACACGTTCACGCTCGAAGGCGGCTACGGCTCGCACGTCGTGATCAAGGGCACCGGCATGATCCTCAACAACGAAATGGGCGACTTCAACAAGAAGCCCGGTCTCACGAACACCACCGGCACGATCGGCACGCCGGCCAACGTGATCGCGCCGGGCAAGCGCATGCTGAGCTCGATGACGCCGGTGATCATCTCGAAGGGCGGCAAGCTCGTGCTCGTCACCGGGTCGCCGGGCGGCCGCACGATCATCAACACGGTGTTGCACGTCGTGCTCGGCGTGACGGCGTGGAACCTCACGGGCCGCGACGCGGTGGATCTGCCGCGGTGGGATCACGAGTGGATGCCCGACCGGGTCACGTTCGAAGCCAACGCGATCAGCGACAAGACGATGGCGGAGCTGAAGGCGATGGGGTACGACGTCGTGCAGCGCGGCGAACAGGGCTCGGCGCAGTCGGTGTGGATGCATCCGCAGACGGGCACGGCCTTCGGCCTGGCCGACCTGCGCAGCCCGGACGCAAAAGCGGCCAAAGGCGGCAGCTAACCGCCCGAAACCGGCCAGATTTACGGGGAATATCCGGCCCGCCGCCACGGTCTCAGTGGGGCGGGCCGCTTCGCGTACGGGACATTAATCTCCGTTAATGTCCCAGTTGCGTAACACAACGCGCCCACCGGCAGTATCTCCAGTCATTGCTCTTCAGGAGGCGTGTTTGACTCGATCGACTGCTCTTGCTCGTCACAGAGCGCATCGCCG
>CAYFLU010000406.1:0-1593 GCA_964343975.1 uncultured Solibacteraceae bacterium
AGATCTGGGTCACCGACACGTTCTGGCCCGACTTCCGCTGCCGCCACCTGCTCGAAGGCATCATCGAGTACCAGAAGCGTGATCGCCGGTTTGGCGGCATCACGCCTCCCGTTCCCGCCGGCGTCAGGTGAGCCACCGTCCCCTATGACGCGTCTTGTCAGCGGCGTGGTGCTTGCCGTCGCGGCCCTCGGCCTAATCTGGTTCCTCAGTTCCATTGCCCTGCTGGGCGTCGCGTTGATCGTCGCGGCGCTGGCGTTCCACGAGTACGAGACGATCGTCGATGCCATCGGCGCGAAGATGCCGTACTGGACCGCGTTGCTGGCCACGCTGCTCGCGTGCGCGATGGTGCCGTTCCAGTGGGTCGACATCGAGTCCGTCCTTGCGGCCTCTCTGCTGATGATTGCGCTGAACGTACTGTTGTCGGATCGCACCGGTGCTCCATTGCTGGCCGACACCGCGGCGGCCACGCTCGCGCCGGTCTACATCGGGCTGCCGCTGGGATGCCTGGTCGGCGTGCACGCGATGGCGGGCCGCGAAGCGGTCCTGTTATTGATTGCCACGGTCGCGGTGAGTGATTCGTCGCAGTACTACGCGGGCCGGACGTTCGGGCGCACGCCACTCGCGCCGCTGCGAAGCCCGAAGAAGACGCGTGAGGGCGCCGCCGGTGGATTCATCGTGGCGCCGCTGTTCCTTGTCGTGGCCGGCCACTATTTCCTGCCGGCGTACCCGTGGTGGTGGCACGCCAGCGTCGGCGTTGGCATTGTCATGACGGGCATCATCGGCGACCTGTTCGAATCCATGCTGAAGCGCGCCGCGGACATGAAGGACAGCGGCGCGATCATCCCCGGCCACGGCGGCGTGCTCGATCGTATCGATGCGCTGCTGTTCGCCGCGCCGGTGTTCTATTTCTTCCTCCGGACGGTCTGAGGCGTGACGAGAATCGCCATCCTCGGCTCAACGGGGTCGATCGGTACGAGTGCCCTGGATGTTGCGCGCACGCATCGCGACCGCATCGAAGTCGTCGCGATCGCCGCGGCCACCAGCGTACCGGCCATGGTGAAGCAGATCCTCGAGTTCCGTCCACGCGCCGTGGCCATGGCGACGGGCGAGGCCATGGATGCGCTTCGGGCGGCGCTCGGTGGGTCACCAGCCGAGTACTGCGGCGTCGGCAACGAAGGTCTCTGCGAGATCGCGACCCATCCCGACGTCGACATCGTGTTGTGTGCATCGTCCGGTACGGCCGCCCTCGACGCCGTGCTGTGCGCGATCGAGGCGGGCAAGACCATCGCCCTGGCGAACAAGGAAGTGCTGGTCATGGCCGGCGGCCTGGAGGTGATCGAGGCGCACTGGCTGTTCGGCGCGCCCGCTGCGCAACTCCACGTCGTCGTGCATCCGCAGTCCATCGTCCATTCGATGGTCGAGTTGAAGGACGGGTCGATCATCGCGCAAATGGGGATCACCGACATGCGGTTGCCGATCCAATACGCGTTTGCGTATCCCGATCGGTGGGACGCGCCGGTGCCGTTCCTCGACCTCACGCGCATGAAGGCCTTGGAGTTTCACGAGCCGGCCTGGGACGACTTCCCGTGCCTG
>CAYFLU010000407.1:0-1566 GCA_964343975.1 uncultured Solibacteraceae bacterium
TCGGTCAGCGCGCCCGTCTGTGTCCCCGCGGCGCCACCTGCCGCGCCACCGGCGCGACCGCCGCGACCCGCGGCGGCGGCGTTGGCCGCCGGCGCCGCCGGTGCACCGCCCGACGTGATGTCGGTGAGCTGCACGAGTGCGGGCGCATCGCTGCCGCCGGTGAGCGACAGCAGATAGAGGTTGCCGTCGCGCATGAAGGTGATGGCCGTGTCGTTGCGCACCCAGCGCGGGTTCGACTCGGCGGCCGCGGTGCGCATCAACACCTTGCGCGCGCCGGCCGGATCGGTGATCACGATGTCGCCGCCGTCAACCGAGAGCGCGCGCTTGTGGGCGCGATCCCAGCGGCCGGTCACGGGCGTCACGATGTCGCGGGCCTGCTGATCGGTGATCTTCGTCAGCCCCGAGCCGTCCTTCTTCACCGACCACGTGGCGGCGCGGTCGTCGTCCGGCTTCTGCCACGAGAAGTAGATCGTCTCGCCGTCACGCGACCAGCGCACGTTCGAGGGCGGGTTCCCCACGAGCTTCGGCCCGCGCATGATCCCGTCGATCGACAGCATCGGCGTCCCGGGCGGCACCGGCGCGACCTTCCGGACCGCATCGAGGGCGGGCATCGCACTCTGCGAAGCGGTCTGCGGCGCGGCCTGAGAAGGAGATTGAGCGACGAGCAGGGTGCCCGCGACGGCACAGCAGCCAAGGACGGCAAAAAGTCGGCGCATGGTTTGCACTCTCTGGGGATGGCCGGCGCCGTTCTGGGTGAGCGGCGGGCCGGGCTTCCGTGACACGGGACGAACTTGTCCCGAAATCGGGACGTAGTATAGCAACGTGGAGCACAACGAAATGTCGCAGCCGAAGATTCGCCGGGCCGTGTTTCTCCTACTGACGGCCGTTCTTGCCGCGGGGCCGATCAGCGCCGTGGACACGCTGGCGCAGAGCGCCAAACCGTCCGGATCCGGACCATCCGCACCGCAGGGTCCGGGCCTGAGTCTCTCGATGCAACAGGCCGTGGAGATGGCGCTCGAGGCCAACCTGGGCCTCAAAGCCGACCGACTCGCGCCGGCCATCGCGGCGCAGGACAGCGCCCGCGCCCGCGCGCTCTTCAAGCCGACGCTCAACTCCGCGTTGCAGCGCAACACCAAGGACCAGATCCCGTCGAGCTTCATCGAATCGACCGGCTCGATCGTCTCGAGCAGCAGCCTGGGCGTCTCGGCCGGCGTCTCGCAGGCGCTCCCGTGGTACGGCAGCTCGTATCAGATCAACTGGTCGGGCGGCCGCAACGAGACCACCGCGACCTCGACATTCAACCCGCAGCTGAGCTCCACGATTTCGGCCACGTTCACGCAGCCGCTCCTCCGCAACTTCAAGACAGACAGCGCGCGCACGTCCCTCGAAACCACCGCGCGGCAGCAGCAGATCGCCGACACCGGCCTCGCCGAGCAGATCGCGCAGACCGAGCGCACCACCCGCCTCGCCTATCTCCAGCTCATCGTCGCCATTCAGAACCGGGGCGTCGCGCAGCAGAACCTCGACGTGGCGCAGGCGTCGCTCAAGAACACGCGCGCGCGCGTG
>CAYFLU010000408.1:0-1560 GCA_964343975.1 uncultured Solibacteraceae bacterium
GAAGTCGCGCGCCGCCATCGTGGCAAACGCCTCGGCGTCCTCGACGCCGGCGAGTCGAGGAAACGTGATGGTGGCCTGCAGCGGCACGCGGAGTTCCAGTGCGGGGTGGGCGTCGAGAAAGGCGCGCGCCACGCTGAGCTGCGACTGGGCATGGGCGAGCGCCCGCGCGCCGAGCGCAGGCAGATGACTGAAGGCGAGCGTGGCGAGCCGGTCGACCGGCGCCGAGCCGACGCCGTCGATCACGTCTCTGGCGCGACGTAGGCGATTGGCCGTGGCCGCGTCGGGGACGACGGCCCAGCCGCAGCGCAGGCCGTTGAGCCCGTAGGACTTCGTGAGGCTGCTCGTGGAGATGAGATGGCCGCCGCCGACGGTGGCCGCGCGCGGGACATCGGCCGAGCGCTCCGCCTGCAGAACGAGGAGCCGCGACAGATCGAGGTAGGCCTCGTCGACGAGGATCGCCACGCCGGTCTCTGCGGCCAGCGTATCGAGCGCCTCGAGCGTCGCCTGGTCGAGCCAGGCGCCCGACGGGTTGTGCGGCGACGTGAGAATGACGAGCCGCGTGCGCGGCGTCAGCGCGCGACGGATGGTGTCCGGATCTGCGCGGAAGCCCGTTTCGGCTGGACGCGCAAAATGGCGCACGGTCGCGCCGAGCAGGCGGCACGCGCCGGCCATCGGATCGTAGCCGGGCCATTCCATCAGGACCTCGTCGCCGGCCGTGAGGTGCGCCGCCATCACGAGGAAGTTCGCGCCGGAACAGCCGATGGCATGCACCACGCGATCCGGCGCGACGCCGTACAGCTGCCCGATCGCGTCCATGAGCGGCGCGTAGCCCTCGTCATTGCGCGCCGTGAGCTCGATTGCGTCGCGGGCGCCCGGCAAGTCCTCGAGTGAACAGGCGAGCATGTTGCTCGCCGCCAGATCGAACTCGGTGACCGGCCGCGTCTTGGCCCAGTGCATGTACGGCGCGAGGATCGTCGTCACGCTACGCCGCCCGGCGCGCGGAGGCGCGCTTGAAGAGGAAATACACCGGAATGCCGAGTGCCAGCAGCCCGGCGCCGGCCGCCGCGCGGAGCGGCGCCTCGAGCACAACGCTGTACACGACCGCGAGCGCGACCAGGACGAAGAACGCAGGCAGGAGCGGATAGCCCGGCGTGCGGAAGCCGTCGGGCCGCCCGAGTGAACGCCGCAGCAGGAAGAGGCCGCCGACCGTGAGGCCGAAGAAGATCCAGTCGGCGAAGACGACCGTGTTCAGCAGATCGCCGTACTTGCCGGTGAGCACGAGCACGACGGCCCACAGCGACTGCAGGATGATGGCCGCGCCGGGCGTCTGGAAGCGCGGATGCAGGCGCGCAAGCGACGGGAAGAACGCACCGTCGTTGGCCATCGCGTAGTACACGCGCGTGGGTGCGAGAATCGCAAGGTCGAGGAAGCCGAAGGTCGAGATGGTGATGGCCATCGCGACCAGCCGTGCGCCGCCCGCGCCGAGCCACTTCGCCGCCGCGTCGGCCGCCGGCGTCTCCGTGCCGGCCAGGCCCGCGAGGCCCAGCGTGCGCAGATAGG
>CAYFLU010000409.1:0-1548 GCA_964343975.1 uncultured Solibacteraceae bacterium
CGCCCTACCGCGACGCGCTCGTGCTGCCCGCGATCCCGGGCAACGCGGGTCCGGCGCCGGCGTTCTTCACCAACCCGAACGGTTTCGACACGGTGGCCACGATGGCGGCGCTCAACGCGGCCAGCTCGACGGCCGGCCGTAAGAACCCGCTCTACAAGCTGCCGGCCGGTTTCCAGGGCCCGCGCTCGATCCGCCTCTTCGCGAAGTTCACGTTCTAACGCGAAGCGGTTCACACACAACGGCCGGCAGGGACTTCCCTGCCGGCCGTTTTCATTTGTACTGCCCCCGCGGCCACGCCACACCCAGCCCGCGGCCTGACGAGAGCACGGGCTGATAAGCTGCACACGTGCCCGCGCCGGTCTGCCACATCTGCGGCGATACCGCCGACAAACCCGTCGTCTGCCCCATCACGCTCGCCCCGGGCACCCGCTACGACCTCGTGCGCTGCGGCACCTGCACCACGACCTTCGCCGAGCCGATGCCGACTGACGCGGAACTGGCCGCCTTCTACGACGCCGAGTACTTCGACTTCGCGCGATGGAAATACGAAGGCCGCGGCCGCGCCTTCGCGCGCAAGTACCTCGGCGGACACGCGCGCGGACGGTTTCTCGATGTCGGCTGCGCCACCGGCTTCTTCCTCAACGGCGTCCGCGAGGCCTCCGGCTGGCGCGTCTCGGGCGTCGACATCGGCGAGCCGGCGGCACGCTACGCCCGCACCGAACTCGGCCTCGATGACGTGCGCGCCGGCGAACTCACCGCGGTTGGCTTCGACGCGGCCGGCTTCGATTTCATTCACGTGAGCAACATCCTGGAGCACGCCCGCGAACCGCTCGCCGTGCTCCGCGAATGCCGGCGCCTGCTCGCGCCGGGCGGCCGCATCTACCTCTCCATCCCGAATGGCGACGTCGACATCCGCGACCTGATGACGTTCTGGCGCGAGGAGCAGCGCCCCGGGCGCAGCAAGAGCGGCCACATCTACTTCTTCCCGGCCTCCGCGCTGCGGCGCATGATCACGGCCGCCGAGCTCAAGATCGCGCAGAGTTCCGCCTACGGCATTCGCCGCGGCCTGCGCATCCTCGGGTGGTATCCGCGCTCGTCACGCTGGAAGAAGGCCTATGAGCCCGTCGTACGCCCCGCTGCTCCGCGCGGCGACGTCGTCACCGCGCCGACGGGCACGAAGCATGGCGACCTCTACTACCGGTACCGCTTCTGGCAGGGCGAACTGAAGCGGCTGCCGGGACTCTCGCCGATCGGCCTCGACTACCAGCTGATCCTGACTGCCCGCTGAGACAGGCCCGTACACGACAACGGCCGCCGGGGTCACCGGCGGCCGTTGTCATGCCCAAGCGTTGGGCTCTTAGAGCTTGCGGCCCTTCGGAGCCGGGTGCGTGTCGTGCGACTCGCCCATCGGTCCGTCGTGGAGCTGCTTGCCGGCCTCGCTGGCGAAGGCGCCGAGGGTCGTCAGCACGTCCGACGAGAGGTTGAATGAGAGGCCCACCTGCCGGCCCGTGCCGCTCAGCTGCAGCGAGTTGATGATCGCGTCGAGCT
>CAYFLU010000410.1:0-1538 GCA_964343975.1 uncultured Solibacteraceae bacterium
GGCAGCGGCACGCAGACCAACATGAACGCGAATGAAGTCATCTCGAATCGCGCGATCGAGATGGCCGGCGGCGTCATGGGCAGCAAGAAGCCGGTGCACCCGAATGACCACGTCAATCGCGGTCAGTCGAGCAACGACACGTTCCCGACGGCCATGCACATCGCCGCCGCCGAACAGGTCGTGCGGCACCTCGTGCCGCATGTGCGCACGCTGCGCGACACGCTCGCGGCGAAGGCGAAGCAGTTCGACAGCATCGTGAAGATCGGCCGCACGCACCTGCAGGATGCGACGCCGCTCACGCTCGGGCAGGAAATCTCCGGCTGGGTCGCGCAGCTCGACATCGCGCTCGGCGCGGTGCAGACGGCGCTGCCGCCGGTCTATGAACTCGCGCTCGGCGGCACGGCCGTCGGCACGGGCCTCAACTCGCATCCCGACTTCGCGGTGAAGGCCGCGCGGCAGATCGCCGCGATCACCGGCCTGCCCTTCGTCAGCGCGCCCAACAAGTTCGCCGCCCTCGGCGGTCACGAGCCGCTCGTGTTCCTCCACGGCGCGCTGAAGTCGCTCGCGACGGCGCTCTTCAAGATCGCCAATGACGTCCGCTGGCTCGCCTCGGGTCCGCGCGCGGGCATCGGCGAAATCGTGATTCCCGAAAACGAGCCCGGCAGCTCCATCATGCCGGGCAAGGTCAACCCCACGCAGTGCGAGGCCATGACGATGGTGTGCGCGCAAGTGATGGGCAACGACGTGGCGGTGAACATCGGCGGCGCGTCCGGCAACTTCGAGCTGAACGTCTACAAGCCGGTCATCATCCACAACGTGCTGCAGTCCCTGCGCCTCATCGGCGACGCCTGCCGCAACTTCAACGAGTTCTGCGCGGTCGGCATCGAGCCGAACTCGGCGCGGCTCGAGGAAAACCTCCGCAAGAGCCTGATGCTCGTCACGGCGCTGAACCCGCACATCGGCTACGACAACGCCGCCAAGATCGCGAAGAAGGCCCACAAGGACGGCACGACGCTCAAGGAGGCCGCGCTCGCGCTGAATCTGCTCACCGCGGAGCAGTTCGATGCGTGGGTCGATCCGATGAAGATGACGCAGCCCGGGGAGTAAGGGTCGTTCTGTTGCCGGTAGTAGTGAATTTGCTAACAAAAGTTCGATAAGATTCTCCCGCACATGGCGGGTCGCCCGAAAATCTGGCATCGACCAGCACGAGCGATCCGTCGTCTGCTGATCCGGCCGCATCACGACGTTCACGTCGCCATCTGGGTCTGGGGCGCCCTGGCGATCACCTGCCTCGTGGCCGGTGTGGCCATCGCCGACAACCCCGGCCGCTCCGACGCCTTCTTCGAAGTCCGTCGCTGGCTCCAGCTCTGGCAGGGCGGTGCGAACGTCTACGAAATACCCAAACTGAGCGTGGACTACCCGCCGCACGCGCTCGTGTTCCTCTCGCCGCTCCTCTGGTTTCCGGCGAATCACGGCGAGTTGGTGTTCGCGCTGTTCAACGTCGCCGTCTGCATCGTCACGGCGTGGACGATCGTGTC
>CAYFLU010000411.1:0-1529 GCA_964343975.1 uncultured Solibacteraceae bacterium
TGAGCCCGACGAGGCCGAGCGCAAAGATCGTCGGGAACATGATGCTCATGAAGAAGTAGGTGAGGCAGAGCGCCGCGACGGCCGGCATGCCGTCGCCCAGCACCACGACGCCCATCGTGAGCACGCACACCGCCGAGTAGGTGCGCAGCAGCGCCTGCGGCCGGAACCAGGTCATCAGCGTGCTGCCGGCAAACCGGCCCGCCATGAAGAGACCCATCCCAGCGAGCGACAGCAGGAACCCGGCCGTCGTGTTGAACAGGGCTTCATTCTCATTCAGACCAGGATTGGCCTTCGCGACCATGCCGACGACCGACGTGAGCACGCCGCCGCCGGCGACGGCGTGGCTCGCGTTCGCATGGAGCAGGTCCACCACGTAGTTGATGAAGAAGCTGTTGATGCCGGTCTGTGCCGCTACGTAGAAGAACTGCGCAACCACCGCGAACACGAACACGGGATGCGCGAAGAGGTCGCCGTAGCTGTCTTCGGCCGCCTCGGTCGCGCTTTCCGTGATCTCCGGCAGCGGCGTACGCCAGAACAGCGCGGCCACAGCGAGGACGACGACGCCGATGCCGACGTAGGGGACGGCGAGTGAGGCGAAGCGATTCGGGCCGGTCGGCGCGGCGAAGATCGAGAGGCTCCCGATCATCGGTCCGAGGACCCAGCCGAGGCCGTTGAACGACTGGCTGAGATTCAACCGCTGTGCCGCGCGGTCAGGCGGACCGAGCACCGACGAGTACGGGTTGGCCGCAGTCTCGAGGCAGGCGAGGCCGATCGCGATGATGAAGAGCGCGCCGAGGAACGGCGCAAACGTCTGAATGCGCGTGGCCGGCAGGAAGAGAAAGGCGCCGAACGCGTACATCAGCAGGCCGGTGATGATGCCGTTGCGGTAGCCGACCTTCTTCATCAGCATGCCGGCGGGGATCGCCATGATGAAGTAGCCGCCGTACACCGCCGTTTGCACGAGCCCCGACTGCGCCTTCGTGACGCCGAGGATCTCCTGGAAGTGCTTGTTCAGCACATCGAGCAGGCTGTGTGCGAGGCCCCAGAGGAAGAAGAGGCTCGTGACGAGGATGAACGGCGCGAGGTAGCTGCGCCCGTTCGGCGCGCTGACGAGTGACGAACGCGAATCAGAAGTCATGAGCCTGCCGCCGGATGGTGATGCGGAGCGCGCCGGGAATCGGCGTGTCCGACACGAGAATGAGATAACCGCCGCCGCCCGCGCCCGAGAGCTTCCACCCGAGCGCGCGATCGCGATACCGCGCGATCGTGTGACGAATCCCGTCGTCGACCATCAGCGGAAACATGGCGACCTGCGCGTCGAAGCTCTCGCGGAACGCGCGGCCGAACGCCGCGCTGTCCTTCGCAAGGATCGCGTGCCAGCACGCGTCGGCGGCAGCCGCCAGCGCCTTCGCGCCCGCCGCACTCACGCGGACGTCGTCCAGTACGCGGTAGTTCGAGGTGCGCGGGCCGAGTTCGACCAGATGCAGGCGTGATTCGAGCCACGCGAGTGTCGGCTCATCAAGTACGGT
>CAYFLU010000412.1:0-1518 GCA_964343975.1 uncultured Solibacteraceae bacterium
GATAGCCGGCGACCAGTTCCTGCTCGGCTTCCGGGAAGTCGAACGGCGCGCGGTTCGTTTCCGCGACGCCCGCCGTCATGAAGATGAAGAAGCCGATCGGCTGGATGAACACGTACCACTTCGGGATGAACCCAAACCAGTAGCCGGCCTGAGCATCCACGATCCCGCGCAGCGACAGGGTGCCCGCGAGCATCACGATGGCGGCGAGCGACATGCCGTAGGAGAGCTCGTAGCTCACCATCTGCGCGGACGAGCGGAGCGCGCCGAGCAGCGAGTACTTGCTGTTGGACGCCCACCCGGCGAGCACGACGCCATAGACGCCCATCGACGTGATCGCGAAGATCACGAGCATCGCGACGTTGACGTCGGTGACCTGCAACGCGAGCGGCTTGTCGAGCAGGCCGAACAGGGTCGTCGACGCGCCGAACGGCACGACCGCAAACGCCGCGATCGCGGCCGTGGTCGACAGAATCGGCGCCAGATAGAAGAGGAACTTGTCGGCCGCCGTCGGCCGCAACTCCTCCTTGAACATGAGCTTGACGACGTCGGCGATTGGCTGGAGCGTGCCGGCTGGACCGACGAGGATCGGACCGAACCGCTGCTGCACCCACGCCGAGATCTTGCGCTCGAAGTAGACCAGCACGGCTGCGGAGATCTGCAGCGCCTGGAAGACGATGAAGATCAGGACCAGCTGGGCGATCAGGTCCCGATGTTCGCTGAGGAAGGCCACCATATGCGTCCGACGTCCCTCTAGTGAGCCGCGAGCACCGGATGGCTCGCGCGCCAGGGCGCCGGCACCGTGCACCGGCCCTCGCGAATGTGGGCTTCGTATTCCTCGCGGAAGGTCTTGACCGTGGTGAGCACCGGCGTCGCCGCCGCATCACCGAACGCGCACAGGGTCTTCCCCGAGATGTTGCCCGCCACCGAGAGCAGCAGGTCGAGATCACGCATCTCGCCGTCACCGCGCTCGATCTTCACGAGCAGTTTGTAGAGCCAGTCGCCGCCTTCGCGGCAGGGCGTGCACTTACCGCATGACTCGTGGCGGTAGAAATACAGGAGATTCTGCGCGGCCCAGACCATGCAGGTCGTCTCATCCATCACGATGAGACCGGCCGAGCCCAGCAGCGAGCCGGCCGACGCCACGCCATCGAAGCTGGCGGGCACGTCAAGCTGGTCGGGCAGCAGCACCGGCACGGACGACCCGCCGGGGATCACGCACTTCATCTTGTGATCGCCGCGAATGCCGCCGCCGAATTTCGGATCGAAGATCAGCTCGCGGAGCGTCGTCCGCATCGAGGCTTCGTAGACGCCGGGACGCTTCACGTGGCCGCTGATGCAGTAGAGCTTCGGACCGCCGTTCTTCTCCGGCCCGAGCGACGCGTACCACTCCGGGCCGTTCTGGATGATCGGCGGCACGTTGCACAGCGTCTCGACGTTGTTCACCGCCGTCGGGCAGCCGTAGAGCCCGGCCACGGCCGGGAACGGCGGCTTGAGGCGCGGCTGCGCCTTCTTGCCTTC